>NZ_JBITGZ010000006.1:0-331024 GCF_044457565.1 Kitasatospora sp. NPDC050543 | reverse complement strand
CGCCTCCTGCGCGACATCGCCGAAGGCCGCGAAATCGGCGACACCACCACCCTCGCCGACACCACCGTCATGAACACCATCCAGGCCCAACTCCCCCAGAAGGACGGCAAGGGCTGACGAGTCCGGCCGACGGCTCCCCGCCCGACCACCACCGGTCGGGGAGCCCGGCCTCGCAGCGCAGCGAGGAGCGCCACGGGGCTCCTCCTCACTGCGTTCCGCCACCGGCCTGCGCAACGTCTCGCACATGAGGTGGACGACGCGCCGGCCGCGAGCCGGACGGCCGGGAGGCGGCCTCGCGGAGTCCCTCGCGGGATGGCCTCGGGGTGGCCGCTCGCGGTGCCGGCGTCAGCCCGGGCTGGTTCAGCTTCACTGGGAATTGCAACGGTTCGGGCAGCAGAGGCAGGGGGGCCTGCGCACCCTCGCCTCCGACGGTGATGAGTGACGCGGCACTCAACCCGTCCATCTCCTCGACGGGCATCCGCCGCCTCCGCACCGGAAGTGCGCCACCCCGCGACGGGGAGTGCCTGCGACCGGCGACCGGCCTGGGTTCACCCATCCGCACCGGCCCGACGCCATTCGGCGGCCCGCGCCCCGAGCCGGAGAGCCCGAGGCCCTAAAGTATGACAAAGCGGATATCCCACTGCTGTTCCCATTAGACTGTCAAAGACGCAACAAGATTCTTGATGGGTCATTGGGTGAGCCGGGAAGTCTGGTCGGCACTGCACCACAGGTGCATCCGCATGCCGTTCCCGCTCCAGGAGGTCCCCGCGTGGCCACCCAGCCACCCACCGAACCGACGACCCGCCGCCAGTTCCTCGGCCAGCTCTCACTCCCCGAGCGCACCTACCTCACCGATGCGCTGCGCACCGAGACCGTCGGGGGCGTCCTACTGCTGATCGCCGCCGTGGTGGCGCTGATCTGGGCCAACGTCTGGCCGCACGCGTACGAGAGTGTCCTGAACTACACCGTGGGCCCGTCCGGACCCCTCCACCTGGATCTCACCCTGGAGGCCTGGGCCAACGACGGGCTGCTGGCGATCTTCTTCTTCGTGGCCGGCATCGAGCTCAAGCGCGAGTTCGTGGCCGGTGAGCTGCGCAGCCCGAGCGCCGCGCTGCTGCCGGTGATCGCGGCCGTCTGCGGCGTGGCGCTGCCCGCGCTCGTCTACACCCTCGGGAACCTCGGCAGCGGTGGGCATCCGGCCGGCTGGGCGATCCCGACCGCCACCGACATCGCCTTCGCGCTCGGCGTGCTGGCCGTGGTGGGCACCCACCTGCCCTCCGCGCTACGGGCGTTCCTGCTCACTCTCGCGGTGGTCGACGACCTGATCGCCATCCTGATCATCGCGGTCTTCTACACCTCGAACATCAAGTTCTGGGCGCTCGGGCTCTCTTTCACGGGCCTGGCACTGTTCTGGCTGCTCCAGCGCCGCGCGGTCCACGGCTGGTACCTCTATGTGCCACTGGCCTTCGTGACCTGGGCGCTGATGCACGAGAGCGGTGTGCACGCCACGGTCGCGGGTGTGGCGATGGGCCTGATGCTCCGTTGCCACCGCATCGGTGACGAGAAGCAGTCGCCGGGCGAGCACATCGAGCACCAGGTCCGCCCGCTCTCGGCCGGCTTCGCCGTGCCCGTCTTCGCCCTGTTCGCGGCCGGGGTGACGATCTCCGGCCCGGCCCTGGTCGACGTCTTCACCGAGGCGACACCCCTGGGGATCATCCTCGGCCTGCTGGTCGGCAAGACCGTCGGCATCTTCGGCGGCACCTGGCTGGCCGCCCGCTTCACCCGCGCCGAGCTGAACCCGCGGCTCAAGTGGGCCGACCTGTTCGCGGTCTCCACCCTGGCCGGGATCGGCTTCACGGTCTCCCTGCTGATCAGCGAGCTGGCCTTCCCCGGCGACCCGGGGCTGGCCGAGACCGCGAAGGCCGCCGTGCTGGTCGGCTCGCTGCTCTGCGCGCTGGTCGCCACCGTGCTGCTCAAGCTGCGCAACCTGCACTACCGGCAGCTGTGCGAGGAGGAGGACCGCGACTCGGACGGCGACGGCATCCCCGACATCTACGAGCTGGACGACGCGGCCTGGCAGGCCCGGATACGGCAGCCCGACGGCACGTCGGGCGCGGACGCGGACGCAGGCGCAGCGGTCGGCGGCGCGGGCGCGGGCAGAGTCGAGCGCGCGACCGACCATGCGTCGGGCGACACCGCACCCGGTGCGTCGACCGGCGCGCCGGATGACACGGCGGGCGGCACGGCGGGCGGCACGGCAAACGGCACGGCAAACGATGCCTCCGACGGCAGGCAGGAAGGCGCGTCGGGGTGACACATCCCCCCGCCGGGGCCCCGGAGTGGTGCCCGACTGACCGGTAAGGGCATGATTCTGAACTGTCGACAGTCCGCAGAAGCCGCAGAGGAGAACCGCTGATGCCCGCAGGAGCCGCAGACCCGTCCAGCAACGGCCGGGCGCCCTACGAGGGCGAGCGTTCGGTGGGGGAGCTGTTCGCCGCGGCCACCGCCGACCTTTCCGCACTCGTCCACGACGAGATCGCGCTGGCCAAGGCGGAGATCAGGCAGGACGTCAAGCGCGGTGTCTCCGGCGGTGTCTCGCTCACGGTGGCCGGCGTGGTGGCGTTGGCCGCCGTCCCGATGCTGAGCGCGGCAGCCGCCTTCGGCCTGCACGCGCTGGGCCTGTCGCTCGGCTGGTCGTTCCTGGTCGTGGCCGGCGCGTATCTGGTGCTGGCGGCGCTGCTCGGGCTGCTGGCGCTGCGCTCGTTCAAGCGGATCGAGAAGCCGCACCGCACCATCGAGGGCGCCCAGGCGACCGCCGACGTGCTCAAGAACGCCCGGCCACGGCCTGCCACCAAGGAGGAGATCGACCGGGCACTGGGCCGCCGGCCCTGATCTTGCGCCGGGCGGACCGGCCAAGCAGCCCGCCGGGCGGACCGGCCGGGCGGTGAGAGCGCCGACGCGGTGCCGTGAAGGTGCCGGCGCGAGGCCTCGGCCAGGGCGTACGGCATCGGGCGTAGCCCCTGCGAGTGCCGGGGACATGTTCCCCGCGCGGATGTGAAACGCTCTCGGTATGCCGCTCGACCAGAAGCCCGTACCACCGCAGCCGTCCACCGGCACCGCCGCCAGCGCCGCCAGCACCGGCGCCGGGACCACCACCGGCACCTCCGCCGGCATCACGCCCGGCTCCGAGGCCGGCCCGGGCACCGCCGCCGCGGGTTGGAGCATCCGGCAGCCCGGTCCCTGGACGCACCGCGACCTGGCGGCCAACGGCGCCCGGTTCCACATCGCCGAAGTCGGCGAGGGACCGCTGGTGCTGCTGGTGCACGGCTGGCCGCAGTACTGGTGGGCATGGCGGCACCAGCTGACCGCGCTCGCCGAGGCCGGCTACCGGGCCGTCGCCCTGGACCTGCGGGGCATCGGCGGCAGCGACCGGACGCCACGCGGGTACGACCCCGGGAACCTCGCCTTGGACATCACCGGGGTGATCCGCTCACTCGGCGAGCGGCGGGCGCACCTGGTGGGACACGCCGCCGGCGGCACGCTGTCCTGGGTGGCGGCCGTGATGCGCCCCTCGGTGATCCAGAGCCTGACCGTGGTCTCGGCGGCCCACCCGCGTGACCTGCGCCGGGCGCTGCTGACCGACCGCCGCCAGATCGCCGCGTTCGACCACGTGCTGGGCTTCCAGCGCCCGTGGATACCGGAACGCCGGCTGGTCGCCGAGGATGCCGCGCTGGTCGGCCGTTACCTCGATGCCTGGACCGGGCCCAACCAGCTGGAGCGCGCCGCCGTGGAGGCGTACCGGCAGGCGATCCAGATCCCCAGCACCGCGCACTGCTCGATCGAGCCGTACCGCTGGCTGTTGCGCTCGATGGCCCGTCCGGACGGCATCCAGTTCGCCCGCCGGATGAAGAAGCCGATCACCGCTCCCACGCTGCACATCCAGGGCGCGGCAGACCCGGTACTGCTGTCGCGCACCGCGCTCGGCGGGGGCGAGTACGTGGCGGCGCCGTACCGGTGGCGGCTGCTGCCGGGGATCGGGCACTTCCCGCACGAGGAGGCGCCCGAGCAGTTCTCGGCGGAGCTGATCGGCTGGGTGGGCCGGCACAAGGACTGACGGGCGAGCGGTGGACCAACTTCCTTTACATTGCGCTCATATGACAATCGCATAGGCCAATTCGCCCCCCGAAGAGCGGTTACTCCCAGCGGCCCACGGGCATCCATACCGGTATGACCTGGATGCCCGATCGCGGCGCGGCGCCTCGCGGCCGACGCCACAGCAGCCCGCAGAGGTTGACCCGCCGCTCCGACTGGGCGGATGAGCTGTCCTTCGACGGACCGGACCGTCGGCAGCGATCGGCGCAGCGGCAGCTCGGCATCCCACACATCCTCGGCCGCCGGGCCCGCTGGGTGGGCGCCCGGCTGCGGCGGGAGTCCTGAGGCCGGAGCGCCGGCGCCACCAGGGCTCCGGGGCACCCCGGCGTCAGAGCACCCCGGAGTGCACCGGGCACCTCAGAGCGCGCAGCCCTCGGTGTCCGCCCGAGCGGTGGCGCTCGCGCCCCGGTCGGCGTCCTCACGGACCTCCGCGGCGGTCAGCACATAGCCGGTGTCGGCACTGTCCAGCGACTTCGCGAAGACCACGCCGTACACCTGGCCGTCCGGGGTGAGCAGCGGTCCGCCGCTGTTGCCCTGGCGAACCAGCGAGCGCACCGAGTACACGTCACGCACGACCTGGCCGCGGTGGTAGATGTCCGGGCCGTTGGCCTGGATCCGGCCGCGGATGCGGGCCGGCTGGATGTTGAAGGCACCGTTCTCCGGGAAGCCCGCGACGATCGCACTGTCGTTGGTCTTGGCATCGCCCGCGAAGGCCAGCGGCGGCGCGGTGAGCTTGGGAACGTCCAGGATGGCGATGTCGCGCTGCCAGTCGTAGCGGACCACGGTCGCGTCGTAGAGCTGCCCGGTGCCGCCGATCTGGACGGTGGGCTCGTCGACACCCCCGACCACGTGGGCGTTGGTCATCACCCGGTGCGGTGCGTAGACGAAGCCGCTGCCCTCCAGGGTCTTCCCGCAGGCGGTGGCCGTGCCGACCACCTTGACCAGGCTCTGCTTGGCCTTGGCCACCGCCGGGCTGCCGGCCAGCAGCGGGTCCGGGGCCTCGACCACGGTGATCGGCTCGTGCTCGAAGGGGTTGAAGACCTGGGGGAACCCGTTGCGCGCCAGCGCCTTGGAGACGTCGGAGAACCAGTTGGGCGCATCGGCCGGCAACGTGTCCTGGACGCCGCCGAGCAGCATGGAGGAACGTACCTGCTTGGAGACGGTCGGCAGCGAGGTGCCGGCCAGCGCGGAGCCGATCAGCCAGGCGACCAGCAGCATCGAGATCACGTTGACCACCGCGCCGCCGGCCGCGTCCAGTGCCTTGGTCGGGCGGCGGTCGATATGGCCGCGCAGCTTCCAGCCGAAGTGGGTGGTGACCGCCTGCCCGACCGCCGCGAGGACGATCACCACGACGACGGCGACCACGGAGGCCGTGGTACCGGGGCTGAGATGGCTGAGCAGCAATGGGAGCAGTTGGACGGCGATCAGCCCGCCGCCGAGGAAGCCCAGGACCGACAACACGCCCACCACGAAGCCCTGACGGTAACCCGAGACGGCGAAACCGATCGCGGCAGCGATCAACAGCAGATCCAGGACGTTCACTGAGATCCTTCGTTCGAGGCCCCGACGTACGCGACGCGCGCGACGCGCAGCTCAGGCGTGCATATCAGGGGTAGCTCTGCTCATCCGACCCCAGGCCGTAAAGCAGGCCAACATAAAGCAGGACAATACGCCCCGCCCGTCCGTCCCCCACTCCTCGGGGGACGGACGGGCGGCCATGGCTCGGGCGGCACGCGCCGGGGAACGGGCACGGGCTACGTCCCCGCCGCGGCATCGCGCAGCAGCGCGCTGGAGCGGGCACGGCTGCCCTGGACGAGATCGATGGCCTCGTCGGAGAGGGAGAGCGTCCGGCTGGTGTCCCACGGGCGCTCCAGCCCGCTGTGGTGCAGCACCCGGTCGATCACGCCCGCCGTGAACCCCCAGACCAGCCGCCCGGCCACGGCGAACGCCGGGCCGGTGTGGCCGGAGGGGTGCTTGAGCCGCGCCCGGTTCGCCGGATCGACCAGATCCGCGATCGGGACCCGGAACACCGCGCCCGTCTCGGCCTGGTCCACCGGCGCCACCGGGCTCTCCCGACGCCACCAGCCCAGCACCGGCGTGACCACGAACGAGCTGACCGGGATGTACAGCGCCGGCAGCGCCGCGAACACCTGGACACCGGACGGATCCAGGCCGGTCTCCTCCCAGGCCTCGCGCAGCGCCGCCGCCACCGGGCCGGCGCCGTGCGGGTCACCGTCCTCGGGGTCCAGCGCACCGCCGGGGAACGAGGACTGCCCCGCGTGCGAGCGCAGCGAGCGGGCCCGCTCGATCAGCAGCAGGTCGGGGCCGGCCGGCCCCTCACCGAACAGCATCAGTACCGCGGATGGCCGGCCGCCCTCGGCGGGTGGCAGGAAGCGGCTCAGCTGCTCCGGCCGGACGGTCTCGGCTGCGTCGCGCACCGGCTCCAACCAGGCCGGCAGCCCCTCACGCTCGACCCGCGGGCTCACGCGCCCGCCTCCTGCCCGGACGTGGCTCCGGACGTGGACCGGGCGTCCGACACCGCAGTGCCCGTCGCCGTAGCCGTCGCCGCGGCAGCGGCAGCGGCAGCGGCCTGCCCCGGGTAGTGCGCCGGCGGCCGCAGCCGCTGGCCGGGCTGCCCGCCCAGCTCGTACTTCAGCAGCTTCTTCGCCTTCTCCGGGTCGGTCTCGCCCTCCCCGTACGAGGGGCAGAGCGGCGCGATCGCGCAGGCCCCGCAGGCCGGCTTGCGGGAGTGGCAGACCCGGCGGCCGTGGAAGACCACCCGGTGCGAGAGCATCGTCCACTCCGACTTCGGGAAGATCTCGGCCACCGCGGCCTCGACCTTCTCCGGCTCCAGCTCCGGCGTCCACCCGAACCGCCGGGCCAGCCGCCCGAAGTGGGTGTCCACCGTGATCCCCGGCACGCCGAAGGCGTTGCCGAGCACCACGTTGGCGGTCTTGCGGCCCACCCCCGGCAGCGTCACCAGGTCCTCCAGGCGGCCCGGGACCTCGCCGTCGAAGCGGTCCCGCAGGGCCGCGGAGAGCCCCAGCAGCGACTTGGCCTTCGCCCGGAAGAAGCCGGTCGGCCGGAGTATCTCCTCCAGCTCCTCGGGATTCGCCGCGGCCATGTCCTGCGGCGTCGGGTACTTCGCGAACAGTCCGGGCGTCGTCTGGTTCACCCGCAGGTCGGTGGTCTGCGCCGACAGCACGGTGGCCACCAGCAGCTGGAAGGGGTTGTCGAAGTCCAGCTCGGGGTGCGCGTACGGGTACAGCTCCGTCAGCTCACGGTTGATCTTTCGTGCCCGCCGGACCATCGCCAGGCGGGACTCCGGCTTCCTCGGCTTCGCAACCGCCTTCACCACCGGCGCAGCCGTCTTCCGGACCTTGCTCTCTGCCATGCACGAAGGCTACGCCGGGAGGGCTGCCGAACGGGGGCCGTTCATCAGGACTGCACGGGCCCGCCCCGACCCCTGCCCCCGCCACTGACCCCTGGTTTCGGCCACGACCGGGGCAGCGCGAGAGCCGGCCTCCGCCAGGAGACCGGCCCGCGCGCCGCCGGGGCCCGCTGTCACACGCCGCTCAGGCGGGAGGCGGCGGGACGCACGTACACCGCCCAGGTCAGGGCGAGGCAGCCGGCGTAGCAGGCCAGGAAGGCGAGGTACGCGGCGTTGCCGTTGTGCGTGGTGAGGAACGACTGCCGGAAGGCGATGTTGACCAGGACCCCGCCGAAGGCACCGATCGCGCCCGCGATGCCGATCACCGCCGAGGCGTGCCGCCGGGAGTCGCGCTCGGCCGCGTCCGGGTCGGCGCCGGCGTCGACGGCCTTGCGGGCCTGGGCCCGGAAGATCGCCGGGATCATCCGGTAGGTCGAGCCGTTGCCGATGCCGCTGAGGACGAACAGGGCGACGAAGCCCGCGATGAACAGCGGCAGCGACTTCTCCCGGGAGGCGGTCAGCACCACCAGCGCACCGGCGGCCATGGCGGCGAAGTTCCACAGGGTCACCCGGGCACCGCCCCAGCGGTCCGCCAGCAGGCCGCCCACCGGCCGGACCAGCGAGCCCAGCAGCGGGCCGAGGAAGGTCAGGTAGGCGGCCTTCACCGGGGTGTCGAACTGCTCGTGGAACTGAACCTGGAGCACCTGCCCGAAGGCGAAGCCGAAGCCGATGAAGGAGCCGAAGGTGCCGATGTACAGCACCGCCATCACCCAGGTGTGCGGGTTGCGGGTGACCTCACGCATGGCCATCCCGTCGCCGCGAAGGGCGGTCAGGTTGTCCATCCGCAGGGCGGAGGCCAGCGCCGCCAGGATGATCAGCGGGAGGTAGACCAGCGGCAGCAGCCGGGGGTGCGCGGCGCCCGCGGTGGCCAGGATCAGCAGGCCGAGCAGTTGGACGGCGGGCACGCCGAGGTTGCCGCCGCCCGCGTTGATGCCCAGTGCCCAGCCCTTGAGCCGCTGCGGGTAGAAGGCGTTGATGTTGGCCATCGAGGAGGCGAAGTTGCCGCCGCCGACGCCGGCGACGCAGGCGACGGCGAGCAGGGTGCCGTACGAGACACCGGGCTCGAGCACGATTCCGGCCAGCACGGTGGGCACCAGCAGGAGCAGCGCGCTGAAGACCGTCCAGTTCCGGCCGCCGAACCTGGCCACCGCGAAGGTGTACGGCAGCCGCAGCACCGCGCCCAGCGCGGTCGGCAGCGCGGTCAGGGTGAACCTGCCCGCGGGGTCGATGTGGTACTCCGGCCCGAGGAAGAGCACCAGCACCGACCACAGGCTCCACACCGAGAAGCCGATGTGCTCGGAGAGCACCGAGTAGACGAGGTTGCGCCGGGCGATCCGGGCGCCGCCCTGCTCCCAGAAGGTGGTGTCCTCGGGCCGCCAGTCGTCGATGCCGCGCCGTCGGCGCGCCACGTCCGGTGCGGGGGCTGCGGGGTTCTCGGGTTCACGGACCGCTGTGCTCATCGTGACCTGCCCTGGGGTGTGGGGGGAGGGGAGGGAAGACCTGGGGCTTGCGGGGCTTGCGGGGCTTGCGGGGCTTGCGGGGCTTAGGGGGCTTACGGGTCTTGCGCTGCCCCCGGGGCCTGGGGAGTCCCGGGGGCACTGAGGGGCGCTACGGGTACCGGGGGCTTGCGAACCCGGTTTCACGCTAGGAAGCGCAGGTTTCGCGTGACCGCCCGCGCCGACTCGGTCGTGGAACATCTCCAGCACGCCGCCCGCCGACCCGTGTGAGGACTGCGCGAAGCCCGCGCCCGGCACGGACGGCCGTACGGGCGCGGGGTCGGGATCTACGCGGCTCCGGCACCATCACCGGCTCCGGAGGCGGCTCCGGAGGCGGAGCCCGCCAGGCGCACCGGCCACAGCCGCAGCACCGCCGGCGAGCCGTCCGGAGCCAGGTCCTCGTCCAGGCAGCTGCCGGTGCGCAGGTCGAAGGCCTGCTTGTACATCGGCGAGACCAGCACCGGCACGTCCCCCCGGCTGCCGAGGAGCCCGCGGGAGAGGACGTACGCGCCGCTGAACGGGTCGCGGTTGTCGACCGCGTACAGCTCGCCGCGCGCACCAAGGTAGACCGCGACCTGCGCGCCGCCGAGCAGCAGCGCCACGCCCCGGCCGGGGATCAGGTCGGCCCGGTCGCAGACGGGCGTCCACCGCTCGCCGTCGTGGATCTCGACCGTCGCACCCGTGAGGGGGCGCGCGGACTGCGCGGACTGCGCCACCGGCAGCTGCGACATGGTCGGCGCCTCGGGCATCTCCTGCAGCGTCTGCGTGGTCATCGGGTACGAACCTCCAGGTCGGGCCCGGCGATCAGGGCCGGTTGCAAGGGCTGCCCGGCCTCGCCGGGCAGGGCCGGGCGGATCTGGTCCCGCTCGGGTACGAAGCGCACGGTCGGGTCCGGGACGCCGGGTGCGTTGGCGAAGGAGACGAAGCGCCGCAGGCGGTCGGGCTCGGCCAGGGTGGCCGCCCACTCGTCCTCGTAGGTGTCCACGTGGCGGGCCATCAGCTCGTCGAGGTCGGCGCAGATGCCCAGCGAGTCGTCGAGGATCACCTCGCGCAGGTGGTCGATGCCGCCCTCCAGGCGCTCCAGCCAGGGGGCGGTACGCTCCAGCCGGTCGGCGGTGCGGATGTAGAACATCAGGAAGCGGTCGATGGTGCGGATCAGCGTCTCGCGGTCCAGGTCGGCCGCGAACAGGTCGGCGTGACGAGGCGTCATGCCGCCGTTGCCGCCGAGGTAGAGGTTCCAGCCCTCGGCCGTCGCGATGACCCCGAAGTCCTTGCTCTGCGCCTCGGCGCACTCCCGCGCGCAGCCGGAGACCGCCGACTTCAGCTTGTGCGGGGCGCGCAGCCCGCGGTAGCGCAGCTCCAGTTCGATGGCGAGGCCGACCGAGTCCTGGACGCCGTAGCGGCACCAGGTCTGCCCGACGCAGGACTTCACCGTGCGCAGCGCCTTGCCGTACGCGTGTCCCGACTCGAAGCCCGCGTCGACCAGGCGCCGCCAGATCGGCGGGAGCTGGTCGACGCTGGCGCCGAAGAGGTCGATCCGCTGGCCGCCGGTGATCTTGGTGTACAGCCCGAAGTCCCGGGCGATCTCACCGATCACGATCAGGCCCTCGGGGGTGATCTCGCCGCCGGGGACCCGGGGCACCACCGAGTAGGAACCGTTGCGCTGGAGGTTGGCCAGGAAGTGGTCGTTGGTGTCCTGGAGCGCGGCCTGCTCGCCGTCCAGGATGTGCCCGTTGCCCAGGGCGGCCAGGATCGAGGCGACGGTGGGCTTGCAGATGTCGCAGCCCAGGCCGGTGCCGTGCTCCTCGATCAGCCGGCCGAAGGAGCTGATGCCCTTGACCCGGATGATCTCGTACAGCTCCGCCCGGGTGTGCGCGAAGTGCTCGCACAGTCCGCGGGCCTGCTCGATGCCGCCGGCGGCCAGCTCCTCCGCCACGATGGTGCCCAGCAGCTTGACGCAGCTGCCGCAGCCGCTGCCGGCCTTCGTGCACTTCTTGACCTCGGGGACGCTCCCGCAGCCGTGATCGCGCACGGCCGCCCGGATCACGCCCTTGCTGACGTTGTGGCAGGAGCAGACCACCGCCTCGTCCGGCAGCGCCACCGGCCCCGCGGCCGCGCCCAGGGAGGCGGGCAGCACCAGCTGCTCGGGCGGGGTCTGCAGCGGCGCACCGCCGGCGGCGAGCGGGCGCAGCAGGCCGTAGGCGTCCGCGTCGCCGACCAGGACGCCACCGAGCAGCTCGCCCTCGCGGCCGATGACCAGCTTCTTGTACACGCCCTCCCGGCTGTTGGCGTACAGCACCTCCAGGGCGCCCTCGGTGGCGCCGTGCGCGTCGCCGAAGCTGGCCACGTCCACGCCCAGCAGCTTGAGCTTGGTGGAGGTGTCGGCGCCGGTGAAGGAGCCGCTGCCGCCGGTGAGTTCGGCGGCGACCGCCTCGGCCATCGCGTAGCCGGGCGCGACCAGGCCGTAGACCCGGCCGTCCACGGTCTGGGCGCACTCGCCGACCGCCCAGATGTGCGGGTCGGCGGTACGGCAGTGCTCGTCGACGGTGATGCCGCCGCGCTCGCCGACCGGCAGTCCGCAGTCGCGGGCGAGCTGGTCGCGGGGGCGCACCCCGGCGGAGAAGATCACCAGGTCGAGGGCGAGTTCGCTGCCGTCGGAGAGCTTCATCCCGCGCACCCGGCCGTCGTCACCGGTGATGATCCGCTCGGTGCCGGCGCCGGTGTGCACCTGGACGCCGAGGTCCTCGATCTTGCGGCGCAGCACCTCGCCGCCGCCCTCGTCGACCTGGAGGGCCATCAGGCGCGGTGCGAACTCGACCACATGGGTCGGCAGGCCCATGGCCCGCAGCGCTCCGGCGGCCTCCAGGCCGAGCAGACCGCCGCCGACCACGCCACCCGCGCGGGCGCCTGCGGCGCCGTCCCTGATCGCCTCCAGGTCCTCGATGGTGCGGTAGACGTGGCAGCCCGGCGCGTCGTGCCCGGGGACGGGCGGCACGAACGGGTACGAGCCGGTGGCCAGCACCAGGGCGTCGTACGGCAGCACGTGGCCGGCGGCGGTGGTGACGGTGCGGGCGGCGCGGTCGATCGCCACGGCGGGGTCGCCGAGCCGCAGGTCCACGTCGTGCTCGGCGAGGAAGCCGGGCGGGCAGAGCGAGAGCTCCTGCGCGGAGGTACCGGAGAACCAGGAGGTCAGCTGCACCCGGTCGTAGGCCGGCCGGGGCTCCTCGGCGAGGACCGTGACCTGCCAGGCCTGCCCCTGGGGCCGGTCGAACAGGGCTTCCAGCAAGCGCTGGCCGACCATGCCGTGGCCGACGACGACCAGGTTCCGGCGAGCGGACGAGGGGTCGCCGGCGGACGGGCGGGAGGTTGACGGGCTGGGCATCAGGAGGCTCCTCGGGTGGTGAGCAGGTGCAGGGGATCCGCGGGCAGCGGGTCGTTCCGCTCGTAGGCCCGGGTGAGGGCGCCGACCGTGGCCAGGTCGCCCAGCAGGATGCCGCCGACGAGCCGGTCGCCGCGCAGCACGAGCTTCTTGTACGAGCCCCGGGTGGCGTCGGCCAGCCGGAGCACGTCCAGGCCGGGCCCGTCGTCGCCGACCTCGCCGAAGGCCGCGTACTCCAGCGGCCCGGCGGTCAGCCTGGCGAGCGGACGGGAGCCGGTGTACAGGGCGTCCGGGTCGGCGCCGGAGAGCCGGGCGGCCAGGACGTCGGCCTGCTCCCAGGCGGGAGCGGAGAGGCCGTGGACCGTCCCTCGGTGCTCCGCGCAGTCCCCGATCGCGTAGGTGTCGGGGGCGGAGGCCGCGAGCCGGTCGTCCACCAGGACGCCGGAGCCCACCCGCAGGCCGGCCGAATGGGCCAGGCCGGTGCGCGGGCGCACCCCGCAGGCGAGCACCACCAGATCGGCGTCCAGCAGGTAGCCGTTGGCGAGTTCCACGCCGGTCACCCGGTCGGTGCCGTGCAGCGCACGGGCGCGGTTGCCGCAGTACGTCGCGACGCCGAGTTCGGCGAGCCCGCGCTCCAGCGCCCGGCCGGCCCGCTCGTCGAGCTGGCGCTCGATCAGCTGCGGGGCCTGGTGCACGATCTCCACCGGCAGGCCGAGCGCGGCCAGCGCGCGGGCGGCGCTCACGCCGAGCACTCCACCCCCGATCACGACCGCGCGCTCGGCGCGCGCCGCGTCCGCGGCCAGCCGGTCGCAGTCGGCGACGGTCCGGAAGGAGTGCACGCCGGCCTTCAGGCCGCCGTGGGCCAGGCGCAGGCCCCGGATCGGGGGCAGCACCGGGTTGGCGCCGGTGGCCAGCACCACCTGGTCGTACGGCACCGGCTCGGAAGCGGTGTGGTCGCCAGGGTCGGCGTGGTCGTCAGCGTCGTTGGCATCGTTGGTGTCGTTGGTGTCGTTGGCGTCGTTGGTGTCGGACGAGGTGGGGCCGCCGCCGGCCAGGCGCAGCACCCGGGCGGCGGTGTCCAGAGCGAGCACCTCGGCACCCACCCGCAGCTCGGCGGCGCCGGCCGGCAGCGCGATGGCCTCGGCGTCGTAGCGCCCGGTCAGCACGTCGGCCAGCAGCACCCGGTTGTACGGGCCGCGCGGCTCCGCGCCGTACAGGGTCAGCTCGGCCTCCCCGCCCAGGGCCAGGAACTGATGGGCGAACCGGGCGGCGGCCATGCCCGCGCCGACCACGGCGATCCGGCGGCTCACCGCCCGGCTCCGGCCCGCTCGACCACCGAGACAACCGAGACCACAGCGGCCACAGCGGCCACAGCGGCCACAGCGGCCGGCTCGGCCCCGGCGACCGCGAAGCCGCCGACCCCGGCAACCCCGCCGACCTCGGCAACCCCGGCGCCCTCCACCCCGCCGTCCGCCGGGCGGGCCGCCACCCGCTCGACCCGCACCGCGCAGACCTTGAACTCGGGCATCCGCGACACCGGGTCCAGCGCCGGGTTGGTCAGCGAGTTGGCCCGCCCTGCGCCGCCCCAGTGGAAGGGCATGAACACGGTGTCGGGCCGGATGGTGTCCGTCACCCGCGCCGGGGCCACCGCCCGCCCGCGTCGGCTGCTCACCGCGAGCAGCTCGCCCTCGCGCACCCGCAGCCGCTGCGCGAGCTGCGGGTGCAGCTCCACGAAGGGCCCGGGCGCGGCCCGGTTGAGCTCCGGCACCCGGCGGGTCTGCGCCCCGCTCTGGTACTGGGACACCACCCGGCCGGTGGTCAGGTACCAGGGGTACTCGGCGTCCGGCTCCTCGGCCGCCGGGCGGTGCGAGACGGCGGCGAACCTGGCCCGGCCGTCCGGTGTCGCGAATCGGTCCAGGAACAGCCGGGGCGTGCCGGGGTGGTCCTCGTCCGGGCACGGCCAGAAGACGCCGTCCGCCGCGCGGATCCGGTCGTAGCTGATGCCCGCGTAGTCGGCCTGCCCGCCCGCCGAGGCCAGCCGGAGCTCCTCGAAGGCCTGCTCGGGGTCGGCGGGGAACCCGTTCGGCACGCCCAGCCGGGCGGCCAGCTCGCGCAGCACCCACAGGTCGCTGCGCACGCCCGGTGGCGGCCGCAGGGCCTGCCTCCGCAGGATCACCCGGCCCTCCAGGTTGGTGGTGGTGCCGCTCTCCTCCGCCCACTGCGCGGCCGGCAGCACCACATCGGCCAGGCGCGCCGTCTCGGAGAGCACCAGGTCGCTCACCACGAGGAGGTCCAGCCCGCCCAGCCGGTCCGTCACATGGGCGGCACGCGGTGCGGAGACCACCGGGTTGGACCCCATCAGCAGCAGCGCCCGCACGCCGTCCGGCTGCCCGAGCGAGTCCAGCAGCTCGTACGCCGAGCGGCCGCTGCGCGGGAGTTCGTCCGGGTGCACGCCCCAGACCCGGGCGACGTGTGCCCGGGCGGCCGGGTCCTCGATCGAGCGGTAGCCGGGCAGTTGGTCGGCCTTCTGACCGTGCTCGCGCCCGCCCTGGCCGTTGCCCTGACCGGTGAGGCAGCCGTACCCGGAGCCGGGCCGGCCCGCCTTGCCGGTCGCCAGGCAGAGGTTGATCCAGGCGCTGACGGTGTCGGTGCCCTTGCTCTGCTGCTCGGGGCCGCGCGCGGTGAGCACCATGCCGGTCGACGCGCCCGCGAACATCTCGACGGCGGCTCGCAGTTGCGGCGCCGCGACGCCGGTCAGCCGCTCCACCCGCTCGGGCCAGTGCACCATCGCCGCCGCGCGGGCCTGCTCGAAGCCCGAGGTGCGCCCGGCGATGAACTCCTCGTCCAGGTGGCCGTCCGCGATCACCAGGTGCAGCAGGCCCAGCGCGAGGGCCAGGTCCGTGCCGGGCACCGGCTGAAGGTGCAGGTCGGCCAGCTCCGCGGTCCTGGTCCGGCGCGGGTCGACCACGATCAACCGGCCGCCGTTCTCCTTGAGTTCGCGGAAGTAGCGCAGCGCGGGCGGCATCGTCTCGGCCGGGTTGGCGCCGACCAGGATCACGCAGCCGGTGGCGGCGATGTCCGCCATCGGGAACGGAAGTCCGCGGTCGATCCCGAAGGCCCGCCGGTGCGCGGCCGCCGCCGAGGACATGCAGAACCGGCCGTTGTAGTCGATGTTCGCGGTGCGCAGCACCACCCGGGCGAACTTGCCCAGCAGATAGGCCTTCTCGTTGGTCAGCCCGCCGCCGCCGAAGACCCCGACCGCGTCGGCGCCGTGGCGCTCGCGGGTGCGGGCCAGGCCCGCCGCGACCCGGTCCAGCGCCTGGTCCCAGGACGCCTCGCGCAGCTCGCCGCCCCTGCGCTCGCGCACCAGCGGCGCGGTCAGCCGGGTGGCCGGGCCGAGCAGGTCGGCGGCGGTACGGCCCTTGCCGCACAACGCGCCCCGGTTGACCGGGAAGTCGGGCCGCTCCAGGACCTCGACCGCCCCCGCCCGGCCGGCGTCCGGTGTACGCAGCCGCATGCCGCACTGCAGTGCGCAGTACGGGCAGTGGGTGTCGGTCGTCGTCATGCCGAGGAGCCTCGCCCCGGCCGGTTACGCCACCGGGTCCCGCGCGTTGCGCCTGCGGTACGCCTCGCTCACGGCCCACCCCGGGCAGGGTGGGGCAAACGACATCTGCCGTAACACGGCCTGGCCCTGACCTAACGCCCACGTGACGGCCGTGCAACGCGGACGAAACCCCCCGGGCCGACCCTGCTGAGCATGGGAACTCCAAGCACGGTCTCCGGCGAGCCGCCGGCCAGAGCGTCGACCGGCCCGCTGACCGGCTTCACCGTCGGCGTCACCGCCGCGCGCCGCCGCGACGAACTCGTCACGCTGCTCCGGCGCCGGGGCGCCAAGGTGATCGAGGCACCCACCCTGCGGATCCTCCCGCTGGAGGACGACCGGGCACTGCACCGGGCCACCGAGCTCTGCCTGGCCGCCCCGCTGGACTACGTGGTGGCCACCACCGGCGTCGGCTGGCGCGGCTGGATGAGCACCGCCGAGGGCTGGGGCCAGGGCGCCCGGCTCGCGCTGGCCTGCCGGGAGGCCGTCGTCCTCACCCGCGGCCCGAAGGCCACCGGCGCGGTCCGCGCCAGCGGCCTGCACGAGGCCTACTCCCCCGACTCCGAGGCCTGCGACGAGCTGCTGTGCTGGCTGCTCGCCCGGGATCTGCGCGGACGCCGGATCGCCGTCCAGGAGCACGGCGCGCCGCTGGACGGCTTCGCCGCCGCCCTGCGCGAGCGGGGCGCCGAGGTGATCGAGGTCCCGGTGTACCGCTGGGCACCGCCCGAGGACCCGGACGCCGTACGGCGGCTGGTCGAGCAGACGGTACGCCGCGAGGTGCACGCGCTGACCTTCACCAGCGCGCCGGCGATCACCGCCTTCCTGGACACCGCCGAGGCGCTGGGCCTGCGCGCCGAGGTGCTGGCCGCACTGCGCACCGACGTCATGTCGGTCTGCGTCGGGCCGGTCTGCGCCCGCCCGCTGGAGGAGTACGGCATCCCGGTGGTCCAGCCCGAGCGCGGGCGGCTCGGGTCGCTGGTGCGCACCATCGCCGAGACCCTGCCCGCCCGCAACCGGCGGGAGCTGCACACCGGCACCCAGCGCCTGGTGCTCCAGGGCAACGCGGTCCTGGTCGACGACGAGGCCTTCTGGCTGGCGCCCGTCCCCGCGGCGGTGCTGCGCGCACTCGCCGAACGCCCGGGCTGGGTGCTCAGCCGGGCCGACCTGCTGCGCCGGGTCTGGGCCGGCTCCGGACCGGACGAGCACGCGGTGGAGGCCGCCGTCGCCCGGCTGCGCGGCGCGCTCGGTCCGCACGCGGGCCTGGTCCGTACCGTCCCCAAGCGCGGGTACCGGCTGGCGGTGGGCGGGTGAGCAGGCGCGGCGGGCCCGCACCGACACTGCTCGCGGTGGCGCACGGCACCCGTGACCGGGCCGGGGTGGCGACCACCGAGGCGCTGCTGGAGCAGGTCCGGGCGCTGCGCCCGGACCTCCGGGTGGAGGTGGGGTACCTCGATCTGGTCCGGCCGTCACTGGACGAGGCGCTGGCCGGGCTGGCGGGCGAGGTCGTGCTCGTCCCGCTGCTGCTCGGGGCCGGGTACCACGTGCACGCCGACATCCCGGCTGCCGTGGCCGCCGCCCCATGGGTCAGGGCCACCGTGGCGCCCGCGCTCGGTCCGGATCCGCTGCTGGCGACCGCGCTCGGCGACCGCCTCGCCGAGGCGGGCCGGCCGCGCGCCGCCGGCCCGGTGGTGCTGGCCGCCGCCGGCTCCCGCGACCCCGCGGCCAACGCCGACACCGCGCGGATGGCCCGCCTGCTGCGCGGCCACCTCGGCGCCCCGGTCATCCCCTCCTACCTGTGCGCGGGCTCGCCCACACCGGCCGAGGCCGTCGCGGCCCTGCGGGCCGAGGGCCACGACCGGATCGCCGTCGCCGGGTACCTGCTGGCCCCCGGCTTCTTCGCCCGCCGCGCCGCCGAGGCCGGCGCCGACCTCGTCTCCTCCCCACTGGGCACCCACACCGCCGTGGCCGAGCTGATCCTGCGCCGCTACCTGGCCGCCGCAGGCCACGGGCCGGCACCGCGCCCGGCGGCGCCCGCGGGCGGGGCCCGGGTGTGAGGTCGCCGCCCCCCGTCCGCCGGTGGGCTCCGTCAGCCGAAGTCGCCGACGGCGAACAGCGGGACGGCGTCACTGTGCCCGACCGGGCGGAAGTGCCGCGGGTCCGCGGACACCTTGGCGAGCAGCGCTCGGTCCGCGTCGCTGTCCGGGTCCAGCGCGAGGTACTGCGCTCCCGAGCGGCCGAGGTCCGCGGTGAGCGCCGTCAGGTCGTCCTGGCAGGTGACCTGGACCAGCCGCCGTTCGAGGCCCAGGCCCATCAGTGGCAGCCGGATCGGCGTGCCCCGGTCGGTGATCGCGATGGTGGAGCCGTCGGGCAGTGCCCGCACGCCGCCGTAGCCGATCCACGGCCACAGCCGCGACTGCTGGGCGACGGGGTCGCGCATCAGGTCGACGGCGTCGGAGGCGGTGGCGTGGCCCGCCGGGGTCCGCAGGTAGGTCGAGAAGGTCACCGGCCACATCGAGGTCGCGGTGGCCACCAGGAAGCCGGCTGCGAGGGCGATGGACAGCTCGTGCCGCCTCGACCCCGCCGGACGGGCCACCCCCGCCCCGCTCCGGCCGAGCGCGGTCAGCAGCGCGGCCAGACAGGCGCCACCGAGGATGGGCAGGTAGAGCGTGTACCGCGCCCACCACGGCCCCGGACTGGCCGCCGCCATCACGGCCATCGGCAGCATCAGAGCGAACACCGGTGCCCACCGGCGGCGGCGGACGAAGAGGACCAGCGCCGCGAGGACGGCCGGGAACAGGACCCAGAGCCAGGCACCGCCCAGGCCGCCCAGCCGCTCGTCGTAGGAGAATCCGGCGCCGGCGGGCGTCGTCCAGGACTCCCACACCCGCCCCACGAGCGTGGCGTGGCCCAGGATCGGCTGTGGCGTGTTGCCGTCCATGATGAGCTCCTGGACGGTGCCCCGACCCGAGAACCCCAGCATCGTGAACGGGAAGAACGGGTTCCCGTGGGCCAGCCAGGTCCGCAGGTACCAGTACGACGAGAGCAGCAGCGAGGGCAGCAGCAGGGCGCAGCCGAGTACGGGCAGCCGGACGAGCGCCGCCCGTACGGCCACCCCCCGTCCTGGCTCCTGCGGGCCGGCTCCGCCGTGCTGCCTGAGCGCGGCGGCGACCGCCTGGACGGCGGCGACCACCGCGACGCAGCCGACGGTCAGCAGGTTGGACGGCTTGACGCTGGTCGCGACCGCGAGGGCGAGGCCCGCCAGCCACAGCGGGCGTAGCGTGGGCGGCGCGCCGGTCCCCGGTGCCCGTACCGCGAGGACGAACTGGAACGCCGCGGCAGCCGTGGTGGCCGCCGCGACGTCCACGTAGGAGGTGGCGCTCTGGGCGAGCACCGCCGGGATGCCGAGGAAGCCGAACCCGCCGATCAACGCGTGGTGGCGCCGCGCACCGCACCGCAGCGCGAGGGACACCGTGGCCGAGAAGCCCAGCAGGACGAAGGGGATGCCCGCCGCCCAGGACCAGTGCAGGGTGTGCAGGAAGACCCCGGGCCAGGCCCCGATGACCTCCTGGCCCTGGGGGTAGACGTCCGACCAGAACGCCGCCGGGGTGTGGCCGATGTACCCCTGCTGGATCCACAGGCCCGGGCCGACCAGGTGGTACCACATGCCGTCCCACTCGACCGGCAGGACGAACGCGCCGAGGGCGAAGCGCCAGGCGTACTGAGCCGCCATCAGCAGGGCGAACAGGCCGGTCACGGGGTGGCGCAGGGTGTGCAGGGCCCGGCGGACCGCACCGGTGAAGGCCGCCCGGCTCTCCCGGTACCGGGCTGCCGCCGAAGGGACCGTACGGACCACGGCGATCTCGGCCGCGGCCGGCAGCACGGCGGCGGCCAGCAGCGGCAGCGGGCGGAACTGGCCGAGGCCCGCGCCGACCAGCAGCGCCGACGCGATCAGTTGCGCCGCGAAGGCCAGGATCCAGCCGGAGAGCGCCTCGGCCGCGCGCCACGGGCCGAGGGCGCCGACCACATGTGCGGTGCCCGCGGCCGTCGCCACCAGAGCTAATACCAGCCCGAATATGCCCATGTGCTTTCCCCGACCCGTCTCAGATGCATTCCGTCGCGACTGAGGCCGCGATCCGCGTGACGGTATCAGAGTCGGATCGGGGAATCGGATGGCCGTACCCGAATTGGGGTCTGAAGAGCCTGCCCGCAAGGCGTTGGCGAGCAATCTCCCGCTACTGGACGGATTGCCCGAATTCACACCTTGAGCCGGGAAGTCACACCTTGAGCCGACAAGCTCCACCCCCTGGCGGCTCCGGCCACGGGCGGCCGGACGGCGGCCGGCGCACCACAGCCGACCCCCGAAGGCAGGCATACCAGCAGTTCAACGGCACAGGGCGGGGGCGCCCCCGGCTCGCCGGGCAGTCTTCACGGCCGGGCGGGCGGGGGCTGCACAAAATTCTCGGAACCCGCCTGCAACCTCCGGGCCGCCCAGACGTCCATGTCAGTGGGGGCGGGAGTCGAACATCCGCCGGGGAATCTGCGAGGCATCGGATGCCCGCATGAATCTAGCGCATCACCTTCAGGGGGATAAGCATGTCCAATACCAGTACCAGCCGTACACGATCCGTACTTCCGGAATTGCATCGGCTCGATGACCGGGTGCACCGGGCGGTCCGCGGGCACTTCGGCGACCCGGCTTCCGCCACCGTTACCGCGACGGTCACCGTCAGCAAGACGCTGTCCTGGTGCGGGGAGCACGCCGGCGGCTGGATCGTGCTCGGCCTCGCCGGCGCGGCGGTCGACACCGAGCGGCGCGGCAACTGGCTGCGGGCGACCGGCACGGTCGCCGCGGCCCATCTCGCGAGCATGGCGATCAAGCGCGTGGTACGCCGTCCACGCCCGGGTGGGCCGGGCCTGGAGCCCCTCGTCTCCACCGCCGGCCGGCACAGCTTCCCGAGCTCGCACGCGACGTCCTCGGCGGCGGCCGCGCTGGCCTTCGCCCCGCTGCTGCCGGTCTCGGCGCTCGCGCCGGCCGCCGGCGCGGTCTGCCTCTCCCGCCTGGTCGTGGGCGTCCACTACCTGTCGGACGTGGCCGGGGGCGCCGCACTGGGAGCCGGCATCGCCGCGGCCGGCCGTTCCTGGATCTCGAAGGGATGCCGCTCCGATGGCTGACACGACCGCGCCGCCCGCGCCCGCACCCGCACCCGCCGCCGAGGCCCCCTGGTCGATCCGCCCCTTCAGCCTGCCCGCCCTGCCCGGTGGCCTGATCCGCAACGCCCGCCCGCGGCAGTGGGTCAAGAACGTCCTGGTGGTCGCGGCGCCGGGTGCCGCCGGAATGCTCACCCACGCCGCCGTGCTCCGGCAGACCGCGATCGTCTTCGCCCTGTTCTGCGCGGCCGCCTCCGCCATCTACTTCCTCAACGACGCGATGGACGTCGCGGCCGACCGTGCCCACCCGCAGAAGCGCGACCGCCCGATCGCGGCCGGCATCGTGCCGATCCCGGTGGCGTACCTGGCCGCCGCCGTCCTCGCCTGCGGCGCCCTCACCGGCGCGGTACTGCTGTGCAACACCGCCACCGCGACGGCGCTGGGCTGCTATCTGGCCATGCAGATCCTCTACTGCACCGGCCTGAAGCACGTCCTGGTCGTCGATCTCGCCTTCGTGACGTCCGGGTTCCTGCTCCGCGCCATGATCGGCGGGCTGGCCTGCGACATCCGGCTGTCCCAGTGGTTCCTGATCACCGCGGGCTTCGGCTCGCTGTTCATGGTCGGCGCGAAGCGCTACTCCGAGCTCGTCATGATGGGCGACCAGGCCGCGGAGTCCCGCCGGCTGCTGGCCTCCTACAGCCTCAGCTACCTGCGGTTCGTCTGGCAGGCCTCCGCGGCCGTGGCCGTCCTCAGCTACTGCCTGTGGGCCCTGGAGCCCTCCGGCGACGGGCACCCGGCGCTGCGCCAGATCACCATCGCGCCCTTCGTCTTCGCGATCCTGCGCTACGCGGTCTTCGCGGACCGCGGCACCTCCGGCGCGCCGGAGGACGTCCTGCTGAAGGACCGCCCGCTGCTCGTGCTGGGCGTGTCGTGGGTGGCGCTGTACGGGCTCGCCGTCGTGGGTCTGTGATGGCCGGGCAGCACCCGAGCGGCCGGTTCCGCGCCGTGCTTCCCGAGCTGCTCAGGTTCGGCGTGATCGGCGGGCTCGGCTACGCGAGCGATGTCCTGCTCTTCCTGCTGCTGCGCGGACCCTGCGGCCCGATCACCGCCAAGGCGGTCTCCTTGACGCTCTCCACCGCGGTCGCCTTCCTCGGGAACAGGTCCTGGACGTTCCGGGAGCGCCGGGCGGGCGGGCCGGCCGCACAGGTGGGCCGGGAGACGGCGATGTTCCTCATGGTGAACCTGGCCGGTGCACTGCTCCAGCTGGCCTGCGTCTGGATCTCGCACTACCCGCTGGGCCTGACCAGCCCCGGCGCGGACCTGGTCTCCGGCAGTGTCGTCGGGATGTCCCTCGCGACGGCTCTGCGCTTCTGGGGCACCCGCGCCCTGGTCTTCCGGCCCCCGCGGGCCGATCGGACGCCGGTGTGATCCGCCGGGGAACCGGGCTCCTCGCCGTGCCACCGGCGCCGATCCGGATGTCCGGAGGGCGGAACGAAAGTAACCGATGAGTACGAATGGCCCCGTACCGCGCTCTTCGACGCACCCCCTCCTCATATGATCGGAGCGACATGCGCCATGCTTGGTGATGCAGAGCACTGTACGGACTTGCGCCGACCGGCTTGATCGCCGGACGGCCGAGAAGGAGGAAGCACGTGGACGACGTTCTGCGGCGCGCCGCACTCTTTGCGGCACTCGACGACGAGCAGGCCGGCGAGCTGCGCGCTTCCATGACCGAGGTGACCCTCGCCCGCGGTGAGTCGCTGTTCCACGAGGGCGACCCGGGCGACCGGCTGTACGTCGTCGCCGAGGGCAAGGTCAAGCTGCACCGGGCCTCGCCCGACGGCCGCGAGAACATGCTCGCGGTGCTCGGCCCCAGCGAGATGATCGGCGAGCTGTCGCTGTTCGACCCGGGCCCGCGTACCGCCACCGCCAGCGCGCTGACCGAGGTCAAGCTGCTGGGCCTGGGCCACGGCGACCTCCAGCCCTGGCTGCACGCCCGCCCCGAGGTCTCCATCGCGCTGCTGCGGGCCATCGCCCGCCGTCTTCGCCGGACCAACGACACCATGTCGGACCTGGTGTTCTCGGACGTCCCCGGCCGCGTCGCCAAGGCCCTGCTGGACCTGTCGCGCCGCTTCGGCGTGCAGTCCGAGGAGGGCATCCACGTCGCCCACGACCTCACCCAGGAGGAGCTGGCCCAGCTGGTCGGCGCCTCCCGCGAGACGGTCAACAAGGCGCTCGCCGACTTCGCCGGCCGTGGCTGGCTGAAGCTGGAGGCCCGCGCGGTGGTCCTGATGGACGTCGAGCGGCTGTCCCGGCGCTCGCGCTGACCTCGCGCGCACCCCGGCAGTGAGCGGGGCCCGTACGCCGGCGGCGTACGGGCCCTCGTGTTCGCCGCGGAGGGCGGGCCGGCCTCAGATCAGGCCGTGGTCCTCCAGGTACTGCAGTTGCGCGCGGACGGAGAGCTCCGCGGCCGGCCACAGGGCCCGGTCGACGTCCGCGTAGACCCGGGCCACCACGTCGGCCGCCGTCCGGCAGCCGGCCTCGACGGCCGTCTCCACCTGCGCGAGCCGGTTCGCGCGGTGCGCCAGGTAGTAGTCGACCGCGCCGAGCGCGTCCGCGAGCACCGGGCCGTGGCCGGGCAGCACCGTCCGCACGCCCTGCACGGTGGCCATGGTGTGCAGGCGCCGCAGCGAGTCCAGGTAGTCGCCGAGCTGCCCGTCCGGGTGGGCGACCATCGTGGTGCCGCGGCCGAGCACGGTGTCGCCGGTGAGGATCGCGCCGTCGGCGGGCAGGTGGAAGGTCAGCGAGTCGGAGGTGTGGCCGGGGGTGCCGATCACCCGCAGGTCCAGGCCGCCGATCTCCAGCCGCTCGCCGTGGTGCAGGCCCTCGTCGCCCAGGCGGTGCGCCGGGTCGAGTGCGCGGACCTTCGTGCCGGTGAGCTCGGCGAAGCGGACGGCGCCCTCGGCGTGGTCGGCGTGGCCGTGGGTGAGCAGGGTCAGCGCCACGCGCTTGCCCTGCTGCTCCGCGGTGTCGATCACCCGGCGCAGGTGACCCTCGTGCAGCGGGCCGGGGTCGACGACCACGGCCAGGTCCGAGCCGGGCTCGGAGAGCAGCCAGGTGTTGGTGCCGTCCAGCGTCATCGGTGACGGGTTCGGCGCCAGCACGCAGAGCGCCCGCGAGGTGGCCTCGCCGCCGATGCCGGCGGCGGGGTCACCCGGGAGGAGACCGCTCACCGGCCGCCCTCGCAGAGGCGGAACAGGCGGCGGGCCGGGAGCGGGCGGGCCAGCGGGCGCAGCCACGGCTCCTCGCCCACGCGCTCGGCGCCGTGGAGGCCGAGGACCCGCGGCGTCAGGGTGTAAGAGGTGAGGGCACGGGCGGGCAGCTGCGGCGCCGTCTGGCGAGCCACGTCATTGTGGTTCATCGGGCGATGGTCCTTCCTCGGGAAAGTGTCCGTCGATGGTCAGCTCCTCATACCCCGACCATCGCACTGTCATTCGATCACCCGCCACCTCGGCCCGGCCGAGTACGGGGTCCAGGGGGCGGCCCTCGGCCGCGTCCAGGGCGTGCGCGGCCGTGCGCACCGGCAGCAGCTCGCGCAGCACCGTCACGGTGGGCGGCAGCATGCCGTACGTGCCCTGCTCGTACCCGCGCACGGCCTCGGCCGGCGAGAGCCAGGCGACCCGGTCGGCCTCGCCGACCTCGCTGGCCGCCAGCTGGCCCGGCGGCAGGGCCGCGACGAAGAACCAGGCGTCGAAGCGCCGCTCCTCGAAGACCGGCGTCACCCAGCGGGCCCAGGCGGCCAACAGGTCGCTGCGCAGTACCAGGCCGTGGGTGCGCAGGAAGTCGGCGAAGGAGAGCTCGTGCGCCTCAAGGGCGGCCCGCTCGGCGCTCCAGTCCCCCGCGTCGGCGATGGCGTGGGCGTCCGGGCCCGCCAGCAGGACGCCGGCCTCCTCGAAGGTCTCACGGACGGCCGCGCAGACCACCGCCTGCGCCGTGCGCCGGTCCACCCCGAGCCGCTTCGCCCACTCCTCGGGGCTCGGACCGGCCCAGCCGATCTCGGCCTCGGCGTCCCGCGGATCCACCCCGCCGCCCGGGTACGCGTACATCCCGCCGGCGAAGGCCATCGAGGTACGGCGGCGCAGCAGGTACGCCTGCGGGCCGTCCGCGCCGTCGCGCAGCAGCACCACGGTGGCGGCGGGCCTGGGCACCGGCGGGGTCAGCTCGCCGGCCTCCAGCGCCCGGATCCGGGCAGGCCAGGAGGGCGGCATCGGGAGCGTCTTCGCCTGGTGATCCATGCCCGGATGCTACGCAGCCGGAGGCGGGGTTGGACAGAGCCCAACCCCGCCGATTCGCTGCGTCCCCAGGGTGAGCACCCGGTGAGCGGGGCCTCGCGGACGGGCGAGCGGGCCTCGCGGACGGGTCAGGCCTTGACCCGGACCTGGATCTCGATCTCGACCGGGGCGTCCAGCGGCAGCACCGCGACACCCACCGCGCTGCGGGCGTGCACCCCGGCGGCACCGAAGACCTGACCGAGCAGCTCGCTCGCACCGTTGATCACACCGGGCTGGCCGGTGAAGTCGGAGGCGGAGGCGACGAAGCCCACCACCTTCACGACCTTCTCGACCCGGTCCAGGTCACCGATCAGCGACTTCACGGCCGCCAGCGCGTTGAGCGCGCAGATCTGGGCGAGGGCCTTGGCCTCCTCCGGGGTGACCTCGGCGCCGACCTTGCCGGTGCTCTGCAGCTTGCCCGCCACCATCGGCAGCTGACCGGAGGTGAAGACGTACTCGCCGGAGTGGACGGCCGGCACGTACGCGGCGACCGGCGCGGCCACCTCGGGCAGCGTCAGGCCCAGCTCGGCCAGCTTGCTCTCGACCTGGCTCATGCCGTCTTCTCCCGCTTGAGGTAGGCCACCAGCTGCTCCGGGTTCGGGCCGGGGACGACCTGGACGAGCTCCCAGCCGTCCTGGCCCCAGGAGTCGAGGATCTGCTTGGTGGCGTGCACCAGCAGCGGCACGGTTACGTATTCCCACTTGGTCATGCGCTGACTCTAGACGAGCCGGGAGGCGGGGCGCCGTCGCGCCGGGCGCGTCGGCGGACGTGACGACCCGCCGGGCGGGCCGGGCCGGGGCCGGCGTGTGAGGTGGGACACAAACCGGGCATGAATCAGGCCCGGCCACCCTGATGCTCCCGGCATCGGGCGCGGTCCCTGGTTACCCTCGCGGGAGGGCACCTCGCGGTGCCGGCCCTCGGAACGGACGGAGACGGAGCGTGGCACGCACCCCCGGCCAGGCGGCCCGGCGCGACCCCGACAGCGCGGCGGCAGGCGACTGGGAAGGCGTGCGGCTGCACGTCGTCAGCGGCAAGGGCGGCACCGGGAAGACGACGGTCGCCGCCGCCCTGGCGCTGGCTCTCGCGGCCGAGGGCGGACGGACCCTGCTGATCGAGGTCGAGGGCCGGCAGGGCATCGCCGAGCTGTTCGGCATCGCCGCACTGCCGTACGAGGAACGCCGGATCGCCTCCGTGTCGCCCGCTCAGCTCGGACTGCCCGGGGAGGGCGGCGGGGAGGTCTTCGCACTGGCGATCGACACCGAGCAGGCGCTGCTCGAGTACCTCGACATGTTCTACAAGCTCGGCCGGGCCGGCAAGGCCCTGCAGAAGGTCGGCTTCGTCGACTTCGCGACCACCATCGCCCCGGGCGTGCGGGACGTCCTGCTCACCGGCAAGGCCTGCGAGGCGGCCCGCCGCAAGGGTCCGGACGGCCGCCGCGCGTACGACGCGGTCGTGATGGACGCGCCGCCGACCGGACGGATCACCAGGTTTCTGAACGTCAACTCCGAGGTGGCCGGGCTGGCCAGGTTCGGGCCGATCCACGGACAGGCGCAGGCCGTGATGCGGGTGCTGAAGTCCCCCGAGACGGCGGTGCACCTGGTGACCCTGCTGGAGGAGATGCCGGTGCAGGAGACCGTCGACGGCTTCACCGACCTGCGGGAGGCGCAGCTGCCGGTGGGCGGGGTGCTGGTGAACATGGTTCGGCCGCCGTTGCTGGACGCCGCCGCGGTGGCGGCGGTGAGCGGCGACCACCGCGAGGAGGTCGCGCTCGCGCTCGGCGAGGCGGGCCTGGGCGGACGTTCGCGCAGCGCCCAGGCGGTGCGCACCGCGGTGGAGCCGCTGATCGACCCGCTGCTGGAGCAGGCCCGCGAGCACGCCGAGCGGGTCGAGCTGGAGCGGGCGCAGCGGGCGGACCTCCAGCAGCTCAAGCAGCCGACGTACGAGCTGCCGCTGCTGGGCGAGGGCGTGGATCTGGGCGGGCTGTACCGGTTGGCGGGCGAGCTGAAGCGGCAGGGGGCGGCATGAGCGGCGGCACGGGTGGCAGCGCGCACGGCGGCAAGGGCGCGGCGGCACAGCGGACCGGCGGGCTCAAGGGCACCTCGCTGGCGGTCGACCTGCTGATCGACGACCCGGCGACCCGGATCGTGGTCTGCTGCGGCTCCGGCGGCGTCGGCAAGACGACCACCGCGGCGGCGATCGGCCTACGGGCGGCGGAGCGCGGCCGGAAGGTGGTCGTGCTGACCATCGACCCGGCCCGCAGGCTCGCCCAGTCGATGGGCCTGACCGAGCTGGACAACACCCCCCGGGTGGTCAAGGGGGTCAACGGCGACGGCGAACTCCAGGCCATGATGCTCGACATGAAGCGGACCTTCGACGAGGTCGTGCTCGCCCACGCCGAGCCCGAACGGGCCAGGGCGATCATGGAGAACCCGTTCTACCAGTCCCTTTCGGCCGGCTTCGCGGGCACGCAGGAGTACATGGCGATGGAGAAGCTCGGCCAGCTGCGCGCGGCCGACGAGTGGGACCTGATCGTCGTCGACACCCCGCCCTCCCGCTCGGCGCTGGACTTCCTGGACGCGCCGAACCGGCTGGGCTCCTTCCTGGACGGCAGGCTGATCCGGGTGCTGACCGCGCCGGCCAAGGTCGGCGGGCGCAGCGCGATGAAGTTCCTGAACGTCGGAATGGGGCTGCTCACCGGCACCCTGGGCAAGATCTTCGGCGCCCAGCTGCTGACCGACGTACAGACCTTCGTCAGCGCCATGGACTCGATGTTCGGCGGCTTCCGTGAGCGCGCCGACCGCACCTACCAGCTGCTGAAGGCACCCGGCACGGCGTTCCTGGTGGTGGCGGCCCCCGAGCGGGACGCGCTGCGCGAGGCCGCGTACTTCGTCGACCGGCTGGAGGCCGACCGGATGCCACTGGCCGGACTGGTGCTCAACCGGGTGCACGGCTCCGGCGCCCCGCAGCTGACGGCGGCGCGGGCACTGGCCGCGGCCGAGGCACTGGAGGAGAACGGCTCGGAAACCGCCTCCCCCGAGGCCGAACTGCTCGCGGCCGGACTGCTGCGGCTGCACGCCGAGCGGATGCAGATCATGGCCAGGGAACGGCGGACCCGCGACCGCTTCGTCTCGGTGTACCCGGACGTGCCGATCGTCGAGGTCGCCGCGCTGCCCGGGGACGTCCACGACCTCGACGGGCTGCGCGCCATCGGCGACCGGCTCAGCGCAACCACCGCAGGCTGACCCGCCGGGCGGCGGCCGGCCGCTGCCGGCCTGCGCGGGGCGCGGGCGCCGGCGGCCGGGGAGCGCGCGGTCAGCCCGCCTGCGCGTAGTCGGTGAGGATCACGCCGGTGGCGAGGGACTCCTCGTACTCCGTGCGCGCCGTCTCCAGCAGTCTGCGCCACGACATCACGGTCGGCCGGCGGCGCAGCAGCGCCCGACGCTCGCGCTCCGTCATACCGCCCCACACTCCGAACTCCACCCGATTGTCGAGCGCGTCCGCCAGGCATTCGGTGCGTACCGGACACCCGCTGCACACCGCCTTGGCGCGGTTCTGCGCCGCCCCCTGGACGAACAGTTCGTCCGGATCACTAGTGCGGCAGGCGGCCTGCGCACTCCAGTCGTCAACCCAGCCCATGCCGGCGCCGTCCTCTCCCGAATCGAGGCTCCCCCACGGCGGCAACGGCATATTCACCGTTGCCAGTTGAGGACGTTACGGAAGAACGACAGGTTGCAACAGCCCCTTCGGGCTCAATCTCGAATGACCCGATTGGACTATGGGTACCGGTCAGCTCACTCGTTGGAGTGATCGCAGGTCGCAGGCCTTGTCAAGGCCTCGGGGGCCACCCTCGCCATGCCGGTCGTAACAGAGCGCGACGGACGGCGGGCATACCTGTGGCACCAATCACCCAAAATTCGGACGATTCAGGCAATCCTCATCACTCACAAGAGTGATGAGGATTGACGCAGCGAACCTGTCGCAAGCTTGTGACAAGCCTAGGCGAACACCTGCCCCCATGTGCGGTATTCGGAGACGTAGGGTTCTCCCCATGGCACCGAAGCGCCCTATGGCATCCCAGCCCCCAGGAAACCCCGGAGCTCCGCGCGGCCAGCGCAGCGGCTCACCGTTCGACCACGCGAGCAACGGTGTGAAGTTCCTGGCCGTCAGCGTGCTCTCCGGAGTACTGCTGGCCGGTATGGCGCTGCCAGCCGTGGGGGCGCTCGGGCTGACCGCCAAGAGCACCGCAGAGAGCTTCGAGAACATCCCGGACGACTTCAAGACCCCGCCGCTCTCCCAGGCGTCCGTGATCTACGACGCCAAGGGCGGCGTGATCGCCAAGGTCTACGAGCGCGACCGCACCGTGCTGACCGCCGAGCAGATGGCGCCGATCATGCGCAAGGCGCAGGTCGACATCGAGGACGCCCGCTTCTACGAGCACGGCGCCGTCGACCTCAAGGGCGTGCTGCGCGCGGCCAGCAAGAACGCGGAGAGCGGCACCGCCGCCCAGGGCGCGTCGACGCTGACCCAGCAGTACGTCAAGAACGTGAACGTCGAGAAGGCCGGTGACGACGTCGCCGCCGTCCAGGAGGCGCAGCGCAAGACCCTGGGTCGCAAGATCCAGGAGCTGAAGTACGCCATCAAGCTGGAGGAGGATCTGACCAAGGACCAGATCCTCACCAACTACCTGAACATCACGTTCTACGGGCACCAGGCGTACGGCGTCGAGGCCGCCTCGCAGCGGTACTTCAGCAAGAGCAACAAGGACCTGACCATCCCCGAGGCCGCGATGCTGGCCGGGCTGGTGCAGAACCCCACGGCGTACGACCCCGTGCTCCACCCGGAGGCCGCGCAGAAGCGCCGCAACGTGGTGATCGACAAGCTGCTGGAGAACAAGCACATCAGCGCGGACGAGGCCAAGGCGGCCAAGGAGGCTCCGCTCGGCCTGAAGTACAAGGACCCGCAGAACGGCTGCATCACGGCCAACGCGGGCATGGGCTTCTTCTGCGACTACGTCCGGCACGTGGTCAAGCAGGACCCGGTCTTCGGCAAGAACGCGGCCGACCGCAAGAAGCTCTGGGACCAGGGCGGCCTGAACATCTACACCACCCTCGACCCGGACAAGCAGGCCGCCGCCCAGAACGCGGTGACCACCAAGGTCTTCGTCACCGACCCCGTCTCGGCCGCCGCCACCATGGTGGAGCCGGGCACCGGCAAGATCCTCGCCATGGCGCAGACCCGGCCGTACGGTCTGGACCCCAACAAGAACCAGACCGTCGTCAACCTCAACGTCGACGCGGCGATGGGCGGCGGCAACGGCTTCCAGCCGGGCTCGACCTTCAAGCCGATCGTGGCGGCCGCCGCCCTGGAGGCCGGGCTCTCGCCCACGCAGGAGTACACGACCGAGAACAAGATCGAGTACCCGACGATGAAGACCTGCGACGGCGTCTGGAAGAACACCTCGAAGCCCAAGGTCATGGTGCCGAACGAGAGCAAGGACGAGGTCGGCGCCTTCCAGCTCAAGCTGGCCATGGCCAAGTCGGTCAACACCTACTTCGTCGAGATGGAGAAGGAGATCGGCCTCTGCCCCGTCAAGCAGATGGCCAACAAGCTCGGCATCACCACCAAGGCCAGCGGCAAGCCGCTGGAGGAGGTCCCCGCCATGGGCCTCGGTGTGGAGGAGATGAGCCCGCTGACCATGGCGAACGTCTACGCGACCTTCGCCGCGCACGGTAAGTACTGCACCACGGTCGCGATCAACAAGATCACGACGGTGGACGGCAAGGACATGAAGGTCCCGGCCAGCACCTGCAGCCAGGCCTTCTCCGACAACACCGCGGACGCCATCAACACCATCCTCAAGGGCGTGACCGAGAAGGGCACCGGCTCCTCGCTCGGCCTGGAGGGCGGCCGGGAGATCGCCGGCAAGACCGGTACCTCGGACGGCAAGAAGGCCGCCTGGTTCACCGGCTACACCCCCCAGCTCGCCACCTCGGTCTGGCTCGGCGGTCCGGCCGGCGGTGTCGAGATGAAGAACATCAAGATCGGCGGTGCCTCCTACAAGGAGGTCTTCGGCGCGACCGGCCCCGGCCCCATCTGGCAGCTGGCGATGAACCAGGCCCTGCGCGGCGCGCCGATGCAGACGCTGCCGATGATGGACATCCCCGACCCGCAGCCCAAGCCCGACCCCAACGCCACGGCCACCCCGCCGCCGGCCGGGGACGCGGCTGCGGCCGGCGGGAACCCCGGGGGCAACCCGGGTGGCGGCATGATCGGCGGCGGGTTCACCCTCCCGCCGGGCATCATCGGCGGCAACCCCGGCGGCGGCAACGGGAACGGCAACGGGAACGGCAACGGGAACGGCAACGGCAACCCCGGTGGCGGCGGCCGCTGACCCGGTGCGGACATGAGTGAGGGGCGCCCCCGGTTGGGGGGCGCCCCTCACTCATGTCCCGTTCGGGTGTGCCGCTCACGTGTCCCGCCTCAGGTGTGCCGCTCAGGTGCGCCGCTCAGGTCCGGGCGGGACTCATGTCAGCAGGCGGTGGGCCGAGGATCAGCCCGAGGTCAGCGCGGCCTTCACCACGGCGGCGACCCGGCCGCCCTCGGCCAGCCCCTCCACCTTGGGCTTCACCAGCTTCATCACCGCGCCCATGCCCTGCGGTCCGGTCGCACCACTCGCGGCCACGGCCTCGGCCACGATGGCCGCCAGCTCCTCGTCGGACAGCTGCTCGGGCAGGTAGCCCGCCAGCACCTCGCCCTCGGCCCGCTCCCGCGCGGCAGAGTCGGTACGGCCGGCCGCGTCGAACGCCTCGGCCGCCTCGCGGCGCTTCTTGGCCTCCCGGGCGAGCACCTTCAGCACCTCGGCGTCCGACAGCTCGCGCCTCTCCTTGCCCGCCGCCACCTCCTCACCGGTGACCGCGGACAGCGTGAGCCGAATGGTGGACGAGCGGAGCTCGTCACGAGTCCTGATGGCAGCCGTCAGGTCCTCCTGCAGCTGCTCCTTGAGCGTTGTCATGCGGCCGAGTCTCCCACTTCAGGGGCCATGCCGCCTCGGATTAACCCCCGCCACGAGATTCGCCGAAGAAAGTTTGAAACCACCGTCACCGCCGACAAGAGCGCCACCGTCGTCGCCGAGGACGACAAGAGCATCACCGTGAAGTCCCTCACCACCGAGCTCAAGGGCCTGCCCAGGACCGCCGTCGCCGGCGGCGCCCCCATCGACTTCGACGTCGTCGTCACCAACCCGAGCCCCTCCAACTACACCAACCTCAGCAACCTCATCTACGCCGAGCCCCAGACCACCCTCCAGGTCCAGCAGGCCGACGGCAGCTGGACCAAGCTGACCGGCGTCCCCAGCACCCAGCCCGGCGGCCGCGTCCACTACTACCTCGACGGCCACGACTCCACCCTCGCCGCCGGCGCCACCATCACCAAGCACGTCCGACTCACCTACGCCGCCGACACGCCCCTCGGCGACTCCTACGTCATCCCCCGCATCCTGGTGAACGAGGGCACCGACGCCTACGGCACCCCGATGGGCCCGCAGGGCACCGCCATCAAGATCGTCTCCGCGAGCACCGTCGTCGTCCCGGCCTCCGACACCACCACCACGGCCACCGCGACCACCGCCACGGCCGTCGGCGCCACCGTCCGCACCACTGGCACCACCACCGCCCTGGCCTCCACCGGCCAGCTCGCCCAGACCGGCTCCGGCGGCATCACGGCGGCCGCGGCCACCGCGTTCGCCCTGCTCGCCTCCGGCCTCGGCGCCCTGTGGCAGGTCCGTCGCCGTCGCTCCGCCTGATCCCGCATGACCCGTACCACCTGATCCCCCCACCGCCGCTGCCCGGCGTCCCGCGCGGACGCCGGGCAGCGGCGGCTGGCGCGGGTGGCGGCGGTCGCGGGTGGCGGCGGTCGCGGCGGTCGGCGCCCGTCGCACTGCGCCGCTGTGGGCCATCCGGCCCGATCGGAGCGCCGTCCGTGTCCCCCCGGGTGCACCGGCCGTTCACCCGCTGATCCACCGTCTGAGAGCATGGACCGATGCGACCGCTGTACTCCGTCCCCCTCGGAATCGCCGCCACCGGCGCCGCCTGCCTCGCCTACTCCGCCGGATACGAGGTCCGCTCCTTCCGGCTGCGCCGGGTCGAGGTGCCCGTCCTGCCCAAGGGCGCCCGCCCGATCCGGGTGCTCCAGGTCTCCGACATCCACATGGTCACCGGGCAGGGCAAGAAGCAGCGCTGGCTGCAGAGCCTCGCCGGGCTGCGCCCCGACCTCGTGGTCAACACCGGCGACAACCTCTCCGACCCGCTCGGTGTCCCCGCCACCCTCGACGCGCTCGGGCCGCTGATGGAGTTCCCCGGCGTCTACGTCTTCGGCTCGAACGACTACTACGGCCCCGCCCGCAAGAACCCCGCGCGCTACCTCTCGGCTCTGCGCAGCGGCGTCCACGGCCTGAACAACCCCGACGGCACCGGACGGCGGGGCATCACCGGCGCCGTCCACAACCCGTGGGAGAAGCTGCGCGACGGCTTCGACGCGGCCGGTTGGCTGGATCTCACCAACGCGCGCGGCCGACTGCCGATCGGCGGCCTCGACATCGAGTTCACCGGCCTGGACGACCCGCACATCCGCCGCGACCGGTACGCCGAGGTGGCCGGCGGCCCGTCCGCCGACGCCGACCTCTCGCTCGCCATAGTCCACGCGCCGTACCTGCGTGTCCTGGACGCCTTCACCGCCGACCGCTACCCGCTGATCCTCGCCGGGCACACCCACGGCGGCCAGCTCTGCGTCCCCTTCTACGGCGCCCTGGTCACCAACTGCGACCTCGACGCCAAGCGGGTCAAGGGCCTCTCCACCCACCAGGCCGGCGGCCGCCGCTCCCACCTGCACGTCTCGGCCGGCTGCGGCACCAACCGCTACACCCCCGTCCGCTTCGCCTGCCCCCCCGAGGCCACCCTCCTTACCCTGCTCCCGGTCGCCTGACCACAGCCTTGACCTGCTGCTGACCTTCCGCTGACCTCCCCCGAAGGCTCGCCGGGTATCGGATTTCGTCTCCCGGCGAGCGTCCGGTAGAGTTCTACTCGTTGCACCGGGGACGGAGGCAACGCAAGCAGGACCGGGGTGTGGCGCAGCTTGGTAGCGCGCTTCGTTCGGGACGAAGAGGCCGTGGGTTCAAATCCCGCCACCCCGACCCAGTAGTACGAGATCAGGGCCCTATCGGAGAGATCCGGTAGGGCCCTGATTCGTTGTGCGTGACCAACTGCGTGACTAAGGCTCAGGGTCCGTCCCGAACAGGTTCATCCATGACTACCGCGCCAGTCTGGATCACGGGCCGGATCTGCTTCCGGTAGACCTCCTCGGTGACCGCCGTGCTGGAGTGCCCGACGAGCCGCGACCGGGAGGGTCCCGCCGCGATACCGACGTCGTGCCCGCCCATGGACCAGCAGCGTCCGGCACGTTCCTGGTCGATGGTGGCGAGGGTCCCCCACGAGCCGACCGGCGGGCGCTTCTGACCGGGCTTCAGGGCGGGGAGCCGTGAGAATGTCCGGGGCAGGCTGTCGGTGCCCGCAGACGACGGCGAAGTGAACCGTGGTTCAGCTGTCGCCGCCCCGGGGCTCCAGGTCGCCGATCACTCCGACCCGGATGCCGAGCCACGGATAGGTGAGGCTGAAGAACACGTTGTCCTGAGGCTGAAGTCCGACCGCGGAAGGCCACATCTGGAACGCGCCCGCGTTGGATACACCGCCGTGCGCACGACGCCAGATCCGTGCGGAGTCGCCTCCGGTCGGTGGGGGTGTGATCGTGTCAGTCCATTCGACCGCGTTGCCGCCCTGGTCGAGGGTGCCCCACGGTGAGGTGCTCCTCGCCTGGCCGACCGTGCTGAGGCTGCCCTGGTAGAGGCCGGCGTAACTGACGGGATCCAGTCCGAACGGGTTGACGGTGGCGCAGACATCGGGCTGCACCTCGCCGGGGCACCAGGTCGGCGCCGGCTGGCCGGTGGCGTGGTACGAGGCGAGTGGCTGGGTCGCCGCGTTGACGACATCCCCGTTGGTGGGGTTGAGGACCGTGGGGGTGGGGGCGGTCGCATCGCCGTCGCCGAAGACTCCCGGATTGGTCGGGTACTTCCAGTAGGAGTGGGTGCCGCCGCCGTTCGGGTCGTAGTAGGCCGCCTTGATCCACTCGTCCTGGCTCGGTACGACGAAGCCGGAGTCATGGGCTCGGGTCGCGTCCGGCCGGGCGAGGTCGTACATCCCACGCTCGGTCTGTCGCGACAGTTCGACCTGGTACGTGACGTAGTTGAAGCCGTTGCTACTGCTGTCCTGCCTGGAGATCAGTCGGCCGTTGTAGAGCGAGTTGACGAAGCGCGCGGCCTTCAGGAAGTTCGCGAAGCCGTACGGCTTGTCCGCCCATTCCGGATACGCCACGGAGTAGTGGCGGCCGGCGCCGGCACCGGCGGAGAAGTCGATCGGGCCGTACTTCGGCCACGCAGACGAGCTCTCGGTCCTGTCGTAGAGGCGATGGGGGTCCCGGCCCTCAGGATCGACCGTGTTCAGGAAAGCCACCCACTCGGCGACTGTGACCTCCAACTGCCCGATTTCGTAGGGATCTCGGACGGCGCCGACCATCAGGCAGTCGCTCGACGTGGGAGGGGCGTCGGCGCACGTGCGGTAGACGGCGTCCGTGAACGGGACGACGCCTACCGCGGGGTTACCGGGCGCACCGACTTTGGCGGTCGTCACGGTGATGACCGCACCCCTGCCGTGGGTGCCATGGTCGGGTGAGAGCGATTCGGCGGCAGCGGCCCTGGAACCGACCATCGCGTGCGGAGCAAGCAGGAGCGACACTCCGCAGGCCGCCAGAACGGCCCTGCTGAGACGAGTTCGGCTGAAGACGACGTGCATGGGCAGACCCTTTCGGCCCTGGCGGCTCGCCCGTGGCCGCAAGCAGCATGGAGCGGCCCGACGATCACAACAGCGGGTAACCATAAGCTACCCTTTCCGTTACTCTCCGCACTTGCAACACGGCGGAGCCCGGGCTTCAAGTCCGTCAGCCATTCACCGGCAGAGCAGCGAGGTACAGCAGCGAAGTACAGCAACCGCGCCGCCCACAGACGACCGTCAGCGCATCTGACACCACCTCTGACCAGCACAGATGACCTCACCAACCACCCCGCCCGTGATTCGGGACGAAGAGGCCGTGGGTTCGAATCCCGCCACCCCGACCCAGTAACACCAGCTCAGGGCCGGTGTCCTTCACAGGACACCGGCCCTGACTGCTTCTCCGGTCACCCCGCGGGAGAACGCGTCGGCGCGCCCCGCCCGACGCGTGGCGCCGATGACGGCGCCTCAGCTGCCCGCCTCCGGGGCCGCGCGTGGCGTGGCCCAGCTGCGAGTGAGCCATCACGCCAGCCACCGCCGAGCCGGTACCGCACAGCACCCCAGGCTGCGGACCACCGCGAACGTCCACGGGCTGACACCCCCCCCGGGGGCCGCCCCGCCGGCCCGGGGGGCGCCTCCCCTCCGCGGTCGGGGCCTACCGCCGCGTCACCCGGTCGTTGCGGCGCAGCTGCCGCAGGCGCTCCTCGAAGTTCGTGTGCGCCGCCTTGGACATGACGTGGGCGCGACCGGCACCGTCAGGGGACGGGGGCGGGTATGCGTACGGGTACGAGGGCGGGTATGTCGGAGCACCGGGCTGTGGCGGGATCCACTGTGCCGGGTAGGGCCATGGGCCCGGCCCCGCACCCTGCGGCGTGGAGCGGCTCCGCTGTTCCTGTTCGAGCACCACCACCAACTCGTCCCCGAAGCCCAGGCCGGTCGCATAGTCGTCCGCCCGGACCTCGGCGCGGCGGCGGAGCCAGGCGACGACCAGCGGGCCGACTGCGGCGGGCAGCACCAGCCACCACATTCCCTCGATGAACGTCAGCGCGAAGAGGAACTGCACGAGGATCAGCGAGAGGCAGCCGCCGCAGGCCATGCTCGACTTGTTCTTCGAGCGGAGCAGCCTGGACAGTCCCACGAGGGTCCACCGCCAGATCATCCGGGCCGGCAGCGCGTACCAGTCGGCCAGCAGACCCGCCCAGGTGTGACCACCCACGTGGTGGCCCAGCTCGTGGGCGAGGACGGCGGCCAGCTGGGAGTTGGTCAGCCGGTCCAGCGCATGCCGGGTCACGGCGACGATGTGGCCGGCCGCCGCGGTCGCGTTGAGTTCCGTACGATCCTGGATCCAGAGCTCGTACGTCCCGTGCCGAACCCCCGCCCGGCGGGTCACCTGCTCCCACACCACGTCCAGGCGCTGTGCGTCCGCCGGGTCGGGGCGTCGCATGCCCAGCAGATGCCGGGCGATGGCGGCCTCGGCGGGTCGGTGGAAGACCAGGAAGCCGGAGAGCAGCCACAGCAGCGTCATGACCAGCCCGACCACGGGATTGATCATCGAGAACACGAGTGCCACCACGAAGAGGCTGATCAGCGCCGTGGGCAAGGTCACCGCGAGTTGCGAGAGGGCGGCGCCGTCCACACCTCGCTGACGAGCCCTCAGATGGGTGCGTCCCGATTGCAGCGCCAGGTCGTCATGCTCCGGGGCGACGTCAGGGCGGTGGGAGGGCTGCGGCGGCGCCGCGACGGCGGGTTCGCCGGTCGGCATGCCGACGGGTGCCATGGGCGGATGGCCCGGCCCTGCCGGGGCCGCCGTGGGTGGCGGCGCTACGGGTGGCGGCGCTACGGGCGGCGGCGCTACGGGCGGAGGTGGTTCAGGCGGAGGCGGTGCAGGCGGCGTCGCCAGGAGGGCGGCGGCTGGTGTGCCGGGGTACACCGGTGGGTCCTCGGGCCGCATGAGGGCCTCCGCGCCCGGATACTCGGGTGGCGCCGACGCCACGGCCTCCGAGCCGGGGTATACCGGCGGCGTCAGGTCCATCGCCCCAACCTGCGACGACGGCTCGCTGGGATGGGCCGGCGGCAGGTCGCCGGGGTAGGCGGGCGGCAGGTCATCGGGGTACGCGGGTGCGGTGCTTCCCCGATCAGGAGCGACGGCTTCGCCGGGGTAGGGCGGAGGGCCGTCCCAGGGGTAGGGCGGCGGGGCCTGGGCGCTCCGGCCCCGGTCCTGGTCGAGGTCGAGGTCGAGGTCGAGGTCGAGGTCGGGCTCATGGGCGGGCATGGCTGTGCGTCTCCTGGGTGGCGTCAAGGTAGCGTGCGGATCAGCCGGCGAGCAGGGAGCCCGGCAGCAGGACCAGCGCGGCCGTGAAGCTGGCCATCCCGACCCGCAGCCACCAGTACTTTCCGGCGACGATCCGGCTGTTCTCCGTGAGCGAGGTGAGGATCGCGGCCTGCGGGGCCCGCTCGGTCTCCCGCAGTGCCTCTTCCAGCGCCGAAGGCCCGTGACCGGCCGCGCTGCGGATGTCGGCGAAGTGCGTGAGGGGCATGCCGGGCCGCCAGGCTCGCGAGCGGTACCGCGGCATCACCGCCATCAGCAGCGCACCGAGCGAGGCGAGGAAGCCGACCGCGCCCGTCCACCAGAGGACCTGTCCGGGCGAGGTCAGCGAATCGGGGCGCCACCCACCCGAGGTGAGTACGCCGACCAGCACCGCGGCGGCCATTCCCTGTGCGCCCACCAGTACCGAGCCCTTGGTGTCCGCCCTCGCCACCTCCTGTCGAAGGTCCGCGAGGAGCCGCTCGGCGGTGGCGAACTCGAAGCTCTGCGCCGGAGCGACCGGCTCCGGCTCCACAGCCGTCACGGGGCGGGCGGCGCAGTCGGGACGCGGTACCCGAAGACGGGGCCTGCGTCCTGCACCGCCACGCCGCGAGCGCCGAGGAGGACATCGGGACCGGCGGTCGGGGCCGCCCCGGGGGCAGCGGTGTCCGGGGCGGCGGCCTTCGCCTGCTCCACCGGGGAACCCGCGGCACCCTCGCCGGCCTCCGCCCGGCCGTCGCCGGCCTCTGTGGGCGGCGGACCCTCCACCGCGGGCCTGCTCGTCGGCCCCATCGGCGCGAGCTTGGCGCTCAGGACCTCCCTGATCACGTTCGCCGCCAGCCGGCGCGGCTCGTCCAGCTGATGCTCCTCCAAGCCGCCGGGACCGCCGCCGAGCGCCTGCATCGCGACCTGCAACTGGTTCTGCATGGCGCGGAGCTGATCCTCGCGGAGGTTCTCCATGACCAGACGCGCGTCCTCCGGGCGCCGGGCGAGCTGGAAGGCCATCGCGCTCGGCCCGCCCCGCTCCAGGTAGTACGCGTAGTACTGGATCTTCTTCGCTTCGATCTCCTGCAGCTCCAGCTCCTGCTGACCGCGGACCAGCTGCCGCTCGTGGTCGAGGTTCTGGCTCTGCAGGTCCATCAAGTGCTGGTACCTGCCCTGGGCGAGCTGGCGCTCCGCCGCCAGCTCGGCCTCCTTCAGGAGCAGCGAGTGCTGCGGGTCGAGCTTCTGCCGGGTGAACTCGATCTCGCGCAGCTCCCGCGCGTGATTCAGCGCCTCCTCGTCCCGGCGGATCTGGATGCCGCACCGAACGTGCAGTCCGGCCGCCGCGCCCGGCGGGGCGGCCGCCCGGAGCACCTCCTGCGACTCCTTCTCGGCAACCGCGCTGTCCTCCATCGCGTACCGGCGCAGCACCGGCCGTACGAGACCGTCCACGTGCCGCTGCACCATGGCGGCCACGTCGCGCTCACCGCTGGCGACGAAGGCGGCCGGGGCCACCACCTGCCAGTCACAGGTCAGCGAGACCTCGAAGAGGAAGGCGTCGTTGCTGCTCGGCAGGCTGAGGACGGCGGCCACCTCGTGCAGGCCCATGTCCAGCTCGTAGACGCTGGTCCAGCCGCGGGTGGCGAGTTCGGTGCGGCTCGGGCGGCTGGGCGGCAGGTAGGTGTCGAGGCCGCCCTGGGCGGTGGTGAGGACCAGGGCGTAGTCGATGCGGGTGACACGCAGCGGCTTGAAGCGCGACAGCTCCTGGATCGTGACGACCGGGTCGACGAGCTGCGAGTGGCGGTTCACGTTCTGCTGCCACTGCGGTGGCCGGCTGATCATGGCGTTGCTCTCCTTGGGACGGTCCTGACGTGGCCGGCCGGGCAGGCCCACCGCGTCACAGGGGGTGTGCCGCCGGGCCGAGGCCCTGACTTGCCTCGGTTCCGGCGGGCGAAGGGGGTTGCCGGGACGACTACGTCACCGGGACGGGAGACGACTGCACCGGTGCATCCGGGCGCAGCAGCGCCGCCCGCAGCCGGAGGGCCGCGGCGGGCGCGGACTCCTCGCCCGCACCCGCGCGCAGGTTCTCCAGCAGGTAGACGAGCCGTTTGGTGTCCTCGACCGAGACGGCCAGCATGAGGAGCAGCTCGGCGAGGGCGTGCTCGGCGTCCGGGTCGAGGTCTGCGGCCCGGACCCAGCCGCGCATGGCTTCGAGTCCGGACGCCGAGTAGGTGGCGTCGTTGAGGACGGTGCGCCAGAGCGCGGCCAGCGACTGCCGCAGGTGGGCGCCGGGAGTTCCGGCCGTGCTCTGCGCACGGGCGAAGAGATCGAGCAGGAGCGGGCGTCCGGTGCCGGGCGCGCCGTCCGTGGGGCCGCACGCGTGGATCACCGCGCGCAGGACGAACTCCCGCATCACGCCCCCGCGTGCCAGCGGCACCAGAGTGGGCCACAGGTCCGTCGCGCTGTCCGCGACGGTCTGCTCCCCCGCTTCGGGCCCGCCCTGGCCCGGCACGACGCCCCGCCCGCGGCTGGTGGCTCCGACCGTGTTCTGGCCGGTGGCGAGCAGCAACGTCGCCGCGGACTGGGCGAGTTCGTCGAGCTCCTGGGGCCACGCACCGGCCGGGCCGCCGCGTGACTCCAGCGCACGCACCGCCGTGACCAGCGCGGTGACGGCCTGACCCGGGAAGGTGTCCCCCACCAGCGCGTAGGTGCGGACGGCGGTCCAGCGCAGACGGTGATCGTCCGAGGTGCACCACCCCCGGAGGATCCCGGGAACGTGTGGCGTGTTCAGGTGGTGGGCGAGCGCGAGCGCGTTGGCGGCGGCCAGCCGGGCGCGGAACAGCCGGTCTGCGGCCCAGGGCTGGATGAGGAAGGCCATCGTCGAGGGGAGGTCCGTCCGGGCGAGGACGGCGGCTGTGGAGGCCGCCCGGGTCCGGACGAGCGGACGAGGGTCCTTCGCCATCCGTCGCAGCCATGCCACGAGTGCGGGGCGCGCCGACGGATGTCCGGTCCAGACCTCGCGGAGCAGGGTGATCGCGGTGAGGCGGTCACGGAACTGGATCTTGGTCTGGAGTACGGGGCCCCACTCGGTCTCCTCGGCCTCCTGGTACCGGTCTGCCTGGGCGTGCTCGACGCGCTGGGCGCTGGAAGTGCCGAAGACGGGGATACGAACGGGTTCATCGGGGTTCTCGATGCGTTGCAGAAGCCCGAACAGGACGTCACCCAGCTCGGTGGTGAGCGGGTACGGAGCCTCGTCCAGGGCGGCGAGCGCGATCAGGAACGCCTTGTCGTGCAGGGACTGTTCCATACCGTCGAACCACGCGCGCACCTGCCGTTCGGCGGCGTAGTCGCCGAACGCGGCAAGAGCGTCCAGCGGAAGTTCACCGCGGGCGTGCGCGGCGATCCGGTCGGCGAAGCGGGCCAGCTCGGCCACCGGGCGACGGTGCCCGAGCACCGACTGGATCACCGGCAGGGCGAGCAGTTCGTCGATCTCGCGTCCGCCCAGATCCTTGTGGAGCAGGTGACCGCGCAGGAGTTGACCGGGTTCGGGCGGCTGCCACGTCACGTGGCCGATGCCGCCGGGCACGACGGGATGCGGTCCGACCACGATGACGAGGTGGCCGTCGGTGGCGTGCAGCCTCTCGCTCAGGGCCCGCAGGTGGTGTTCGCGCAGCGGCCGTTCGGCGCTGGTGGCGAAGTCCGCGAGCAGGTGCCCGCACCGTCCCCGCAGTTCGCCGGCCAGGCGCCCCGGGGAGAGCCCGGGATCGAGCGCCCGGTAGGCGGTCGACCCCACGGCGCGCAGCAACATGAGAGCGGCGGCCCGGCGGCCGGTCGTCGCCGGGCCTGAGATGACGGCGACGCGCTGCTTCCTGAGGCGGCCGAGGGCGATGCCGAACGGGCTGTCGGACTGCCACGCGCCACCCGCCTCGCCCTCGTCGGTGGCTGAGCCCGGCCCCGACTGCTCGCCCTGCGCGGAGACGGGGTGGACGAAGTGCAGCGCGAGGGCCTCGATCTCTGCGGCGGGGATCTCGCCGGACCTCTCCTCACTGTCACCACCGAGGTGGTACTCGACCTTGCTGCCACCGAGGATGACGTCGCCGGTCACCTGGCCGCCGCTGACCCCGTGCTGGTCACCGCCCACGAGCGAGCCGCCCAGGTGCGCGGAACGGCCGAGCATGATGGCCGGGCTGTGCCGGTACAGGTCACGCCGGGAGTCCCAGGCATGTTCCGCGGGGGTGTCGGCCTCGGCGTCGTGGCCGGAAGTCTCGGCGCCCGCGGGGCCCGGCACGCCGGGGGACGCCGGCGCGGGCTCCGCCGATCCCTCGGGCTGCTGCACCGGGCCCGCTGCCGCCTCGTCGGCGGCGGGGCCCTGCTGTCCGTGGGGGACGTTCACGACGCGCTCCCGCCGTTCTCGGTACCGGTCTGCGGCCCGCCCTTGGCGACGGATCCGCCCAGGACGACGTCGCCGGTGACCTGGCCGCCGCTGACCCCGTGCTGGTCGCCGCCGACGAGGGAGCCGCGCACCACGGGCGCCCCCTGGAAGTGGAACACCGCTCCGGCGGGCCGCTCGTCCACCTGGGCACGGGGCGCAGCCGGGGCCTGCCGCGCGCCGTCCGCCTGCTCCTTGGACTCTCCCGGCCCCATGGGCCCTTCCGGCTCTCCGAGTTCCCTGGGCTCCCTGGGCCCGTTCGGCTCGGTACTGCCCGAGGGTTCGTTCGCGCGATGGAGCCATGCGGAGAGCACGCCGTCCTTGACCTTCACCTCGGTGGGCCGGAAGAGCTCCGGCCGCACCCCTCGGTGGCCGTGCCGCACCACACCTTCGTAGACCACCGTGCTCACCATCAGCGCGCACTGCTCGTCCGCCTGCTCGGTCAGGGCGGCGCGCAGCGCGTCGGAGTCGAGCAGGCGGCAGGCCTGGTTGAGATCGTGCCCGACGAGCCCGCCGGTGGTGCCGGCCTGAGGATCGTGGGCGATCTCGCCCGCGGCCAGGACCATGCGCAGCCTCATCTGCGCGCTGCGCGAGGCGAGCCGGTTGTGGTCGTGCAGCAGCTCGGGTGTGAGCGTGAGGAGCGAACGCAGGACCGCCGTCTTGGCGACGTCGCCACCGAGCAGCACGATCAGGCCGTCCCCGCGGTCCTCGCGGTACTGCTGGGTGGCCTCCACCCCGGCCGCCACCAGGGTCTGGTCGACGACGGTGTTCAGGGTCCGCCGAAGCACGGCCTGCACGACATCGTCACGGCGGCTGAACTGCTCGATGTCGAGGAGCAGGATGGTCCGGTTGACGGGCTCGCCCATGGCTGCCTTCCGCTGGAGACGTTGGGCCGACGCATGGCCCGACTGACAGTCAAAAGATCTCAGGGAGAGGGCGTTTGAGGCGACGGAAACTAGCACACTCGGAATGTGACCGTGTACACAGAACAAGCCTTCGAGCGCGGCGGAGTGCCGATCACCGGCCCCCTTGGCTCGCCATCCTCCGCAGCACGTCGGGCCTGATCACCACGAGACCCCGGCGCTCGGTGCGGACGATCCCCCGCTCCCGCAGCCCCTTCAGCAGCCGTGCGACCGCCTCCCTGGACGCGCCGACCGAGCCCGCCAGCTCACTCTGGGTGAGGCCCGGCGTCAGGTGCACGCCCTCCTGCGTCTCCTGCCCGTGACTGCGGATCAGCTCCAGCAGCAACAGGGCGAGCCGCTCCTGCACGTTCAGGGCGGCGTACTGGAGGCGTCGGCGATCGCTGTCGCGCATCCTGTCCGCGATCAGCGCGAGCAACTTCTTGGAGATCGCCGGGCGTTGATCGAGAAGCGCGCCGAACCGCTCCGCCTCGACGGCCAGCGCCTCCACCTGGCCCAGCGCCGTGACGGTCGCCGACCGGTGCCGGCCGCTGAGCGCCGCCCCCTCCCCGACGATGTCACCGGGCCCGCGCAGGGCGAGCAGCGCCTCGTAGCCGTTGGCCGCGGCCGAGGTCACCTTCGTCCAGCCGGAGAGCAGGATCAGGACGTGCGCCGACGGCTCGTGTTCGCGCAACAGCACCTGCCGTACCGGAAAGACGAGCCGGGATCCGGACGCGAGCAGCGCCTGCCGGTCCTCGGCCTCCAACCGGACCACGAACGGAACCCGATCCTCGAACTCCATCGACTGCCTCTCGTCTGCGCGTTCGACCCCGTCCGACCGGTGCACGGCGCGTTCCCTCGACGGCGCCCCATCCGGGTCGGGCGGCAGCACCGTCCCCGAACCGGGCGACGGGCCCGGATCAGCAGGCTACGGTGCGATCCGGCCTCGGGTGGCACACACCGGCAGTACTGAGCAGCCGTCAGGGCCGGTGTCCCGGCGGACACCGGCCCTGACGGGCGGTAGGTGGGATGGTGCGGGCGGGGTGGTGCGGGCGGGCTCGCACCGCCTCTGCGGCGGCCGGATCAGCCCACCAGGGCGGCGAGTTCGCCGCGAGCCGCGACGCCGAGCTTCGGGTACGCCTTGTAGAGGTGGTGGCCGACCGTGCGCGGGCTGAGGAAGAGCTGCGCGGCGATGTCCCGGTTGGACAGGCCCTGGGCGGCGAGCCGGACGATCTGCAGCTCCTGCGGGGTCAGGCCGGCCAGCGGACCGGCCACGGGCTCGGCGGGGGCGACGGTGCCGGTGGCGGTGAGTTCCGTGCGGGCCCGGTCCGACCACGGGTGCGCGCCGACCAGGTCGAAGGCCTCCAGGGCGGCCCGCAGCCGGGGGCGGGCGTCGGTACGTCGGCGCTCGCGGCGCAGCCACTCGCCGTAGAGCAGGGCGGTTCTGGCCTGCTCGAAGGGCCGGTTGGCCGCCTGGTGGAGCTTCAGGGCGGCCAGGTAGGTGGGCTCGGCGAGTTCGTCCGGGCTCAGCAGGGCTTGGCAGCGCAGGCGCAGGGCCTCCGCCCAGGGCAGCGCGGTGGCGGCCGACCAGCGGGCGAAGCGTTCGTACGGCTCGGCGGCGCGCTCCGGCGCACCCAGCCGGACGGCGGCCTCCACCAGGTCGGGGACGGCCCGGGTGGCGGAGACGTGGTGGCGGTAGCGGCCGGTGGTGAGCTGCTGGAGGCGGTCGGCGGCGCCGGCCGCCCGGCCCTGACCGAGATCGAGCATGCCGAGCGCCCACTGCGCCCACGGCTCGCCCGGGGCGGCGGCGCTGCCGCCGCCCGCCAGTGCGGCACCGGCCAGGGCGGTGCACTCCTCGGCGGAGCCGGAGAGCGCCGCCAGGTAGGCCAGCAGCGCCCTGAGCTGGCTCACCCACTGGCGCTGCCCGGTGTCCTCGGCGAGGGCCAGCGCCTCGCTGGCGGTGACCTCGGCGTCGCGGTGCCGGCCGTGGAACAGCTCGGCCTCCGCCAGGAAGAACTGGAGGGTGGGCAGCACGCCGACGGTGCCCTTGGCACGCGCCTCGGCGACCAGGTCGGTGGCGAGTTCGTACGTCTCGTCGTCCCGGCCGAGGATCAGCGTGGCGCCGCAGACCTGGACGAGGTCGCTCGGGACGGCGGCGCCGGCCCGGCGGGCGGCGGCCTCGGTGTCCCGGGCGGCGGGCAGCGGCGGGGCCGGGCGGCCCAGCAGCGGGAGGGTGCCGGCCAGCAGGTGGCGGGCGAGCGGCGCGGTGGGGTCGCCGTCCGGCAGCGGCAGCGCCGCCAGCCGGTCGAGGACGGCCGCGACCGGCTCCTCGCCGACGTACCAGGCGGCGTGGAAGGCCTGGAAGAGCATCCGGGCGGCGTGCCGGCTCTCGATGCCGGGGGTGGCCGCGGCGTCGAGCAGCAGCCGGTACGCGGCGGGGTAGGCGCCGCGCCAGAAGTGCGCGGTGGCCCGGACATGGTCGAGCAGGGCGCGCGCGAAGGGGTCGTCGGTACGGGCGGCGGCACGGTCCGCGAGCGCCTCCGCCTGCTCCAACTTGCCTTCCTCGGTGGCGGCTTCGGCGGCGAGCACCAGGCGCCGGGTGCCGCCGTCCCGGTCGGGGGTGAGCCGGGCGGCACGCTCGTACGCGGCCGCCGCGCCGCCGTGACCGCCGCGGGCCTCGGCCCGTACGGCGGCGCGTTCCAGCGCGTCGGCGAGCTCGGCGTCGGGGGTGGTGGCGGCGAGAGCGAGGTGCCAGGTGCGGCGGTCGTCGTCGTCGAGCGCCTCGCCGATGGTCCGATGGGCCGTCAGGCGCTGCTGGAGCGGGGCGCGCTGGAGGATCGCGGCACGCAGCAGGGGGTGCCGGAAGGTCAGCGTCCGGTCGGCGGAGATGTGGACCAGGCCGAGCTCCTCGGCCGGGGCCAGGTGTTCGGGCAGCGCGCCGAGGGCGGCGGCGGCGCGCAGGACGACCGCCAGGTCGCCGGTCTCCTCGGCGGCGGCGATCAGCAGCAGCGTCTGGGTGGCGGCGGGCAGCCGGGTCACCTGGCCGTGGAAGGCGAGTTGCAGCCGGCTGGTGAGTGGGAGTCCACCGGGGGCGGCGACGTCCTGGTGTCCCTGGCTGCCGGCCCCCGCCGCCATGGCCACCGGCCCGGCTGATCCGGCTCGCGAGGCGGCGGGGGTGGCCGAGGCGGGCGGGGCGGCCTCGGCGGCCAGTGCGGCAGGGAGTTCGGTCAGGGCGAGCGGGTTGCCGCCCGCCTCGGCGAGGACGCGCCGCCCGACGGCCGACAGGGCCGGCACCGGCCCGGGCGCTTCGGCGCCTGCCGCCCCCTCGTCCGGGGCGGTGGTCGGCGCGGCGCCCAGCGCGGGATGCTGCCGCGCGGCCAGCAGGGCCGCGGCGGCCTCGTCCGCCAGCCCGGTCAGCCGCAGCTCCGGCAGCCCGGCCGACGGGAGGGATCCCTCGCCGTCCCGGGCGGCCAGCAGCAGCGCGATGCCCTCCACGCGGAGCCGGCGGGCGGCCAGCAGCAGCGCCTCGGCGGACGAACGGTCGAGCCACTGGGCGTCGTCGACCAGGCACAACAGGGGCTGATCGGAGGCGAGTTCGGCGAGCAGCCCGAGGGTGGCCAGGCCGGTGAGCAGCCGATCCCCGGGCCGGGCCGCGCCCGCGGCCGCGCCCACACCGTCCGCGCCGTCCACACCGTCCGCGCCGTCCGCGCCGTCCGCGAGGCCGAACGCGCCCTCCAGGGCCCGCCGTTGCGGCCCCGGAAGGGCCGACAGCCGGTCCAGACCGGGCGCCAGCAGCAGGTTGAGTCCGGCGAAGGGCAGCTCGGCCTCGTACTCCACGCCCGTGGCCCGGATCACCCGGAAGCCGGCCCCGGCCCCCGCGGTGGCGGCGTGCTCCAGCAGCGCGGTCTTGCCGATCCCGGGCTCGCCGCGCAGCACCAGGACCCCGCTGCCACCCCCGCGCACCTCGTCCAGCAACCGGCCGATGACGTCCTGCTCGTGTTCCCGCCCGTACAGCATGGCCCGACCCTACCGACCCCAATACCGGTACGCCCCACCGGCATTACCCATGCGTGACCGATTCGCCCGGCACGCTTCCTCCGTACCTTTTTGACCAGCGGGAACGGCCCGCAGAACCGGATGAAGGAGCACATCATGGCTGACCTCCAGCAGCTCGCCGAGCGCTACATCGCCACCTGGAACGAGACCGAGCCGGCCGCCCGGCGCAAGCTGATCGACGAGCTGTGGAGCGAGGGCGGCAGCTACACCGACCCGCTGATGGAGGTCACCGGCCCGGCCGCCATCGACGCCGCGATCGGCGCCGCGCAGGCGCAGTTCCCGGGGCTGGTCTTCACCCTCGGCGCGGTGGACTCGCACCACAACCTGGCCCGGTTCACCTGGGATCTCGGACCGGCCGGGGCCGAGGCCCTGATCGTGGGGTTCGACGTGCTGGTCGCCGACGCGGACGGCCGGATCGGCTCGGTGCTCGGCTTCCTGGACAAGGTCCCCGCGGCCTGAACGAGCCCGTCGCCCGACCACACCATCGGCGGGGGCGGGCCCGACCGGCCCGCCCCCCGCCCACCACTGACCCGAGGAGCAACCACGATGGCCACCACCCTGCCGGCCAGCACCACCACCGCCACGACCGCCCCCGCCGCGCCCGCCACCGGGGAACCCTCCGCCCTGGGCCTGCTGCTGGTGGTCCTGGCCGCCACCTTCATGACCGCGCTCGACTTCTTCATCGTCAACGTCGCCATACCCTCCGTCCAACTGGACCTGAGAGCGGGCCCCACCGCCGTCCAATGGGTGATCGCCGGCTTCGGACTCGCCCTCGCCGGCGGCCTGATCACCGCCGGCCGGCTCGGCGACCGGTACGGGCGGCGCCGGGTCTTCGGCCTCGGCCTCGCTCTGTTCACGCTCGCCTCGGCCGGCTGCGGCCTCGCCCCGACCGCCGCCGCGCTGATCGGCGCCCGGGCCCTCCAGGGCCTGTCCGCGGCGCTGATGGGCCCGCAGGTGCTGGCCATGCTGCGCACCTCCTTCTCCGGTGCGGCCCAGGCGAGGGCGTTCTCGCTGTACGGGCTGACGATGGGCGTCGGGGCGGTGTTCGGCCAGCTGATCGGCGGCCTGCTGATCCGGGCGGACCTCTTCGGACTCGACTGGCGCAGCTGCTTCCTGATCAACCTTCCGGTCGGCCTCGGCGCGCTGGCGGTGCTGCGCCGCTCGGTCCCCGAGTCCAGGGCCCCGCAGCGCCCGGGCCTCGACCTCACCGGCGTCCTGCTGGTCACCGCCGCGCTGGTCGCCCTGGTCCTTCCGCTGATCCAGGGCCGCGACCAGGGCTGGCCGCTCTGGACCTGGCTCTGCCTGGCGGGCTCCGCGGCGCTGCTCGCCGGGTTCGGGGTGCACCAGCACCGGCACAGCGCCCACCCGCTGGTGGACACCCGGCTGTTCCGCGAGCGCGCGTTCAGTGCCGGGATCCTCGCGCAGCTGGCCTTCTGGCTCGGCCAGGCCTCGTTCTTCCTGGTCCTCGCGCTCTACCTCCAGCAGGGGCGCGGCCTGGACGCGCTCGGTGCCGGGCTGGTCTTCGTCAGCATCGGCGCCGGCTACCTGCTCACCTCCACCAGCGCGCACCGGTTCGCCGCCAGGCTCGGCCGCCAGGTGGTCGCGGTCGGCGGGCTGCTGATGGCGGCCGGCCTGGGCCTGCTCGGCCTGACCGCGTACGGGCTGGGCGGCACGGGCAGCGTCTGGTGGCTGGCGCCCGGGCTGTTCGTGGACGGTCTCGGGATGGGTCTGGTGATCGCCCCGTCGACGACCATCGTGCTGGCCGGGGTCAGCCCGCAGCTGGTGGGCTCGGCGGCCGGGGTCCTGGCGACGGTCCAGCAGGTCGGCGGGGCGCTGGGGATCGCGCTGATCGGCATCGTCTTCTACGGCGCCGCCGACTACCCGCAGGCGTTCGAGGTGAGCGTGGCGGCGCTGGCCGTCCTGGAGCTCGTCATGGTCGCCCTCGTCCAGCTCCTCCCCCGCCGGGACGGACACCCGGTCACCTGACCGTCCGGGCCCGCGCCCCCACCCACCCTCGATCGGCGGGCTCGGCGGCGGCGGCTGCCGGGCCCACCGCCGTCCACCGCCGGCCGCCGCCCGGCCGCCCCCGTCCCACCACGGGCGGCCCGCTTGCCTCAGCGGCGACCGGGCGGGCAGGGTGTCCGGATGAGCGACGAGAAGAGCGCCGTCCCGGCGTGGGAGCAGCGGTTCAGGGCGGCACGGGTATCGCTGCCGGACTGGGCCGAGGACGCCCCCGACCGGGCCCTGTACGTGTCGAACGCCACCGGGACGTACGAGGTGTACGCCTGGGACCGCGCCACCGACGCCCACCGCCGGGTGACGGACCGGCCGAACGGCACCACCGACGCCGAGTTGTCCCCCGACGGCGAGTGGATCTGGTGGTTCGACGACAACGACGGCGACGAGTTCGGGATCTGGCGCCGCCAGCCCTTCGCGGGCGGGCCGGACGAGGAGGCCGTGCCCGGCCTGGCCGCCTCCTACTCGGCCGGCCTGGCGCTCGGCCGCGACGGCACCGTGGTGGTCGGCCGCTCCACCGACGAGGACGGCACCACCCTGCACCTGCGCCGCCCCGGCGCGGCCGGTCCGCAGGAGATCTACCGGCACGAGGAGTACGGCGGCGTCGGCGACCTCTCCTGCGACAGCACGCTGCTCGGCATCGACCACACCGAGCACGGTGACGCGATGCACGCGGCGATCCGGGTCGTACGCCTCGCCGACGGCGCGACCGTCGCCGAGCTGGACGAGGTGACCGGCCGCAGCGAACCGCGCGGTGTGGCCTGCCTCGGCTTCGCCCCCGTCGACGGTGACACCCGGATGCTGGTGGCCCATCAGCGCCGGGGCCGCTGGGAGCCGATGCTCTGGGACGTCGTCACCGGCGCCGAGACCGAACTGCTGCTGCGCGACGAGGACGGGCACGCCCTGCCCGGCGACGTCTCCGCGCAGTGGCGGCCGGGCGCGACCGCCCTGCTGGTGGAGCACGAGTTCGAGGCGCGCAGCGAGCTGTTCTCGTACGACCTGGAGAAGGGGCTGCTGGTCCGCCTGGAGACCCCGCGCGGCACGGTCGGCGGCGCCACCGCCCGTCCGGACGGCACGGTGGAGTTCCTCTGGTCCTCCGCCGCCGAGCCGTCCGCCGTCCGCTCCACCTCCGGCGCCGTGGTGCTGCGGGCGCCCGGACCGGTGCCGCCCGGCTCGGTGCCGGTCGAGGACGTCTGGGTGGAGGGGCCCGGCGGGCGCGTGCACGCCCTGGTCCAGCGCCCGGCGGGCCCCGGCCCGTACCCGACGGTCTTCGAGATCCACGGCGGCCCGACACACCACGACAGCGACTCCTTCGCCGCCGGCCCGGCCGCCTGGCTGGACCACGGCTTCGCCGTCGTCCGGGTCAACTACCGCGGCTCGACCGGCTACGGCCAGGCCTGGACGGACGCGCTGAGCGAGCGGGTCGGCCTGATCGAGCTGGAGGACATCGGCGCGGTGCGGGCCTGGGCGGTGGAGAGCGGCCTCGCCGACCCGGCCCGGCTGGTGCTGTCCGGCGGCTCCTGGGGCGGCTACCTGACGCTGCTCGGCCTCGGCGTGCAGCCGGACGACTGGACGCTCGGCGTGGCCGCCGTCCCCGTCGCCGACTACCTCACGGCGTACGCCGACGAGATGGAGGCGCTGAAGTCGCTGGACCGCACGTTCTTCGGCGGCACCCCGGAGGAGGTGCCGGAGCGCTGGGCCGCCTCCTCCCCGCTGACGTACGTCGAACGGGTGCAGGCACCGGTCTACATCAGTGCCGGGGTCAACGACCCGCGCTGCCCGATCCGGCAGATCGAGAACTACGTCGAGCGGCTGGAGCAGCTGGACAAGCCGCACGAGGTCTACCGGTACGACGCGGGCCACGGCTCGCTGGTGATGGAGGAGCGGATCAAGCAGCTGCGGCTGGAGATCGACTTCGCGCTGCGGCACCTGCCGGGTCAGCGGGGCGCCCGATGATCAGACGCACCACACTGACGGCCGCCGCGGTGGCGACGGTGCTGCTCGCGCTCGCGAGCTGCTCGGGGCAGGACAGCGACGACTGCTACGACCCGGCCCCGACGTCCGCCCCGCCCACACCCGCCACGACCACCACCAGGGCCGCCGGTGCCGGCACCGCCACTACCGCTCCCGCCGGGACTGCCGGGACCGCCACCCGGGCGATGACGCGCACCGGCGGTGGCACCGGGCTGGTGGACGCCGCGCTGCTGGCCAAGAGCTCCAAGAGCTCCAAGAGCGCCAAGGGCGGCAAGGGATCCAAGGGGTCCTCGGACGGCGGCTCCTCCGGGGGCAGTTCCTCGGGGGGCAGCAACAGCAACAATCACCACCACAGCCCCGGCACCGGTACGTCGACCCGCAGCTGCGGCCGGCCGGCCACCACCCCCGCGTCGGCCCCGCCGACCGTCACACCGCCGGCCGTCACACCGCCGGCCGTCACTCCGCCGGCTGCGACGCAGCCCGCCCCGCCCAAGCCGGCCACGCCGAAGCGCTGACCGGGCGGACGCTCACGGGAGCGGCTACTCCAGGACCGGGTCCAGTCCCAGGGCCCGGTCCTGCTCCGCCTCCGCCTCCCGGCGCACCAGGCGGAACCACATGAAGACCACGAAGCCCCCGAAGACGAACCACTCCAGGGTGTAACCGAGGTTCTGGAACGCCCGCAGGCTGAGCCCGTCCCCGCCCTGCGGCTGCACGGTCGGCACGGCCGTCAGACCAGTCGGCACGCCGTCGGCCGCCACCCACCCGTCGTACCAGCCGTCGTACGGCAGCATGTTGACGAGCGTCGCGCGGCTGATCGTGCCCAGCTGACCGGCCGGCAGCCCGCCCGCCACCGCACCGCCGCTGCCACTGCTCTCGCCGGCCTGGAGCCGTCCGGTGACGGCCACCTCACCCGTCGGCGGCGCGGGCACCTCGGCCGGCGCCCCCGGGGCCCAGCCCCGGACGACGGCGACGGTACGGCCGTCGGCGGTCCGCAGCGGGGTCAGCACGTAGAAGCCGCGCCGGCCTTCCAGCACCCGGTCGGGGACGATCAGCTGGTGGGCCGCGTCGAAGCTGCCGGTCACGGAGACCGCCTTGCCGACGGTGGTGGTGCCGACCGCGGGCGCTGCGCCGGTGAGCACCTCACCCAGCGGCGCGGCCGGGCCGGGGTCACCGGCCGAGGCGCTGACCGCACGATGGGAGGAGACCCGGTCCTCGAAGCGTCCGAGCTGCCAGGAGCCCAGCCAGAGGCACACCGCGACGGCCACCAGGGCCAGCACGGTGCCGCTCAGCCAGCGCGGAGTCAGGAGGAACCGGTACACACCCCCCACGGTAACCACCCACCCGGCGCGGCCCGACCACAGGGGTCCGCCCTGCCACCGCCCGGTGCCGACTCCGCCGGCACCGGAAGTCGGCCGGGACGGCTTCCCACTTGGGCCCGCTCCGGCCCGCTCCCGTGCCGCCCACGCGGGGGCGCTCCGGGGGGCTCTCGGTGGTCGCGCGATGCGCAGCCGGTCAGCCCGTGGCCGGTGGGGCGGCCGGGTGGGTCGGGTCCGGCTGCGGGGCGGTGCGGTAGACGGTGCCCGAGCAGGCGCCGGTGAGGACGGCCGTGGCGGTGGGCCCGCCGGGGGCCGCGGTGTGGGTGAGGGTGACGGACGGCTGCGACTGGCTGCTCGGACCAGGCGTACCGGCGCTGGGGCTCGGCGAGGTCAACGCGGCCGGTCCCGGCGAGCCGGTGGCACCCTCGCCGCCACTGCCCGTCGCCGCGCTCGGCGGAGCCTCGGGGGCGGCCTCCCCCGCCCTCGGCGCGGCCGAGGCGCGGGTCGACGGGCCCGGCCCGGCCGTCCCGGACCCGGACGGCCCCGTCGACGCCGACGGCGAGGCCGAGGCCGGGGAGGTCACCGGGGGGCTCTGGCACGAGCCGCCGTCCGGCAGCCAGCCGAACTGCACCCGGTACCCGCCCTGCGGCGGCAGTACCAGCACACTCTCGGCCGTCCCCAGGCCCGAGGCCGTCCCCGCGGCGGTGGCCCTGGCCGGGTCGGGCAGCCCGACCGCCGGGTCACCCGCCGTGTGGTCGACGATCCTGACCCGGTCGCGGGCCGCCGTCCCGGTGGTCGCGCTGACCAGCACCGCCCCGGGCCCGCCCAGGGCGCAGCTGCGCCCGGAGACGTTGATCACACTGAAGTACCCGTACACCGCGCCCTGCCCGTCCGCCGCGCCCACGTACGCCGAGCCCTGGCCCAGGTCGTTGCTGTCGCAGCGCGGTACGGGTCCGGCCGCCGTACCGGTCACGGAGTCGGGTGCGGTGCTGCCCGCGGTGACGCCGCCGCCGGCGGTGGAGGCGCTGCCGCTGGCGGCGCTCGGGGTCCGCGGGGTCGGGGCGGTCTCCGGGCCCGGGCTCGCGGCCGTGCCCGAGGCGTCGGCGCCGGTACCGCTCGGCCGGGGTGAGGCGGGCCGGCCCTGGCTCGTGCCGCCGGTCACCGCCGAGACGGCGGACTGCTCGCCGGGCGCCCCGCCCGCCGTGCCGACGGACCCCGGCCGGCCGGAGAGCCCGAGGTGGTCGCCGTCGTGCAGGACGGGAAGCACGGCCGGGAGCAGCCCGACCGTGGCCAGCGCCGCCGCGGCGGCGCCCGTCCAGGCACCCCGGCGTACGGCCCGCCGGCGCGGCACCGACCGGCGGATGTGGGCGAGCGCCGCCGGATCGGGCTGGACGTCCGCGACGGCCCGCCGCATCAGCTCCCGCACCACCCACTCCTCGGACGAGAGCAGCTCGTCCCCTGGCTCCCCCGGCTCCCCCGGTGCGCCGGACCTCCCCGGCGTCCCTTCCCCGGGCCGGCTCCGGGCCCCCTGATCCTCGGTCATCCCCCGGCCTCCATCTGCACCCGCAGCGCGGCGAGACCGCGTGAACCGTAGGCCTTCACCGAGCCGAGGGAGATCCCCAGGGTCTCGGCGACCTGTACCTCCGTCATGTCCACGTAGTAGCGCAGCACCAACACCTCCCGCTGACGGCGTTGCAGCCCCTTGAGCGCGGCCTTCAACTGGTCGCGCTCCAGCGCATCGTAGGCGCCCTCTTCTGCACTGGCCATGTCAGGCATCGGCTTCGGCAGCAGCCGCAGGCCCAGGATCCGCCGCCGCAGCGTGGAGCGGGAGAGGTTGACGACGGTCTGGCGCAGGTAGGCGAGGGTCTTCTCCGGCTCCCGTACCCGGCGCCTGGCCGCGTGCACCCGGATGAACGCCTCCTGGACGACGTCCTCACAGGTGGAGAGGTCGTCCAGGAGCAGCGCGGCCAGCCGCAGCAGGGAGCGGTAGTGCGCCTGGTAGGTCTCGGTGAGCAGGTCCTCGCTGGTACCCGCGACACTCGCTGGGGCCGCCGTCATCGTGCTCTCTACCGGCCTATCCGCCGGCCACAGGGCGTGCGGGGACAGCGTCACCACGGCCGTAGCCCCGATGCCCGCCCCTGCCCCCACCACGTTCGCCACGCCCGTTGGACACTCGATCCCCTGTCATGGTTGCCCCAAGCCCGCGGGACATTCTCCTGCATACGCCGAATCCCCCTCCAGGGGCTGGAGGGGGATTCTGACAGTCCGTCTCAAAAGAGGTCCAAAACCTCTCCTTGTTACACGTCTCCTACTCGTACGCCAGTTCGGCCGCCACGACCTCGGCGACCTGGGCGGTGTTGAGTGCCGCGCCCTTGCGCAGGTTGTCCCCGCAGAGGAAGAGGTCCAGTGCCGTCGGGTCGTCCAGCGACCGCCGGATCCGCCCGACCCAGGTCGGGTCGGTGCCGACCGCGTCGTTCGGGGTCGGGAACTCGCCCGCCGCCGGGTCGTCGTACAGGACGACGCCGGGGGCCTCACGCAGGATCTCCTGGGCGTGCAGCTGGGTGACCTCACGCTCGAAGACCGCGTGCACGGCCAGCGAGTGCGTACGGATCACCGGGATCCGTACGCAGGTGGCGGACACCTTCAGGCTCGGCAGACCGAGGATCTTGCGCGACTCGTTGCGCACCTTCAGCTCCTCGGAGGACCAGCCGCCCTCCCCGAGCGAGCCGGCCCACGGCACCGCGTTCAGCGCCAGCGGCGCCGGGAACGGCCCGTTGTCCGCGATCACCGCGCGCAGGTCGCCGGTCTGCTCGCCGACCTCGCCGCCCGCGACCAGCTTGACCTGCTCGCGCAGGCTGTCGATACCGGCCTGGCCGGCTCCGGAGGCCGCCTGGTAGGAGGCCACCACCAGCTCGGTGAGCCCGTACTCGGCGTGCAGCGCGCCGACCACCGCGATCATCGAGAGGGTGGTGCAGTTCGGGCCGGCGATGATGCCGCGCGGACGCAGCCGGGCCGCCGCCGCGTTCACCTCGGGGACGACCAGCGGGACGTCCTCGTCCATCCGGAACGCGCCGGAGTTGTCGACCACGACGACGCTCTTGGCCGCCGCGATCGGCGCCCACTGGGCGGAGACCTCGTCCGGGACGTCGAACAGGGCGATGTCGATCCCGTCGAACGCCTCCTCGCGGAGCGCGACGACCTCGACCTCCTCCCCGCGCACGGTCAGCCGGCGGCCGGCCGAGCGGGGGGAGGCGATGAGGCGGATCTCGCCCCAGATGTCCGCGCGGGCGGACAGGATGCCGAGCAGCACGCCGCCGACGGCGCCGGTGGCGCCGACGACGGCGAGGTTCGGCCTCCGGCTCACCTGCCGGTCCCTCCGTAGACGACCGCCTCGTCCGTCTCACTGTCCAGCCCGAAGGCGGTGTGGACGGCGCGAACGGCCTCGTTGACGTCGTCGGCGCGGGTGACCACCGAGATGCGGATCTCCGAGGTGGAGATCAGCTCGATGTTGACGCCGGCCTCGGAGAGCGCCTCGAAGAAGGTCGCGGTGACCCCCGGGTTGGAGCGCATACCGGCTCCGACCAGGGAGATCTTGCCGATCGCGTCGTCGTAGCGCAGCGACTCGTAGCCGATGCCGTCCTTGACCCGGCCGAGCGCGTCGATGGCCTTCTGGCCTTCGGTCTTCGGCAGGGTGAAGGAGATGTCGGTCAGACCGGTGGACGCGGCGGAGACGTTCTGCACCACCATGTCGATGTTGACCTCGGCGTCCGCGATGGCGCGGAAGATGCGGGCCGCCTCGCCCGGCTTGTCCGGCACGCCGACGACCGTCACCTTGGCCTCGGACGTGTCGTGGGCGACTCCGGAGATGATGGCCTGCTCCATCTCGCCCCCTTCGGGCATGTGCGGATTGTCGTTGCTCACCAGTGTCCCCGGGAGACCCGAGAAGGACGAGCGTACGTGGATCGGGATGTTGTAACGCCGCGCGTACTCGACACACCGGTCGAGCAGCACCTTGGAACCGGACGAGGCCAGCTCCAGCATGTCCTCGTACGCGATCCAGTCGATCTTGCGGGCCTTCTTCACCACGCGCGGGTCGGCGGTGAACACGCCGTCCACGTCGGTGTAGATCTCGCAGACCTCGGCCTTCAGCGCGGCGGCGAGCGCCACGGCCGTGGTGTCGGAGCCGCCGCGGCCCAGCGTGGTGATGTCCTTGCTGGTCAGCGAGACGCCCTGGAAGCCGGCCACGATCGCGATGTTGCCCTCGTCGAGGGCGGTGCGGATCCGGCCCGGCGTCACGTCGATGATGCGGGCCTTGTTGTGAACCGAGTCGGTGATGACTCCGGCCTGGCTGCCGGTGAACGACTGCGCCTCGTGGCCCAGGGATTTGATCGCCATGGCCAGCAGTGCCATGGAGATCCGCTCTCCAGCGGTCAGCAGCATGTCGAACTCGCGGCCGGCAGGGATCGGGGACACCTGCTCCGCGAGTTCGATGAGCTCGTCCGTCGTGTCGCCCATCGCGGAGACCACGACGACGACCTCATGGCCGGCCTTCTTGGTGTCCACGATGCGACGGGCCACGCGCTTGATGCCCTCGGCATCCGCAACGGATGAGCCGCCGTACTTCTGCACGACAAGGCCCACGTGCGCTCCTCGACTTGTGTCGGTTTCGGGGGCCCTCGGAGGACGCGGGTGGCGCCTCACGGCCCCCAGACCCCCGGGGAACGGGGGTTCTGCGGTCGGCGTCAGTCTACCGAGCAGGGGCGGCCCACCCGCCGCATTCCGTATGGTGAGACACCTGTTTCAGCAGGTGGGCCATGCAGGACGGGCCGGACCGGCAGGTCTACGGAGGATCCGGGGCGGGCTCGCAGAATCGCCGGGGAGCCGGCGGCGGAATCCGGAATTCTTTGCCGCAGCAGCGCCGGACCCTCCCGCCGAGGCGTTCGTCACACTCCGCGCGGCCCCGTCGGCCGCGGGGCCCGGTCCGGCGTGCCGTCCGGCCCGTGGGGACCCATCGTACCCATCGGACCCGTCCTGCTCGTCCGGCTCGTCCGATCCGGCTAGAGGCCCAGTTCGGCGGCCATCAGGTCGCCCGCCTGCTTCTCCAGCTGCTCGTCCGTCAGCCCGTCGTCGTCCGTGTCCGCGCCGTCCGGCACCGCGCCGATCGGGCTGTCCAGGCGGACGTGCGCGATCAGCGACTGCAGCGCGCGCAGCACCGCCGAGCAGGTCGAGCCCCAGTTCGACAGGTAGGAGAACTGCCACCACCACAGCGCCTCGCTGATCCGGCCCTCGCGGTAGTGGGTCAGCCCGTGCTGGAGTTCACTGACCACGCCGGCCAGGTCGTCCGAGATCCGGAAGGCGTTCGGCTTCTCCGGCGGCCCGTACGGGTCGAAGACCTCGTGGTAGACGTCGATCGGCGCCAGCAGCTCGGCGAGCCGCTCGCGCAGCTCCACCCCGTCCGGCTCCGGCCCGGTGTCGGGCTCGAACCGGTCGTCGGGGAGGACGTCCTCGATCGCGCCGAGCCTGCCGCCGGCCAGCAGCAGCTGCGAGACCTCCAGGAGCAGCAGCGAGACGGCACTGCCCGGTTCGTCGCCCTTGGCGACCTCGGTGACGGCGAGGACGAAGCTCTCCACCGAGTCCGCGATCTGCACCGCGAAGTCGTCCGGCTCCGAGCCGTGCGCGTGGGTTTGCGGCGGGTGCGCCTGGTGTGGCGGGTGCGTCTGGTGCGTCCGGTCAGACATCGAGCAGTCGTCTCCCTTCGAAGGCCCGGCCGAGGGTGACCTCGTCCGCGTACTCCAGGTCCCCGCCGACGGGCAGTCCGCTCGCCAGCCGGGTCACCCTCAGACCCATCGGCTTGCAGAGCCGGGCCAGGTAGGTGGCGGTCGCCTCCCCCTCCAGGTTGGGGTCGGTGGCCAGGATCAGCTCGGTGACCGTACCGTCGGCGAGCCGCGCCAGCAGCTCGCGGATCCGCAGGTCGTCCGGTCCGACACCCTCGATCGGGCTGATCGCGCCGCCCAGGACGTGGTAGCGGCCGCGGAACTCCCGGGTGCGCTCGATCGCCACGACGTCCTTGGGCTCCTCGACCACGCAGATCACCGCGAGGTCGCGCCGCGGGTCCAGACAGACCCGGCACTGCTCGGACTCCGCGACATTGCCGCAGACCGCGCAGAAGCGGACCTTGTCCTTGACCTCCAGCAACGCGTGCGCCAGGCGGCGGACGTCGGTCGGGTCGGCCTGCAGGACGTGGAAGGCGATCCGCTGCGCGCTCTTGGGCCCGACGCCGGGCAGCCTGCCCAGTTCGTCGATCAGGTCCTGAACCACGCCCTCGTACAACGTCGCGCCTTCCCTCGTGGGTGCCGTGCTTGGTACTCCGGTGCCATCATCCAACGAATCGGGCGCCGGACACACCGTCCGACGCCCGACTCACTCACAAATCACACATCGTCCCCGCCGTCGCGGGACAATGCACCACCACCGGACCGGCCGGCGGCCGGACCGCCGACCGGAACGGGCGGCGCGCGGCTGACCGAGCCGGCCGCGACCGCTCAACCGGTCAGAACGGCAGACCGGGGATGCCGCCACCGCCCAGGCCCTGGGTCAGCGGGCCCATCCGCTCGGCCTGGATCTTCTGGGCCGCCTGGTTGGCGTCCCGGACGGCCGCCAGGATCAGGTCGGCCAGCGTCTCGGTGTCCTCCGGGTCCACAGCGGCGGGCGCGATGGTCAGCGCCACCAGCTCGCCGGCGCCGGTCACCGTCGCCTCGACCAGGCCGCCGCCCGCCGAACCACTCACCTTCGCCTCGGCCAGCTCCTGCTGGGCCCGGGCGAGTTCCTCCTGCATCTTCTGCGCCTGCTTGAGCAGCTGCTGCATATTGGGCTGGCCACCACCGGGGAACACGGCTCACTCCTGCCTGGGTACGGACTTGGAACACGCCACCGGCACGGAACCCGTACGGCGACGTACGTCACCTTGAGCCTACGTGCTGCACAGCACCCCCGGAGGGGCACTTGCCACGAGACCGGGTGGCCGCACCGCCGGCCGCAGCTCGACCGGTGCCCGCTAACCGCCGGTGTGGTGGATCTCCTCCAGCACCGTCGCGCCCAGCTCGCGGATGATCAGCTCCTGGCCCGAGAAGGCGTCCTCCTTGAGCTCGGGGTCGTCGTCCTCCGGAACGTCGTCCTCCGGTGCCACCGCCGGTGCCGACGGCGACGGTGCCGACGGCCCGGACGGCTGCGGCGGCCGCGCGGCGTGCGGCGGGGCCATCGACGGCGCCGCCTGGACGGGCGCGGACTGCGTGGGCGCCGAGGCCGCCTGCGGGGTGAAGCCGCCCGACGGGGCCGCCTGCACCTGGGGCTGCGCCATCGGCGAGGGACGGGAGGCCTGCGGAGCCCCACCCCAGCCGCCACCACCGCCACTTGGGGGCGGCGGCGCGCCACCACCACCCGACGGATCGACGATGCACTCGATCCGCCAGTCCACCCCCAGCGCGTCGGCCAGCGCCTGCTTCAGCACGTCGTCGCTGTTGCTGCTGACGAAGCTGTCCCGGGCGCCCGCGTTGATGAACGAGACCTGCAACACACTGCCGTCGAAGCCGGCGACCTGTCCGTTCTGGCTGAGCAGGATCCAGGTGAACCGGCGGCGGTTCTTCACCGCCTCCAGAATCTGCGGCCACATCTGCCTGACCTGGCCCGCGCCCTGCTGCGCGGCGGCGGACGGCTGGTTGCCGGCCGGCGGTTGCGCCACCGGCGGGGCCTGGACCGGCGCGGGCGCCTGAACCGGTGCCTGCACCGGCGCGGGCGCGGCCACGGACGCGGGCGCCTGCTCGGCGGCGGGCGCCGCCGGGAAGCTGCGCGGGATCGGCCAGGCCCCGGGCGCGGGCCCGGCAGGCGCCGCCTGAACCGGCGCCGGCACGGGTGCTTGAACCGGTGCCTGCACCGGCGCGGGCACGGGCACGGGCATCGCGGGCGCGGCCACCGGCGCCGGCCCGGGTGCCACCCCCATCGGCGCCTGCCCGGCCGGCGGGCCCGCCGGGGCCGCGAAGCCACCGGCCGCCGCCCGGCGCTCCAGCTTGTCCAGCCGCGCCTGAAGCGACAGCTCGTCGCTGTACGCGCCGGGCAGCATCACCCGTGCGCAGATCAGCTCCAGCTGCAGACGCGGTGCCGCGTTCCCTCGCATCTCGGTCAACCCGGTGTTGACGATGTCGGCGGCCCGGCTCAGCTCGGCCGCTCCGAAGGCGTCCGCCTGGGCCTGCATGATGGCGACCCGGTCGGCCGGGGCGTCGATCAGACCCTTCTCCCCGGCGTCCGGCACCGTCGCCAGGATCACCAGGTCCCGCAGGCGCTCCAGCAGGTCCGTCACGAAGCGGCGCGGGTCGTGCCCACCCTCGACCACCCGGTCGATGACCTGGAACACCGTCGCCCCGTCCTGTGCGGCGAAGGCGTCCACCACCTCGTCGAGCAGCGCCGAGTCGGTGTAACCGAGCAGCGCCGTGGCCATCCCGTACGTGACGCCGGCCTCGTCCGCCCCGGCGAGCAGCTGGTCCATCACGGACATCGAGTCACGCACCGAGCCCGCGCCGGCCCGGACGACCAGCGGGAACACCGAGTCCTCGACCCGGATCCCCTCCCGCCCGCACACCTCGGCGAGGTAGTCCCGCAGCGTGCCGGGCGGCACCAGCCGGAACGGGTAGTGGTGGGTACGGGAGCGGATCGTCCCGATCACCTTCTCCGGCTCCGTGGTCGCGAAGATGAACTTGAGGTGCTCCGGCGGCTCCTCCACCACCTTCAGCAGCGCGTTGAAGCCGGCCGAGGTCACCATGTGCGCCTCGTCCAGGATGAAGATCTTGTACCGGCTGTGCACCGGCGCGAAGAACGCCCGCTCGCGCAGCTCACGCGCGTCGTCCACACCACCGTGCGAGGCGGCGTCGATCTCGATCACGTCGATCGAACCGGGACCGCCGGTCGCCAGGTCCCGGCAGGACTGGCACTCCCCGCAGGGCGTGGGCGTCGGGCCCTGCTCACAGTTGAGACAGCGGGCCAGGATCCGCGCACTCGTCGTCTTGCCGCAGCCGCGCGGGCCGCTGAAGAGGTAGGCGTGGTTGACCCTGTTGTTGCGCAGGGCCTGCTGGAGCGGAGCGGTCACGTGCTCCTGCCCGATGACCTCTGCGAAAGTCTCGGGGCGATAGCGGCGGTACAGGGCTAGGGACACACCCCCGACGATATCGGGACGCACGGACAAACGCGGCGCCCCGCAGACCCCGCCTCCGCCGCAGGCACGCCCCCGGGCACAAGCTCGGCCACAAACCCGGGCACACCTCGCGGCGCGGCCCGGGAACGCTCCGGGAACGCGAAGACCCCTCGTGCACCCGCCAGAGCCCTCCTACCCTTGCTGCCTTCCGGCCCTGGGGGGGTTCAGAGAGATAACGCCACACGAGGGGCTGACCCCAGAGTAGCGGATCCCGGCCGTGCCTCCTACCGCCACCCCGCCTCGACGATCCGCAGGCGACCGTTCGCCACCACCTGCGGATAGCTGGTCGCGAGCACCCCTAAACATGTACTAAGCTCTCCCACGGAGGATTCGCCTAGTGGCCTAGGGCGCACGCTTGGAAAGCGTGTTGGGGGCAACCCCTCACGAGTTCGAATCTCGTATCCTCCGCCTCCGCCCGCCAGGGCAAACGAGGGCCCCGACCGCTCAGCGGTCGGGGCCCTCGTCGTTGTGTGGTTGCAGTTTTGCAGGCGAGCATCCCGATGGGCAGGATCACGACGGGGCCGACCACCGATTCGTCTGACTTCTCGGACCCGTCGCGGCCCGCGCGCGGGCGCGTGAAGAGAGTGAGCACGACTGGGCCAGGACGACGAAGAGAGCCGCGGTCAGCGCGAGCGGCCACGGCATCGACAGTCCGCTCAGCGTGCCGACCAGGGCGAAGACCCCGACCGAGGCGGCGCCGGCGCCGGTCAGCATCGTGCCGGCCCCACGGCTCGGGCGGGCCGGGCAGATCGCGTCGTGCCGGCGTCGCCCGCTTGACGGCGGCCAGCCGGTACCGTTGACCGTGCCGTCGGCGATGAGCATCACATGGCGGGCTTGATGTCGCGATGCACGAGGCCGGCGAGGTGGGCCACAGCGAGGGCGTCGCAGATCTGCGCGGCCCAGGCGAGTAGTCACCGAGGTCCGGTACGCCGTCGCTGATCAGGCGATCCGGGCTCCGGCCATCAAGGAGTTCCATCACGAGGTAAGCGACCGGGCGGCCCTCCAGATCAGCCCGGCCGACGTCGTGGACGGTGACGATGTCGCGGCTGTGCGCACACATGAGGCCGATGGGCCCGACGTCACGTCGGGCCCATCGGTCGTTCTGCTTCACGGAACGCCCTCGGCGGGGTTCAGCGGCACAGGGCGGTGTCCACGGCGCGTTCGAGATTCCTCCGGCCCGCCTCGTCGGTGAGCTGCATGGTGACCGCGACGTCGACGGCGCGGCCGTCGTCGGTGGCGCCGCCCCGGGTCTCGTACCCAGGGAAGCTTCCGCCGTGGCCCCAGGAGAGGCCGCCGCACGGCAGCGGCCGGCTGACGAGTCCAAGTCCGTAGCGGGCGCCGGGGCCGAAGGTCGCTTCGGCGGGGACGGTGGAGCGCATCTGGGCGAGCTGGGCCGAGGGCAGGAGGCGGCCGGCCAGGAGTGCACTGAAGAAGCGGTTGAGGTCGGAGCCGGTGGAGACCATCTGGCCTGCCGCCCAGCCCCAGGAGGGGTCGATCTCCGTGATGTCGCGCAGCGGCGCGTCCGCCGCTTCCCGGTAGTAGCCGTGGGGGTGGGGCTCCCGGATGCTCGCGTCACCGGGAGCGGGGAAGTAGGTGTGGCGCAGCCCGGCGGGTCGGACGACGCGCCGGTCGATCTCCTCGCCCAGGGGACGGCCGGTGACCTTCTGGATGAGCAGGCCGGCGAGCACGTAGTTGGTGTTGCTGTACTTCCAACTCGTCCCGGGGGCGAAGTCGGCCGGGTGCCGGAGGGCTGTGGCGAGCAGTTCGCGGGGGGCGTAGTACCGGACGTCGTCCCCGAGGTAGTCGCTGTAGTTGGGGAGTCCGCTGGTCTGCTGGAGGAGCTGGCGGACGGTGATGCGGCGCCCGTCGATCCCCTCCCCGCGGACGAGGCCGGGCAGGTAGGTGTCGACGGAGGCGTCCAGGTCCACCCTCCGCTCCGCGACGAGCTGGAGGACGACGACCGCGACGAAGGTCTTGGTGTTGCTGCCGATCCGCACCTGCCCGTCGACGGGTACCGGTGCGCCGGTGGCCAGGTCTCCGACTCCTGCGGCGTAGGTCCGGGTGCGGCCGTTCCGGTCCTGGACGCTCGCCAGCGCGGCGGGCATCCCGTCGTCGCGCACCAGCGCGTTCAGGCTCCGCTGGACGGAATCCTGCCTGGCGGCGGAGGCCTGGGGCGCCGACAGGACGCCCGGCGTCATAACGCCGATGGTCAGCACGGCTGCGGCCGACAGGGCCCGTCGCCGCCGTAGTCCTCGCCGTGTCTGTCCACGCATGAGTCAACTCCCGGGGAATTGCTGGATCTTCGTTCGGGTCGCCCGGGCCCGGCGAGCCGGGCCCGGGCGGGTGGCGTGCCTCAGCCGCACAGGGCCCTGTCCACGGCGTCCTTTACGTGCTGCGTGGCCGCCTCGTCCGTCGGGATGGTGGTGACCGCGACGTTGGCGGCGCGGCCGTCGTCGGTGACACCGCCCCGGGTCTCGTACCCCGCGATGTCGCCGCCGTGGCCCCAGTAGACGCCGCCGCACGACAGCGGCCTGCTGGTGAGCCCCAGCCCGTAGCGGAGGCCTGAGGTCCCGGCGGGGACGGTCGTGCGCATCTCGGCGAGCTGGTCCGCCGGGAGGAGGTGGCCGGCGAGGAGCGCGGTGAAGAAGCGGTTGAGGTCGGAGTTGGTGGAGATCAACTGGCCTGCGGCCCAGCCTGCGGAGGGGTCCATCTCCGTGAAGTCGCGCAGCGGTCCGTCCGCCGGGTTGCGGTGGTAGCCCTGGGGGTGCGGCTCTCGGATGGTCATCTCGCCGGGGGCGGGGAAGTAGGTGTGGCGCAGCCCGATGCGCTTAATGATGCGCCGGTCCATCTCCTCGGCGAGGGGGCGGCCGGTGACCTTCTGGACGATCAGGCCGGCCAGGACGTAGTTGGTGTTGCTGTACCCCCACGTCGTCCCCGGAGCCGCGTCGGCCTTGTACCGGAGGGCGATGTCGAGCAGCTCGCGGGGCTCGAAGTACCGGTTCCTGATCTCGTCGTCGTCGACGTGGATGCCGTACTCGGGGAGTCCGCTGGTGTGCTGGAGGAGCTGGCGGACGGTGATGCGGCGCCCGTCGATCCCCTCTCCGCGGACGAGGCCGGGCAGGTAGGTGTCGACGGTGGCGTCGAGGCCGATCTTCCCTTCGCCGACCAGTTGCAGAACCACGACCGCCGTGAACGCCTTGGTGTTGCTGCCGATCCGTACCTGGCCGTCCCTGGGCACCTTCGAGCCGGTGGTCAGGTCGCCGACTCCTGCGGTGTAGGTGCTGGTGCGGCCGTTCCGGTCCTGGACGCTCGCCAGGGCGGCGGGCATCCCGTCATCGCGAACCAGCGTGTTCAGGGCCTGCTGGACGGCATCCGGCCTGGCGGCTGCAGCAGCGGAGGCGGCTGCGGAATCGGAGGCGGAGGCGGCGGGCGGGGCGAGGGCGCCCAGCGTCATGACGCCGATGGCCACCGCGGCGGCGGCCGACACGGCTCGTCGCCGCCTGCCGCCCTGCTGCCGGGTCGAGGAACGAAGGCCCTGCCGGATCTGAGCACGCATCAGTCAACTCCTGGGGAATCGTTTGGTCGGGGCACGATCCTGGTTTCCAGGGCCCTCTGACCGCATCGCGGGAAGGCGGGAGAAATCGCTCCCCCGATCGGGGGAGGCTGCCGGTGGGCTGCCCGGCGATACTGGCGACCATGTTCAGGGGAATTCGGCCGCTGCTGCGCGGCTCCACGTATTCGGGTGTGCTGTTCGCCTATTGCGGCGCGCTGGCAAGCCTTCCGCTGCTGCCTCTTGCCCTGTTGCCGGCGCTGTCGTGGCGATCCGCTCCCGAAAGCGTGCAGATCGTCCTGGTCCTGCTGGTCTGGGCGGTACTGGTCGGCGTGGTCGGACTGGCGCGCCCCGTACGGCGGGCGCTGGTCGTGTCCGCCCGCCGGCTGCTGCGGGTGCCGCTGCCGAATCCGGTGGCCGGTCGCCGGACCTCCGGTTCACTCGGCCTCGACCGCTGGCGGACCCCGATCTGGCTGGTGCTGCACGTGGCCGTCGGGTGGACGGGGGCGCTGGCGAGCGGGGTGCTGTTCATCATGGGCCTCTCCCTGCCCGGGAACTGGCTCGGCGGCGAGGCGCGGGCGAGTCTGTTCGGCACGTCGGTCCGGGTGTCGGGCGGGTGGAGCTGGGTGATGGCGGCCGTGTGCATCCTGCTGGCGGTGGCCGTCTGCGTACTGGTGACGAAGGCTTTGCGGTGGTCGGCGCCACGGCTGTTGGGCCCGTCGGCGGCCGAACGGCTCGCGCTGGCTGCCGAGCGGGAGCTGCTGCTGGCCGAACGCAACCGGATCGCTCACGAGTTGCACGACTCGATCGGGCACACGCTGACGGCGACCACCATCCAGGCGGCGGTGGCGGGCGAGGTGCTCTCCGCCGACCCGGCGGCGGCGCGGGCCGCCATGCGCAGCATCGAGGAGTCGGCCCGGGCCGCGCTGGAGGACCTGGACTACGTGCTCGGAGTGCTGCGCGAGGAACAGTCAGGAACAGCGCCGACCCGGACCCTGGCCGACCTCCCCGAGCTGCTGGACCGTCTGCGGCACGCGGGGGCGGTGGTGGAACCGGCCCTGTCGGGCGAGCTGGCGCAGGTGCAGGGGACGCTCTCCCGGGCGGCGTACCGGATCCTCCAGGAGGGGCTGACGAACGCGCTGCGCCACGGGGCGGGCGGCCCGATCGAAGTCCGGGTGGCGGCCGGGCCGGACGGACTGGATCTCGCGGTGGTCAACCGGACCGGGGCACGGACGGGCCCGGGCCCGGGTGCCTTCCCGACCTCCGGCCACGGTCTGCCCGGACTGGCCGAGCGCGTCCGGCTGCTGCACGGTGAGTTCCAGGCCGGCCCGGACGGGACGCAGCACTGGCGGCTGGCCGTCCGGCTGCCGGTACGGGTCTCGGCGTGAGTGGATCCGACGCGGGCGAAGGCATGGCCCTCCCCGCCGTCACCAGCCCCGCCATCACCCTCCTGATCGCGGACGACGACGAGGTGACCCGCAGCGGCCTGCGCGTGCTGCTCGCCGCACAGCCGGGGATCATGGTGGTCGGCGAGGCCGCCGACGGCGTCGAGGCGGTCGAACGGGCGCAGAGCCTGCGGCCGGACGTGGTCCTGATGGACGTCCGGATGCCGCGTCGCAACGGGATCGAGGCCACCCGCCAACTGCTGGCCGAAGCGGCCGACCCGCCGAAGGTCGTGGTGATCACCACCTTCGAGAATGACGGCTACGTCACCGCCGCCCTCAGCGCGGGCGCCAGCGGCTTCGTCCTCAAGCGCCTCCCGGTCCGCCAGATCGCCGAGGCGGTCCGGGTGGTGGCGGCGGGCGAAGCGGTCCTCTTTCCGGCCGCACTGGGCCGCATGGTCGCCGCCCGCCCGCTGGGCTCCGCCGAGGCCCTGCCGCAGGCCGCCCTGACCGGCCGGGAGGAGGAGGTGCTGCGCCTGATGGCCACCGGGCTCTCCAATCCGGAGATCGCGGAGTCCCTCACGGTGAGCCTGGAGACGGTCAAGACCCACGTCGGAAACGTGCTGACCAAGCTCAGCGCGCAGAACCGGACCCATGCCGTGGTGATCGCGTACGAGTCCGGCCTGGTGGTCCCGGGCTTCGCCGGCTGACCATTCCGAACGGCACCCGACCGAGACAGCTACAACGCGATCCCAGCTACGTCTTGGTTGCAGTTTTGGTTGCGTTCACCCCCGTCCAGCACCGTTCGGAGCCCATCTAGCGAGCCGCTCCGCCGCAGGTGAGGACGCTCACGACTGCCGCCGAACGCCCGGACGGACAGTTGGAAAGCGTGTTGGGGGCAACCCCTCACGAGTTCGAACCTCGAATCCTCCGCCTCTGCCCGCCAGGGCAGCTCGAAGGCCCCGACCGCACTGCGGTCGGGGCCTTCGGCGTTCACCGTCTCATCCTGCAGTCTCAACGGATCTTCTCGGTGGCCCCGTCTCCTATCCGGCCCGCCGTCGAACGGCCACCGTCAGACAGCCACGAGACGCACGCGATCACCGCAGAGCTTGGCCATGTCGTCGACGTCCGACGTCAGCAGGACGACCGGCCGCTGCTGCCTCAGCGCCATCTCGGCCACCGCCGCATCGATCGCGTACTTGTGGCCATGGAGACCTGCGGCGACCAGTATCGCGGAAGCCGCTCGGGCCTCCTCATCTCCCACCTGCACGATCCGCAGCCCGGACAGAATCCACCGGAGGCGAGCCTGGTCAGTGCGACTGTGCACGGCCTCGATGATGGTGAGAGTACTGATCACCACCTCCATGCCCCGCTTCCGGGCCTCCGCGACCAGCGCGACGGCAGGCTCGTGGTCACCGAGCAGCTTGGACAGGCCTTCGGAGTCGAGCACCAGGGTGCCCTCGTGACTCAGCTTGCGACGGGCCATCCGCCCTCCTCGGCGAACACCTCGTCGAAGACCTGACGAGCCCGGTCCTGCTCCGCCGGCGAGATCGGTCCCTGCCTACGCTCATAGTCAGCCAGGTACTCGTCCAGGATCTGACCGCGCAGCTCCCGCTCGACGGCCGCTGTGATGAACGCCGAGAACTCGCGCTTGCCCACCCGCTGGCGGATGGCCTCGGCCGTACCTTCAGGCAGGGAGAGGCTGACCCTGGTGGCCGGCCCCTCGCCGATGCTGTAGGGCATCTCAGTCATGGAGCCACATGATCAAAGAAGTAGGAATTCTGACCCCGGTCTCGATTCGCGCTTCACTTGGTTGCAGTTGTGGGTCCGCGGCTCCGGCACGGGAAGTGATCCCGAGCCTCCTCTCAGCCGTTCCCGACACAACCGACGAGAATCGGCACGACAGCCCGTCGTGGAGGTGAATCCTTTCCGGGCCTCCTTGCCTCTCATCCACGTGACCGGCCGCACGGGCCGGTGGATACCAGGAGGAGAAGCACGATGGTGGTCTTCGGCATCGCGGTGATCGGCACGCTGCTCGTAGGTGCGTGCATCCGGCACCTGATGAGGCGCAGGAGGAGCCGGACCTGACGAGTGCATTCCGGATCCGAGGAGGACAACATGAACCAACGTCTCCCCTGGCCGGACGAGCGGCTGATCGAAGCCGCCCGGGCCGGCGACGTCATGTCGCTCACCGCCGTCGTCATGGAGTCGCAGCCCCACGTACGCAGGTTCGCCCTGTCCCTGTGCGCCTCACCCCAGGACGCCGAGGACGCGGCGCAGGAGGCGCTGATCATCCTTTACCGGAAGATCGGCACCCTGCGGGCGACCGGTGCGCTCGCCTCATGGGTGTTCCGGATCGTCCGCAACGAATGTCTTCGGCAGGTGCGGCTGCTCGTCTCCCGCGCCGACGAGGCATCCGCCGAACCGGAGGCCGACGCGGAACCGTCCGCCGAGGAGGCGGTGCTGCGCAGGCTGGAGGCGGAGCGGATCGCGGCCGCGGTCAGTGCGCTGCCGCGTGACCAGCGGCAGGTCCTGATCATGCGGGACGTGCAGGGCCTGCCCGGCAAGGTCGTGGCCCGTTCGCTCGGTCTGAGCACACCGGCGATGAAATCGCGGCTGCACAGAGCCCGCGCGGCACTGCGCCACTCCTTGGCCGTGACCGATGAAGTCGTCGATCCACCAGACGCAGGAGAACGATGATCGTGACGCCCACGAAGGTTCCAACCGCGCCCGATTCGGGTTTCGCCGGCAAGTCCATTCCGCGTCACCTGACGCGCGGCCTCATCGGCTTCGGGCTGATCATCGGCTCGATCGCGCTGACTCCCCTCGTCGGCCCGGCCTCCCTGCTGGCGGCGCCGTTCGGCCTGATCGCGCTGCGCGGCTGCCCGGTCTGCTGGACGATCGGCCTGGCGCAGACGATCTCCCGTGGCCGTCTGAAGCGCGAGTGCGCGGACGGTGTGTGCACCCTCACCGCTGCGCAGCATCCAGGCCCGGCAGCCTAGCTGCGGGCTTTCGCGAGCAGGGGCAGGCCGGGCCCGCTCTTGACAACCGAATCTCGTATCCTCCGCAGGTCAGAGGGCCCGCACCGTTCGCCGGTGCGGGCCCTCTGCATTCTTGGTCTCATCTGTGGAGGCAGTCAGACATTGCGGGTGATATATATGGCGAGTATGGTCATTTATATGGCATCGAAGAAAGTGACCGTGACGATCCCGGAGGATCTCCTTGAAGAGATCCGCGCGGAAGCCGACGAACGGGGCATCTCCGCCTACGTCACCGAAGCGCTGCGTTCCAAGCGCGACCGGGACAAGCTCCGAGAGCTCGTCCACTGGCTCGAAGAGGAGCACGGACACGTCACCGAGACCGAGCGCTCAACGGCCTACGCCGAGTTGGACGACCTCGATACCGAGCACGACCGCCGCCGCGCTGCCCGGAGCAAGCGCACCGGAGAGGCCGCATGACGAGGAAGCACGGCAGCGAGACCAAGCCGGTGCGTGTCTTCGTACTGGACTGCGAAGCCCTCTCCCTCGCCGTTCGCGGTGACCGGATGATGATCGCCCGCCTCGAACTCGCGGCGCGTGGCGAGGCCGACGTGGTCACCTCTCCCATGACTCTCGTCGAGGCATACGACGGCAGGACCACCGAGCAGCGCTGGGACTGGGTCCTCTCTCGCGTCAGCGTGGCCGACCTTGGCAAGGACGAGGCCCGACAAGCCCGCCGACTGCTGGCCGCAACGAACCTGCACGGTCACAAGTACGCCATCGACGCGATGCTCGCAGTTGTCGCACTGCGCCAGAAAGGACAGGTCACGGTCTTCACCTCCGACGTCGACGACCTGGAGAAGCTACTCCCGGACACCATCGTCGTCAGCAAGGTCTGAGCCGGACCTCCCCGGCGGCAGCATGGTTGCAGTTCTGGTTGCATTCACGCCCGTCCGGCACCGTCCGGAGCTCAGCAAGCGAACCGCTCCGCCGCAGGTCAGGACACCTGCGACCGCCACCGAACGGCCGGACGAACATTTGGAAAGCGTTGTTGGGGGCAACCCCTCACGAGTTCGAATCTCGTGTCCTCCGCCTCTGCCCGCCAGGGCAGCTCGAAGGCCCCGACCGCACTGCGGCCCGGACCTTCGGCGTCTCCTGGGCACAGTGGGCCCGAAGCCATTCGGGTCTCAACCGTCCACCTGCCGCCGTTAGGCGTCATCCCACCACTGGGCGGAGCGGGTCGATCCCGCACGCGGATGTCGGCTCCCTACACGGTGGCCTTGCGGATCCGGTCCATGCGGCCGCCATCGGCGGCTTCCGCCGGGTCGACCCGCCACCGATCAGTTCGACAGCCCGAACCTGGCGGCTGCCACGGTGACTACGGAGGCGCACTTCGGCCACGCCGACCGGGACCAGTCGATGTCGCCCGAGCAACAGGAGCGCTTGGAACGGACCCTCACCGGGGCCGGCGTCACCCGCCGCTGCGAGGTCTGCCCGGTGGCGAGCCACGGCTGCACGCAGTCCGACACCTCCGAATTCGACCCCGCGGCGGTGGCGGCTTCGGAACCCGCTCCGGCCCTCCTCGGGGTGTTGCGGACATGCTCAACGCGGCCATAACGTGAGTGACCGTTGATCCATTCACATGGAGAGGCTCGCCTTGATGATCCGTCACATCAGAACTGCGGCGGGGGCGATAGTCGCAGCCGGCCTGCTCATCACCGGCACGCTCGTCGGCGCGTCGCCGGCGGCGGCCGCTGCGGCACCGACGCCCCTGAACGCGTCCGAGTACACCCTCACCGCGAACTACCACCGGTTCGACACGCTCAACTCGGCCCTCGTCACGGCGCTGGGGACCTCTGCCGTGCACACGGTGATGGAGAACGCGAACCACGACCGGCAGGCGCTCCCCGCGTCCTTCTCCGTCGGCGGCCTGTCCACCGGCTTCCGGTTCGACGACGGCGACAACTCCGACTGCCAGAGCTTCCCGCAGGGCATCACGACGAGCCGGGACGCCGTGGGGACCGCGGACAGCGGCAACTACGACGGCCATCAGCTCGTGCTGGTGAGCTGGTACACCAAGGACGGCTGCGGCGGCGCCCAGCAGCGTAGTCGGATCACCCTGGTCGACTGGGACGCCACCTACCCCAACACCTACCGCAAGATCCTCCTGGTGGAGCCGACCGGCACCGCGGCGTCACCGGACTTCAAGGACATCCCGATCCACGCCGGCGGCGTCTCGTGGTACGGCAACTACCTCTACGTCGCCGACACCGGGCACGGCATGCGCGTCTTCGACATGCGCAAGATCCTCAATACCGACTCCGGCGGCACCTCCGACCAGATAGGCCGCCAGTCCGGGACCGTCTACTACGCCCACAACTACGCCTACGTACTGCCTCAGATCGGCACGATCACGTCGCAGACGACCTCCGACAACAGCCTGGTGTGGTCGTCGATCTCCCTCGACCGGGTCAGTAAGTCGATCGTGATGACGGAGTACACCTGCCAGTCGGGTTGTACCGACTACCCCAATCGCCCGCCCAGGGCCGTCCGCTTCCCGTTCGCGTCCGGGGCGACGACGTTCGCCGCAACGACGACCGCCGGTCAGGCCCTCCAATTGCCCTGGTACAACCTCAACGGCGTGGCTTCCCACAACGGCCGATGGTGGTTCAACTCCTCGGGACAGAAGAAGCTCTACTACTGGACCCCGACCGCAGGCCCCTCCACCTTCGCCTGGGTGGGCGGCGGCGAGAGCCTCTCCTACTGGGAGGACACCACCAACCCCGACCTGCTGTGGTCGCTGCAGGAGACCACGGGCGGACGCAACGTCTTCGCGGTCACCCAGGCCACCTACGGCGGCGGCTGAGCATCGGATCCGTGCCCGGGGTACGCGACCGCCGCGACGCACCGGGGCAACCCGCTCGCCCGTGTCCGCCCACGCTCCCCGCCCCAGATCCCAGCGAACCGCATCATCTCGGTTCTGGTCCCGTTCACCCCCGTCCAACCACGTTCGAAGGTCGGCCGGCAGGCCCCTTGGGGTGAGGGTAGGTCGGAGACCGGTGCTGAAAGGCCAGCACGGCCGGGTTCTGGATGGCACCTTCGCGGATCTCGATGGCGCGGCGGATGGTCTCGTCGGCCTCCCAGCCGCTGGGACCGTCGAGGACCGGGCGCAAGTACGGGATCAGCGCCTCACTGTTCTCCCATGTGGCGGAGTTCCACAGGTAGGACGGGCTGTGGTCCACGCCGTAGTAGTGCACGTTGTCGCCGACGGTGAACATGGGCTCGGCGAAGGTGGTCGGCCGTGCCCAGCTGAATCCCATGCCCTCGTCGCAGGAGACGTCGATGACGAGGGTGCCCGGCGCCAGCGTGTCGAGGTCCTCGTCGATCAGGAAGGTCAGCGGTGCCCCGGTGTCCTGAAGGACGCAGTTGACGATGATGTCGTGTTCGGAGAGGAACTCCGCCAGCGGGATCCGGCCTTCCTCGGTGAGGGCGTGGCTGCGGCGGGGATCGGAGGTGTCGTCCGCCTCGTCGTGATCGAACTGAACGATTCGAGCGGAGTGGATCGGTGAGCTGACTGCAGTCACGCCACGAGCGGTGAGAACGTCGACGTTGTGCACGCCCAGGCGGTTCAGTGCCGTTACGGCCCCTCGGGCTGTCGCGCCGAAGCCGATCACGACCGCGCGCAACCGCCGGCCGTAGTCACCGGTCGCACCCCGCAACTGCATGGCGTGCAGTACCGAGGAGTACCCGGCCAGCTCGTTGTTCTTGTGGAAGACGTGCAGGTTGAACGAGCCGTCCCTGGTCCAGTGGTTCATCGCCTCAAAGGCGATGAGCGTCAGCCGACGGTCGATGGCCGTCTGGGTGATCCTCACGTCCTGGACGCAGTGCGGCCAGCCCCACAGGACCTGCCCCTCGCGCAACTCGGCGACGTCCTCCGGCATCGGCTTGGCCAGCAGAACGACATCGCACTGTGCGATGAGCTCCGCCCGTGGGAGCAATCCGGCGACGAGCGGGGCCAGTTGCTCGTCCGAGACACCGAAACTCTCTCCGTAGCCCTGCTCGAGGTGGATGCGTTCACGGAGGTCGGGGTCGATCCGCTCAAAGTGCGCGGGATGGATCGGCAGTCGGTGCTCGTTTTCCTTGCGTGACTGCGCCATGATTCCGAGATTGAGTTGGTGCAAAGCGCCCCTTTGATTACTTCAGGTGTAGCACGCCGCACCTAATCGGGGGCACCGCAGGCGGCTGGCCAGAGCGCTCAGGTCGGGACTATCGGACGGGGGTGGGCTCCTCCGGTGCTTGGGCGTCGGTGGGCGTTTCGTCCGTGCCGACGGTGATGCTGCGGCGTTTGGAGATCCACACTGCGGTGATGACGACGGCCAAGGCCACCAGGGCGATGGTCAGCCGGAGGCCGAGGTGGGCGCGCGAGCCGAAGCTCAGGTTGACGATGGCCGGGGCGACCAGGAGGGAGACCAGGTTCATCACCTTCAACAGGGGGTTGATGGCGGGTCCGGCGGTGTCCTTGAAGGGGTCCCCTACGGTGTCGCCGATGACGGTGGCAGCGTGGGCGGGGCTGCCCTTGCCGCCGTAGTGGCCGTCCTCGACCAGCTTCTTGGCGTTGTCCCAGGCACCGCCGGAGGTGGCCAGGAAGACGGCCATCAGGGCGCCGGCGCCAATGGCGCCGGCCAGGTAGGAACCCAGCGGGCCGACACCGAACAGGAAACCGACAGCGATCGGCGCCAGCACGGCGAGCAGGCCGGGGGTTGCCAGTTCGCGCAGCGCGTCGCGTGTGCAAATGTCCACCACCCGGCCGTATTCGGGCAGTTCGGTGCCGTCCATGATGCCGGGTCGGGTCCTGAATTGGCGGCGGACCTCGAAGACCACCGCGCCGGCGGAACGCGAGACCGCGTTGATGGCCAGTCCCGAGAAGAGGAAGACGACGGCGGCGCCGAGCAGCAGGCCGACCAGGTTGTTGGGCTGGTCGATGGCCAGGCTCAGGCTCGCGCCGTGAGCGGCCGGTCCGATCTGAGCCTCGGCTGTGGCGATGGCGTCGGTGAACGAGCCGAACAGCGCGGTGGCGGCGAGCACCGCGGTGGCGATGGCGATGCCCTTGGTGATCGCCTTGGTGGTGTTGCCGACCGCGTCAAGCTCGGTGAGCACCTGCGCTCCCGCGCCGGTGACCTCGCCGGACATCTCGGCGATTCCCTGAGCGTTGTCGGAGACAGGGCCGAACGTGTCCATCGCCACGATCACGCCGACGGTGGTCAGCAGCCCGGTGCCGGCCAGCGCGACCGCGAACAGGGCCAGGATCAGCGAGCCGCCGCCGAGCAGGTAGGCGCCGTAGACAGCGGCGCCGATGGCCACGGCGGAGTACACGGCCGCTTCCAGGCCGAGCGCGACACCGGAGAGCACCACGGTGGCCGGGCCGGTCAACGAGGTCTTGCCCACGTCCCGTACCGGTCGCCGGGTGGTCTCGGTGAAGTAGCCGGTCAGTTGCTGGATGACGGCGGCCAGCACGATCCCGATGGCCACCGCGGCCAGGGCGAACAGCCGCGGGCTGCCCGCGTGCCGGCTGATCTCGACCGGCACCGCGTGCAGATCGGAGAATCGGGCCGGCAAGAACGCGAAGACCGCGCCGGCCACCAGAACCAGCGAGACCACGGCGGAGGCGAAGAACCCGCGGTTGATGGCGGTCATCCCGCTGCGGTCCCCAGGCCGCGGGGAGACTGCGGCGATGCCCAGCACCGCGGTGAGCACCCCGATTGCGGGCACCACCAGCGGGAAGGACAGGCCGTCGTCGCCGAAGGCGGCCCTGCCCAGGATCAGCGCGGCGACCAGAGTCACCGCGTAGGACTCGAACAGGTCGGCCGCCATCCCCGCGCAGTCCCCGACGTTGTCGCCCACGTTGTCGGCGATCGTCGCCGCGTTGCGCGGATCGTCCTCCGGGATCCCCTGCTCCACCTTGCCCACCAGGTCCGCGCCCACGTCAGCGGCCTTGGTGAAGATCCCCCCACCCACCCGCATGAACATCGCCAGCAACGCCGCGCCGAAGCCGAACCCCTCCAGTACCTTCGGCGCGTTCGCCTGGTAGATCAACACCACCACTGCCGCCCCGAGCAGTCCCAGCCCCACGGTGAACATGCCCACCACCCCACCGGTGCGGAACGCGATCCGCATCGCCCGGTGCGAGACCGCACGCACCTCCGGTGCCCCCGGTGCCTCCGGGAGCGCCCCCGCCGCCGCCGGTGCGGTCGCCGCCCGCGCCGCCGCCGCCACCCGCACGTTGCTACGCACCGCCAACTGCATCCCCACATAGCCGGTCGTCGCCGAGAACACCGCCCCGACCAGGAAGAAGACCGAACGCCCGATCCGCTGCCCCCAGCTGTCCGCCGGCAGGAGCAGTAGCACGAACGGCACCACCCCGGCGAAGACCGCCAAGGTGCGGAACTGACGCGCCAGATACGCGTTGGCCCCCTCCTGGATGGCCGCAGCAATCCGCCGCATCGTTTCGGTGCCCTCATCCGCGGCCAGCACCTGCCGCGCCAACACCCAGGCCACCACCAGCGCTCCGGCCGCAACCAGCGCGACGACCACCACGAGGGTCCGGTCTGACCCGGTCAGCGCGGGCGCGACCGCGGCCCGAGCACCGAGCAGGCTCGGCCTGGGGACAAGCGCGGCGGTCTGCTGTATGGCCGATGCGCTGGCGTGGACGAGCACAGCCATTCCGTCCTCCTTGACGTCGCGCCGGCGCGCCGGGCGCGCTGTACTGCTCGGCTGTGCGGGCGAGTCGGCGCGACATACGAATTACTGGGCCTGGTTCGACTCGTTCGACTGGATCGCCTGAGAACCTCTGTGCTTCGACTCCCGCAGAGTGACTGTGCCCAGTGCGCCACCCAGGGCCTTCGGATGGAATGCGAAATCATGCGCCGCGAAGGTCATCGCCTTGCGCTCATTCACATGTCGCGCCCAGGGCGAATCCCTGTTCAGAGAGAGGCTAGCCCGTGCCGCCGAGGGTCTCCAGAGCATTAGTGCAACCGGGTGCCCGCCATGCGGATGCGGCGGATCCGCCCGAGAATGAGGACGGGGAGCCGGTGGCGCCGTAGGACGCCAGAGAAAGCCCCAGGAGACCGACATGGACTTCGAGGTGATCGTCGAGATCCCCCAAGGCTCGCGCAACAAGTACGAGATGGACCATGCCATCGGGCGGATCCGCCTGGACCGGATGCTGTTCACCGCCACCCGCTACCCAGCCGACTACGGGTTCATCGAACACACTCTCGGCGGCGACGGCGACCCTCTCGACGCTCTCATCCTGGTCGGCGACCCCACCTTTCCGGGATGCAGCATCACATGCCGCGCCATCGGTATGTTCGTCATGACCGACGAGAAAGGGCCCGACGAGAAAGTGCTCTGCGTACCCGCTCACGACCCTCGCTTCGCACGGCTGCAGGATATCGAAGACGTGCGACCATTCGATCTGCTGGAGATCACCCACTTCTTCGAGGTCTACAAGGACCTCGAACCCGGTAAATCCGTCGAGGGCTCCCACTGGGAGAACAAGGCTGGCGCCTACACCGAGATCGAGGCCTCCCGATCCAGAGCCGCCGCCGCATGATGCGCATTCGCCGGCGGGTACCACGAGGGGCTCATCGGACAGCTACGAGACGCACGCGATCACCGCAGAGCTTGGCCGTGTCGTCGATGTCCGACGTCAGCAGAACGACCGGCCGCCCTGTCGCAGCGGCCTTCGCGTAGAGTCCATTCATTCGGGCGAACTTTGCAACGAATGCAACTTTAGCCAAGACCATGGAGATCGGTCAAGCATAATTTTGCGACGGATGTAAAATTGCTCCATGGTTACCGAGATGGGACTCCGCGAGTCCAAGAAGCAGGAGACCAGGCAGCTGATCTCCGACTGCGCGACCAGGCTCTTCATCGAGCAGGGCTTCGAGCAGACCACCATCGCCGAGATCGCCGCCGCGGCTCGCGTGGCCAAGAAGACGGTGACCAACTACTTCCCCCGCAAGGAGGACCTGGCCCTCGACCACCACGAGGCGTTCACCGAGGGCCTGGCCCGGGCGGTCGCCGAGCGCGGGCCGGGCGAGGAGCCGCTCACCGCGCTGGGGCGGACCTTCCGCGCAGCCCTGCTGGAGCACAGCCCCGTCGTCGGCTTCACCGGCCTCGCGTTCGCCCGCATGGTCGCCGACAGCCCCACCCTCACCACCCGGGTACGCGAACTGCACGACCAGCGGGAGGAGGCACTCGCCGCAGCACTGACCGCCGCCACCCCGGATGCCGCCCCGGCCATCGCGCCCCGGGCCCACGCCGCTCTGATCGCCGCGGCGGACCGCCTGCTGTTCCGGCGCATCCAGGAACTCACCCTGGCAGGCCGCACCGACGACCAGATCGAGGCGACGCTGATCCCGGAAGCCGATCACCTCCGCGCCCTCCTCGGCGCCGCCCTCGGCAACCACCCCACCGCCGCGACCTCGTGACCTCACCACAGGCACCGGACCGCATCGGGGGGAACAGCCCGCCCGGACGGTCGGACCAACCGCTGGAAGGTGCTTCGGGAGCACCCCGCACGCGTTCGGAGCTCGCATCCTCCCGGCGGAAGGCCCGGACCGGTTCGACGGTCCGGGCCTTCGTCGTCCACGGATGCGGTTCCGGTGACCGCCCGTCGGCCGGGAGGCGCCCGCCCGAACACCTACGAGGACGGGCGGGGACGGGGCGAGGCCGGACCAGCACTACGGGATCTGGCCGACCGCCCACTCGGCCCACTCGCGGCGCATGGCATTGAACCGCAGGCCGTACTCCAGGGCGATCCTGCCGTAGACGGACAGGCTGTCGCCGCCCCAGTCGATGCCCTCGGCCAGGACGCGCAGGTCCTCGCCCCCCTGCTCGGACAGTTCGGCCAGCCCGGCGAGATAGCCGCGCGCCTGCTCGGGTGTGAGCACACCGAGGAAGAACACCCTCAGCAGGATGTCGCTGCGCGTGTTGCGCTGCGGGGTGGTCCCGGTCAGCCAGTGCTGCAACTCGGCCAGCCCCTCGCCGGTGAGGGTGTACTCCTTCCGCCCGCGCGGACCCTCTGCCGTGACGCCGATCATTCCGGCGTCGGCGAGCCTGGACAGTTCTGTGTAGATCTGGCTCTGAGTGGCGGGCCAGACGTCGGCCAGCGCCGTGTCGAACCTCTTGAGCAGGTCGTACCCGCTGGCCGGGCGCTCGGACAGCAGTCCGAGGAGGGCATATCGAAGGCTCATGTGGACCACCATACATTCCACTGTTGACATGTCACCCATGCAATGTACAGTCTTGACCTGTCAGAACTGGAACGTTGAGGGGGACTTCCTGATGTCTTACGTGCGCACCTTCCTTCCGTGGATCGTCTTCGCGGTGCTTCCGTCCGGGCAGTGGCAGTGGGCCGCGCTGGCCGCACTGGTGGTGGCGGTGGCGCTCATCGCCCAGCAGCGCACGGCCGGGGCCGGCTTCGACGCCTTGATCATCGAACTGGGCTCGGCGGCCTTCTTCGCAGCACTGGCGGCCATCGCCTTCGCCAACCCGGACTCGGGCGTGCACGAGTACTCGGCGGCCCTGTCCTCGGCCACCCTCGCGGTCATCGCCGGAGTCTCCCTGCTCATCGGCAAGCCGTTCACCCTGGGCATCGCCAAGCGCAGCACGCCCCGGGAGGTATGGGGGCTCAAGCCGTTCATCCGGACCAACGTCGTCATCACCACCGTCTGGACCGTGGCCTTCGCCGCCACGGCCGCCGCGCTCGCGGTGATCGCCCATGGCGGCCACGCCCACTCGACGCCCGCCACGATCGTCCAGGTCGCCGGGTTCGCCCTCCCCATGGTGTTCACGGTCCGCTACATCGCCGCCGTCCAGACGAAGGCCGGCCACCGGTGACCACACGCCACCGCGCGGCGACCGCCGAGGCCATCGCCTGACCTCGCCCCCTCGGGTGGACCCGTCCCTACCCGAAGGACAGCCGGAGCGGATCCCGGGTCGATCCCTCACCCGTTCGACGCTCGTGGCCTCCACCGCTGCCCGGCAGGGCCGCCCGAAGTCCCCGGCCGGGAAACCGGTCGGGGACTTCGGCGTTCACGGTCTCAGCTCCGCAGGCGGCTGAGGACGGAGCGCATCGCGTGAGCCACGGCGGTGCGTGACCGGTCGGTGTGGTCGATGATCTCGAAGCCGTGGTGGCCGAGCGGGACGTCGACGACCTCGACCTGGGCCTCGCAGTCCTCGGCTGCGGTGAGGAACTCCTCGACCGTCGCGGCGATCACCGCGCTCTCCAGGCCGGCCCTGGTCAGCACGATCGGCAGCTGCCCGGCCGCGCGGACCGTCTCCACCGGGCGGAACCGCGGCGCCACCATGCCCCAGCCCGGCAGCGGCGCGAGGATGGGGTAGTTCGCGGCCACACAGCGCAGCCACGGCGGCGGCGCGGCGAACCAGTCGGCGGTCAGCAGCCCGCCGCCGGAGAAGAACCACAGCGCCACGCGCTGCCCGTCCACGCGCGGATCGGCCCGGACGAGCTCGACCGCCTCGGCGATGTCCTCGGCCGCGCGCGCGTAGTCGGTGAGCGCGTGCAGGCCGTGATCCACCGTCACGCCGACGACTCCCAGATCGGCCGCGTACCGGCTGTAGCCGACGAAGAGCGGGGTGTCCCGCGGTGTGGGCTGCATGTCGACGGGGATCGGGCCGCCGTGGACGAACACCACGGCGGGGCGGGGCTCGTCGGCGTCCGGCAGGTAGAGGTCGGCGCGCCCGACCCGCTCGCGGGGCCGCTCCGGTACGTCCAGGAGGAAGGGCCCGAGCCAGCTCGGCCGCTCGCCCTCCGGCGCGGTCAGCCGGCGCCCCTCGCCCGCGGCGGCCTTGAGGAGTACCCCGGCCAGCTCGGCGGGGGCCGAGAGCATCGGCCAGTGCCCGGTCCCGAGCTCGAAGAAGGTCACCCGGGGGTCGGCGAGCGCCCGGAACTGCGGTGGGCCCGAGGCCACCAGCGTCTCGATCGCGGCGATGTTCATGCCTCCCGCGGTGCACAGGACCCCGGTCGTGGGCAGGGCGGAGAACGCCCCCGACAGCCGGAGCGGCTGGGTCAGCGTGCCCGCCGGCTGCGGAGCGGCGAAGCGGTCCAGCGTCGCCAGCGCCTCCTCGCCGAGACCCGCGGTGCTGCCCATGCGCTGCCACTCGCCGAGCTCCGGCGGGGGAATCCGCCAGCCGTCCTCACCCTGATCACCCTGATCGCCCCGATCAGCCCGACTTCCCTGGTCGGACGCCTGGCCGGACGCCCGGCCGGCCAGGTCCCGGATCCGCTCGTGGACGCTCTGGTCGCTCACCAGCTGGATGGCCGCGTCACCGTCCTGGGGCATGCCCGCGTCCAGGTAGACGATCCGGCCGATCCGTTCCGGCCGCCGGTCGGCGGCGCCCAGCACGGGGTGGATGCCGTAGCCGTGGCCCACGATCACCACCTCCGGCGCGTCCACGTGGTCGATCAGCTGCACCAGGTCCTCGATGTGCGTCTCCAGGTCCGTGCCGGGCGCCGCGAGATGGCGGCGGTCCCCCAGACCCGTGAGCGTCGCGGGGTACACCTCGGCACCCGCCCCCCGCAGCCGGTCAGTCACCTCACGCCAGACCCAGCCACCGGTGTAGCACTCCGACACCAACACGAACGCCGTCATGACCGCCTCCTCGCACATCTCGGTACGTACGCGCGACCGGGCTCGCAGGCCGTCCGCGCACGGCAGCACGGTAGGAACTCCCCCAGCGGGAGCTTCAAGCCCTTGTGCCGGACGGATCCCGCGATCCGCCGGGCAGGCACGGCACGCCCGGGACCCGCCCGGCTGCCCACCTCCCCGGCCTCCCCCACCGCCTACCGGCGCGCCGGGCGGAAGATCAGGATCAGCACCCGCAGGGCGAGCACCGAGCAGATCACCAGCAGGCAGTAGCCCAGGAACTGGTGGACCGTCATCCGCCCGTCGAGCGTCGGCCCGTCCTTCAGTCCGAGCAGCAGCACCGCCATGATTCCCGCCGTGGCCGCCAGCACGGTGAGCAGCACCTGCTGGAGCAGGCCGTTCACGGTACGCCGGTCACGTTCGTCCGCGAGCAGCCGGACGTTCATGCCGAACCGTCCGCCCTCCACGGCGGCCGCGATCCGGTCGAGCCGTCGCGGCAGCCGGCGCAGCATCGGCAGGAGGGCGAGCAGCTCGTCACCGGCGGCTTCCTTGAGCGAGGCGGGCCGCAGCCGCTCCGCGAGGTGCTTCTCCCCGAACCGGCGCGCCTCGGCGACCAGGTCGAAGCCCGGCGCGAGGTGGGTGAGCCCGCCCTCCAGGGTCGCCAGGGCCCGGAACACGGCGGCCAACTCCGGTGGTACGGACAGGTCGTAGCGGGCCACGATACGGAACAGGGCGGTGAAGAGCTGGACGTCCGGCGCGGAGCCAGGTCCCAGATGGCGGGCCATGAAGGCGCCGAGTGCCCGTTCCAGTCCCTGCTCGTCCAGGCCGTCCGGGCGGGACACGACCTCCAGCAGCGCGTCGGTCAGCGCCACCGGGTCGGCCCGGTTCATCGCGATCATCAGCCGCTGCAACGCGGCCTGGAGCTCGCTGTCCAGACGTCCGACGGACCCGAAGTCGAGCAGGCCGAGTCGGCCGTCGGTGAGCAGCAGGATGTTCCCGGGGTGCGGGTCCGCGTGGAAGACGCCGTCGAGGGTGACCTGCCGCAGCAGCGTCGCCAGCAGGTCGCCGGCCAGGTCGCGGCGGTCGAGGCCGAGTTCGCCGATCAGCGGCCCGGCCTTGGCCAGCGGCGTGCCGGCCAGTCGTTCCATCACCAGCACCCGGACCGTGCAGAGGTCCGGGTACGGCTCGGGTATCCGGACCCGGGAGCCGTCCCCGCGCGCGTGGGCCGCCGCCGCGACCGCCGTCATGTTGCGCGTCTCGACCAGGAAGTCGAGTTCCTCCCGCAGCGCCGTCGCGAAGCCCTCGGCGAGTTCGAGCACCCCGATCGAACGGCCCCAGCCGCCGCGCCGGTGGATGCTCCGGGCCAGTCGTCCGACGATCTCCAGATCCCGCTCGACGGTCGCGCGCACGCCCGGTCGCTGGACCTTCACCACCACCTCCTCACCGGTGCGCAGCCGGGCGACGTGCACCTGGGCGATCGAGGCGGAGGCGAGCGGGCTCCGGTCGAAGGCGGCGAACACCTCCTCGACCGGCGCTCCGAGCTCCGCCCGCAGCGCCGGCTCCAGCTCCTCCCACGGGACGGGTGCGGCGCGGTCCTGGAGGCGGGCCAACTCGGTCACGAAGGCCGGTGGCAGCATGTCCCGCCGGGTCGAGAGCACCTGCCCCAGCTTCACGAAGGTGACGCCGCCCTGCTCCAGTGCGGAACTCAGCGCCCGGGCGAGGTGGGCCTGGTCCTGGGCGGACGCCTGGCCGGGGCGGGCCCGGCCGCGCAGGTAGGGGCCGAAGCCGTTCCGGGCCAGGATGCGGGTGATCTGCCAGTAGCGGCGGGTCCGCTTGGCTCGCGCGCGCAGCCCGCGCAGCCAGGTCAGCGGGGTGGTCGCCGTGCCGGCCGGCACGAACGCCTCCCAGAGAACCAGGATGATCATCGCGATCAGCAGGGCGCAGGCCCATCCCAGACCCACGAAGAGAACGATGACGCCGGGCTTGTCGTCGGGGTCGGTCTTCCCCACGAGACCGGTGATGACGGGGTTGGCGGCGGCCTGACCGCAGGCTCCGGCGATGACCGTGCGGGTCAGCGAGAAGTGGGCGTCGAGCAGCCGGCGCGCTCCGAAGGCGAGCAGGAAGGTGTTGATCGACACGCCCGCCACCAGGGCGAGGACTAAGGAGATGGTCATGGACGCCAACTCCATCATCGATCGACCCGGCGATCACCCCCTTTGCGCGCATCACCGCTTCGGCCACCGGCCGCACACCCGAGCCCGCCGGCCGGGCCCCCGCCCCGCGCCCGCGGTTCGCGGGGCGCGGCGCGCGGCGCGCGGGGCGCGGGGCGGCGCCTGGCGTCACCACCACCCCGGGCCGGTCACCGGAAGGCCGCGAGGTTGCCCGCCACCCAGTCGGCGAAGGTGCGCGCCGGGCGGCCGAGGAGGTGCTCGACGTCGGGGCTGACCTGCTGCTCGGCCGGCACGGGCTCGCCCAGGATGGCGAGGGTGCCCTCCACCACCGGCTCCGGCATGACCTGGAGCAGCTCGGCCCGGGCCTGCTCGCGACTCTGCTCGACGAACCGCACCTGCTCGCCGAGGGCGTCGCCGATCGCCCGGGCCCGTCCGCGCGGAGTGATCGCCGCCGGGCCGGTCAGCTCGTACGTACGGCCGGCGTGCCCGCCCTGACGCAGCACCACGGACGCGACCTCGGCGATGTCGGCCGGGTCGACGGAGGGCAGCGCGACATCGCCGAACGGCGCGGCGACCGTCCGCTGCGAGCGCACCGTCTGCGCCCACCCGAAGGCGTTGGAGTGGAAGCCGCCGGGCCGCAGGACGGTCCACTCCAGCCCGGACTGCCGCAGCGCGTCCTCGAACGCCCGCGGGTGCCGGTAGACCTCCGGCCGCGTCCCGGCCCCCTGGGAGGAGAGCAGGACGATCCGCCGCACCCCGGCGGCCGCGGCGGCATCGACGACGCCCTGCGGGTCCTCGCCCTGGACCAGGAGGAACAGCGCGTCGGCGCCTTCGAGCAGCGGCGCGAGGCTCCCTGAAGCGGCCAGATCCACCTGCCGGTGCGTCACGCCCTCGGGCAGCCCGGCAGCCCGGCGGGAAACGGCCGTCACCTGCTCGCCGGCCTCGGCCAGGGCCTGCACCAGCGGCCGGCCCACGTTCCCGGTTGCTCCGGTTACCACGATCATGACTACTCCCCTTGTCGTCATTGCGCACGCCGAGTACACCGGCGGCGCCGGCCAGACCGGCCGCGCCATCCGATCCGAGTTAGTCAGCTGACTGACTCACTCGCTTGACGGCGAGGCTAGCAAGCGACTCCGGCGCTGTCTACACTTCTGAGTCAGACGACTGACTATCCCCAGGGGGCGTGGCGGCATGGCCGGAGCACAACCGGGCAAGCGGGAGCGGCTGGCACTGGCCGCATCCCGGGTGTTGCACGAACAGGGAGTCGAGAAGACGACGCTCGCCGACATCGCGCGCGCGGCCTACGTGCCCGTGGGCAACGTCTACTACTACTTCAAGACCAAGGACCAGCTCGTCGAGGCGGCGATCGAGGCGCACGCGGAGGGCCTGCGCTCGGTGACCGAGGAGCTCGACCAGCTCCCGACCCCGCAGGAGCGGCTGAAGGCACTGCTGGGAGGGTGGGCGGAGCAGCGCGAGACGGCTGCCCGCTACGGCTGCCCGTTCGGGTCGCTCTCCTCCGAGCTCGGCAAGCGCGAGGACGGACTGGACCGCACCGCCGCGACGGTCATGCAGCTCCTGATCGACTGGGCCGAGCAACAGTTCCGCACGATGGGCCGGAGCGACGCCCGCGACCTCGCGGTCGCCCTGATCGCCTCGTACCAAGGGATCTCGCTGCTCACCAACACCTTCCGGGACCCCGAGCTGATGGCAGGCCAGATCAGGCGCCTGGAGGACTGGATCGACTCCTTCTCCTGAGGCCGGGCGGCGGGCGGCGCCCGGTGCCAGACTGGTGACGGAGCACGGAGGTTGCGATGGGGCTCTACACCGAGCAGGTCCTCCCGCGGATCATCAACGTCGCCTGCGGGATGGGCGAGGCCGACCGGCTGCGCCGGCGGGTGTGCGCGGGTCTGGCGGGCGACGTGATCGAGATCGGGTTCGGGTCGGGGCTCAACGTCCCCTTCTACCCACCCGAGGTCTCCCGGGTGGACGCGGTCGAGCCGTCCGACCTCGGGTGGCGGCTGGCCGGCAAGCGTCTGGCCAGGGCCGGCGTCCCGGTGCACCGGGCGGCGCTGGACGGGCAGGTGCTGCCGTTCGCGGACGACAGCTACGACGCCGCGCTGTCCACCTGGACGCTCTGCACCATCCCGGACGCCGCCGCCGCCCTGCGTGAGGTGCGGCGCGTCCTCAAGCCCGGTGCGAAGCTGCACTTCATCGAGCACGGCCTGGCCCCGGACGAGGACGTCCGACGCTGGCAGCGGCGCCTCGACCCGCTGGAGCAACGGGTCTTCGGCGGGTGCCACCTCACCCGGCCGATCGTCGAGCTGCTGACGGCGGCGGGCTTCACCGTCGAGGACGTCGAGGTCTTCTACGAGAAGGGCGCCCCCAAACCGCTCGGCGCCGACTCCCTCGGCACCGCCGTCTCCCCCTGACGGCGGCCCCCGGCCCGCGCCGACCGGCCGGCCTGGCTCCCAGCAGGACATGCGCCTCGCGGTTCGCCCGATCCCTCGGCGCACCGCGCCCGCCGCGCCGCCCCGGGCGGGTAAACCGACGGGCGGGTCAGCCGGCGGGCGGGTCAGCCGGCGGGCGGGGCGGGGCCGGCGGCGGGGGGCAGATGGAGGCAGGGGCTGCCGCGGGTCAGGCCGTAGCGGCCGCCGATCCGGTAGGTGCCGGGCTCGCTGGCGTGGAGCACCGTCCACTCGCCGGCTTCGGCGAGGCAGCCGCGGGTGCGCTCGCCGTCGCCCTCGACACCCAGCCAGGGCGACCACGGGATCCGCAGCAGCACCGCCCCGGCCCGGGGGACGTCGACCGTCATCGCGGCGGGGCCGGCCTCCCGCACGGTCGCGGGCGGGTCGGCCAGCGGCGCTGAGTCGGCGACCTGGTAGAGCCGCCAGCGTTCGTCCTGCCAGACCGGGCTGAGCCAGCCGTGGCCCGCCGCGACGATCTCGGCCTCGGCCACCGCGGCGTCGTCCGGCCGGTCCACCGGCAGGACGACGTAGCCGACGCCCCAGTGCCGCAGCCAGGCGTGGTACGAGTCCGAGGTGAGCGTGCCGTCGTAGAAGAGCGGGTTGCGGACGACGTCGACCTGCCGGTTCCAGCCCCGCGCGAGGTTGACGTACGGCGCGATGCCGGAGGCCTCCCGGTGCGAGCGCAGCGGGACGACCTCGACCCTGCTCCGGTCGGCGCCCAGGCGGCGCAGCTCGTCGATCAGCGGCCCGGTGACGGGCGCCGTCCGGGACAGCGGCGCGGTGACCAGCAGGTCGCCGACGGGCTTGGCGACCTGCCAGCTCGCGAGCGCCAGGAACGCCGCGCCGGCGGCGAACGCCCGCAGCCGCGGCGCCGGGCGGGCCCCCGGCGCGAACGGGTTCGGCGTGTGTTCCAGCAACACGATGAGCACCACGGTGGCGGCGAACAGCAGCGACAGGCGCTCCACGTTGCTGCCGATCGGCGAGGGCACCGCCCAGGTCAGGACGATGCCGCCCGCGTAGACGGCGGCGCCGATCCGCAGGGTGCGCCAGGGCGCCGGCACCAGCAGGGCGAGGTAGCAGGCTGTGGCGACCAGTGGCACGGCGAGGTACCACTCGAAGGGCTGGACGCCGTGGAAGGGGAAGACCACCGCGGTGCCGGCCATGACGAGCGCCGGGCCGGTCGCCAGCACCAGGGCGTCCCGGCGGCGTCGGGTGAGGCACAGCGCGGCGGCGGCCACCTCCAGGAACACCCCGGCGACCGGGCTGGCCGTGGTGGCGAGCACCGCGAGCAGCAGGACGGCCGCCAGGCGCGCGACCGGCCGGGGCCCGGGCCGCGGGTAGAGCAGCGCGACCGCCGCCAGCGCGAAGGTCACCCCGACGGCGAAGGTCACCCGGCCGGAGCCGATGTTGCACCACAGGGCGAGCGCGGTCCACAGCGCCGGGGGCAGCGGACGGGCGACCGGTGCCCGTATCAGCAGCCCGGCGGCCAGCGCGGCGGCGAGCGTGCCGGCGAGTACGGCGGTGGTGCGGACGCCGAGCCAGCTCATCAGGTACGGCGAGAGCAGGCTGTAGGAGGCGGTGTGCATCCCGCCGTACCAGGACAGGTTGTAGGCGGAGTCGGGGTTGCGCCTGGTGAATTCCGTCCACGCGTACTGGGCCGCCAGATCCCCCGCGTCGGACGCGAGGAACAGCGCCCACACCCCGTGCAGGACAAGGGCGAGCAGGGCCGCGGCCAGCACCGGATGGCGCAGCGCCGCCGGCCACGGGAGGCGGCCGGGGTACCCGGCGGTGGCAGGGGGCGCCGGCTCCCAGCTGGTCATCGCGTCTCTCTCTGCACGAACCGGGGTGACAGGGAACAGCAGACACCGCCTCGCGCCCGGCCGGGGGCGGACACACCGCGCGGGCACCGGAAACCCCCCGGGCGCGGGCCCGCCCGCGCGCCACTCGCGCGGATCGGCGCCCGCCTCCCGCCGGATCGGCGCGCAGATTCCGGCAGGTCAACGCCCGCTTCCGGCGGTTCGGCGCCCGGGTCCCGGGCAGGCGCCGGAGCCTGCTTCGGTGAGCGCACGGTTCATCCACCGCGGGCTCCCGATCTCCTCGGAAGCCTCACAGGGAACGTCTGGTTCCCGGGCCGCCGGGCTGCCTACGCTCGCGGCACACATCGTCGCGTTGCACACAACGTCGTGTGCGACCCGCGCGCTACCGCCGGCGGGACCCGGCGGCGGGCAAGGTACGGAAAGATCACATGGACTACTGCGCGTCCTGCCGCCGTCATCTCAACGGTGCCCTGTCCTGTCCCGGGTGTGGTGTCCCCTCGGGTTCGGCACCGGGATCCCCCGCCGAGCCGTTGCCCGCCCGGCCGGAGGCCCGCGGGCAGTTCGCCCCGCCTCCGGGTACGGCCGTGCCGCTCGCGCCCCGCCGGGGCCGGAGCCGGCGCGGGCCGGCGTCCGGGCGGCGGGTGCTGGCCGCCTCGGCGGCGCTGCTGCTGGCGGCGGGCGTGGGTGCGGCGCTGCTGTCCTCCAACAGCGCGGACGGCACGACGGCTCCGGCGGCTCCGGCCGGCACCGGACAGCCCGTGGCGACGGCCGGGAGCACTGCGGCGACCTCGTCCGCGACCGCCGCGACCGGCGGCTCGGCGGCGCCCGCGCCGCAGCAGTCGGGCAGCGCCCGCCCCAGCCCGCGGCCCTCGTCCGCCTCGCCCTCCGCGCGGCCCTCGGCCGAGAGCGCCGCCCCGGGCGGCCCGTCGGACCGGGCGCCCGAGCCGGCGCCCACCGGCGGGCCGGTGACCACGGCGCCCACCTCGCAGCCGGGCCGCCCCACCTCCGCGCCCCCGACCGGCACCCCGAAGCCGACCGGGACGGCGACGCCCAAGCCCACCTGCTTCCTGATCTTCTGCGGCAACTGAGCCGCCGGCGGCGCGGCCGGACGGGCGAGCGGCCGCTCGCCCGTCCACCGCGGCAGGATCGGCGGGCCTCGCTCAGGACGTGTCGGTCAGCTCTCGTCGGTCAGCTTGGGCATGTCGCCCTTGGCCGTCCCCATGTCGATCACGGAGAAGGCGGCGCCCTGCGGATCACTCAGTGCCGCGAACCGGCCGAACGGGCTGTCCATCGGCCCGAAGTGCACGGTCGCGCCGCGCGCGGTCGCCTTGGCGATGGCCGCGTCGCAGTCGTCGACCGCGAAGTACACGTTGATGTACGGCGGAACCTCGGCCGGGAAGTCGTCCGTCATCTTCATCCGCCCCAGCACGGCGTCGTCACCGAGGTTGAGGATCTTGAAGTCGATCTTCTCGTCCTCCATCCGCTTCACCTTGTACGGGAAGACGGCGGGGAAGAAGGCGTCCGACTTCTCGGGTGCGCGGGTGTAGACCTCGGCCCAGGCGAAGGCGCCGGTCTCGCCGATCTTCTCGAAGCCCTTGTGGACGCCGCCCTGCCAGACCCCGAAGACGACACCGCCCGGGTCCTTCGCGATCACCATCGTGCCGAAGTCGCCGACCTGCATCGGCCCCATCATCACCTCGCCGCCGTTGGCGCTGATCCGCTCCGCGGCGGCTGCGGCGTTCGGGGAGGCCAGATACAGGCACCAGGCCGACTGGCCTTCCTGCCCGGGCATCGGCGGGACGACGGCGGCCACCGCCTTGCCGCCGCGGTACGCCTGCGTGTAGCCGCCGTACTCGGACGAGGCCTCGGCGAACGTCCAGCCGAGCACGTCACCGTAGAAGCTCTTCGCGCCCTCCACGTCGGTGAACATCGCGTCGACCCAGCACGGCATGCCCTCTGCTTGCACATTCACGACTCTGATCTCCCTGCTGCGCGGTGACTGGTCCGATTTGTCACGCTAGCCAGTCACCTGCGGATGCGCGCGGGAAGACACCCCGGTCCGGCCGGCCACCGCCCGCGCCGCCGGGCCGCCCGGGTGACGACGCCGCGGGCCGCGGCGGACGGCGGGCAGCGGGGCAGGGAGTGCCCCGCCGCGCCGGGGAGCAGCACCCGGCGCGGCGGGGACGGTCGGGACCGCCCCACGCCCGGACCGGCAGGACGAACCGACGGCGGGACGGTGGAACGGCGGGACGCGCCCGGGACGTCACATGTTGATCATGTGTCCGGCCAGCCCGTGGATCGCCTCCTTGACCGCCTCACCCAGGGTCGGGTGGGCGTGCACGTTGCGCGCCACCTCGTGCACCGTCAGGTCCCACTGCTGCGCCAGCGTGAGCTCCGGCAGCAGCTCCGTCACCTCGGGGCCGATCAGGTGCGCACCGAGCAGCTCGCCGTACTTGGCGTCGCTGATCACCTTCACGAAGCCGACCGGGTGGCCGAGCCCGTGGGCCTTGCCGTTCGCCGTGAACGGGAACTTGGCGACCTTGACGTCGTAGCCCTGCTCCCGGGCCTGCGCCTCGGTCCAGCCGAAGCTGGCGATCTGCGGCTGGCAGTAGGTGGCGCGCGGGATCATGGGGAAGTCCACCTCCATGGTCTCCGCGTCGGCGATCGTCTCGGCGGCGATCACGGCCATCGCCTCCGCGGCGTGCGCGAGCATCAGCTTGGCCGTCACATCGCCGATGGCGAAGATGTGCGGCACGTTGGTGCGCCCGCGCCCGTCCACGTCGATCGCGCCGCGCTCGGTGAGCTTGACGCCGGTGTTCTCCAGGCCGTAGCCGTTCACCCGGGGTGCGAAGCCGATCGCCTGGAGGACCTTGTCCGCCTCCAGGACCTGCTGCTCGCCGCCGCGCGTGACCGTCACCCGGACCTTCGCGGCCGGGTCGCTGTCGTCGATCGACTCCACCCGGGTCGAGGTGAGGATCTCGATCCCGAGCTTGCGGTACTGCTTGGCCAGCTCGGCGGAGACGTCGGCGTCCTCCAGCGGCACCACCCGGTCCAGGAACTCGACGATGGTGACCTTCACGCCGTAGTTGTGCAGCACGTACGCGAACTCGACGCCGATCGCGCCGGCGCCGGCGATGATGATGCTCTCCGGCAGCGCCTCGGTGAGGATCTGCTCCTCGTACGTGACCACGCGCTCGCTCAGCGCGGTGCCCGGCAGCAGCCGGGTGGTGGCGCCGGCGGCGATGACGCAGTGGTCGAAGGTGACGGTCTCGAAGCCGCCGGCCGTCAGCGCGACCTGAAGGGTGCGGTCGTCCACGAAGGTGCCGCGGCCGTCGTACTCGGTGATGCCGTTCTTCTTCATCAGGTAGTGCACGCCGCTGACCCGGCCGTCGGCGACCTTGCGGCTGCGGCGGTACGCCTCGGCGTAGTCGAAGCTGACCTGCCCCTCGACCTTGATGCCGAAGGTCTTCGCCTCCTTGGTGAAGATGTGCGCCAGCTCCGCGTTGCGCAGCAGCGCCTTCGACGGGATACAGCCGACGTTCAGGCAGACGCCGCCCCAGTACTTCTGCTCGATGACGGCGGTGCGCAGCCCCAGCTGGGCCGAGCGCACGGCTGCGGTGTAGCCGCCGGGGCCGGCGCCCAGGACAACGACGTCGTAGTGCGTGGTGCTCATGATGCATCCTCGTTCCCGCGGTGGGCTCTTCGGCTTGCAATGATCGCGGACGCTCACGCGGTACGGGGCGGCAGGGCCGGGAGAGTTCCCGGATCGCGTCCGCCGGTCAGCCCACGCGGGCGGCCCGGGCGACGGCGATCTTCCGGTGCAGGGCCGTGAGCAGGTCCTGGAGCAGCGCGATCGTCGTCTCGTCGGTGAGGTTGCCCTCGGCGTCGAAGCGCTCGTGCGAGCGGAAGACGACCACCTCGGGCTTCACCACGATGTCGCTCTCGGTCCAGACGAAGACCTGGCGCAGGGCGAGCTGGGCGCGGACGGAGCCGAAGTTGGTGGGAGCGGCGCCCATGACGGCGGTGGGCTTGCGGCTCAGCGGCTGGCCCTCCGTCCCGGTGAAGTCGGTGCTCAGCCAGTCGATGGCGTTCTTGAGCGCGCCGGGGATGGAGTAGTTGAACTCCGGCGTGGCGATCAGCAGGCCGTCGGCCTCCAGCACCCGGCGGCGCAGGTCGTTGACGACGGCGGGGCGCTGCTCGGGGTTGTCGAGGTCCTGGTCGTACGGGGGGATCTCGCGCAGGCCGTCGTAGATCTCGATCTCGGCGCTGCCGGGGTCGAACTTCTGGGCGGCGCGCAGCAGCAGGGTGTTGTGCGAGTCGGCGCGCAGCGAGCCGGAGATGGCGATGATCTTGGATGTGGTCACGGTGATGCTCCTTCGGTGTGCGTGGTGCCGGCCGGCCCCGGCGGGTCGGTCGGTCTCGACATCGCAGAACCTAAACCGATCGGTTCAGGCATGTCAACCAGACAGTTCAGTCTTGACTATGAACTGAATCGTATAGTTCACTCGCGACATGGACACCTCGACCCCCCAGGTCCGCTCGACCGCCCACGTCTCCCTGCCCGTCCACACGCTGGAGGGCGCGGGATTCCCCGTCCGCCGCCCCTTCCCCATCCCCGAACAGCCCTTACTGGACCCATTCCTGATGGTTGATCAGGTCGGTCCGATCGACCTCGCCCCGGGCGAGGCCAAGGGCGCTCCCCCGCACCCGCACCGCGGCTTCGAGACCATCGCCTACGTCCTGGACGGCGACATCGAGTACGCCGACTCACAGGGCCACCGGGGCGTCGTCCCGCCCGGCGCCGTCCAGTGGCTCACCGCAGGATCGGGAATCGTCCACTCGGCGATGCCCACCCGGGAGTTCCTCGCCCGCGGCGGCCGCCAGCACAACCTCCAGATCTGGGTGAACCTCCCGGCCGCCCTCAAGTCCCTCCCGCCGCGCACCCGCACCCGCTCCGCCGAGGAGATCCCGGCGGTGCGGACGGCCGACGGCAGCGAGCTGAAGGTGATCGCCGGCCGCACCCACGGGGTGAGCGGGCCGTTCGACACCCATGTCCCAGTCCTGGTGGTGCACGCCCGGCTGGCAGCCGGCGGCCGGGCCGAGTTCCCCGCCCCCGCCGGGCACAACGCCGCCGTCTACGTGCTGGCGGGCGAGGCGGCGCTGCCGGACGCCCACCTCCCGGACGGCCGGCTGGCCGTGCTCGCCGGTGACGGCGAGCGGATCGTCGTCACGGCCCCGCGCGGGCCGGCCGAGGTGCTGGTGCTGACCGGCGAGCCGATCGGCGAAAGCGTCGCCCGCAGCGGGCCCTTCGTGATGAACACCACCGACGAGCTCCTCCAGGCGCAGCGCGATCACGCCCTCGGCCTGATGGGGGATCTGACACCGTGACCAGGTCCTCCACCCTCACCGCGAAGCACATCACCGCCCGGCCGGAGCCACTCCCGCACAGCCCGTCCGCCGAGCACCCCACCACCCCGCACCACGCCACCACCCTGCCCGGCAACCCCGGCGCCGCCCGGGCCCGGCGCTCCTGGGCCACCGAGGGCGCCCTGCTCGCCGCCGTCGCCGCCCCCACCGCGATGGGTGTCTCCGGCCCGAGCCTCGCCCTGCCCGCCGTTGCCGAGGCCCTGCACGCCACCCCCTCCTCGGCGGCCTGGCTGATGACGGCGTACGGCCTGGGCATGGCGGCCGGCACCCCGCTGCTCTCGGCCACCGCCGGCCGCCGCGGCCCACGACGGCTGCTGCTGGCCGGGGCCGCCCTGATCGTCCTGGGCGTGCTGATCGTGCTGGCCACCCGCTCGCTGCCGGTCCTGGTGATCGGCCGGACGGTGGAGGCGGCCGGCGCCGCCGGCCTCAACATCGCCGCCTTCCAGCTGGCCGGACGCCCCACCCGTGGTGACGGCGGACCGGACCCGCGCCGCGCCGGCCGGATCGCCGGACTGGTCTCGATCGGCAGCGCGGCGGGCGGCACCACCGGGCTGTTCGCCGGGGCGGTGATCGCCCAGGCGGTGCACTGGCAGCTGACGCTGGTGCTCCCACTGCTCGGCCTGCTCGCCATCCCGGCCGTCCTGCGCCTGGCCGGCCCGCCCGCCGCCACCCCCGCCCAGCGCTCCGGCCTGCTGCCCCGGGACGTACTGCGCGAGCGGCCCTTCCGCCGCGCGGCCGCGCTGATGCTGGCGGTCTCCACCGTCAACTTCGCGCTGGTCTACGCGGCACCCAGGCGGATCGCCGCGCTCACCGGCTGGAGCCAGGTGCACACCGGCGCGGTGGCCGCGGTGACGGCGCTGGCCGGCGCACTGCTCTCCTGGACGCTGATCAGGTCGGCACCCGCGCTGGGCCGGCGACGGACCGACACGCTGATCGCCGCCGGCTCCCTCGTGGCGACGGCGCTGGCCGCGTTCGGGCCGTGGGCCGCGGTGGTGGTGCTGGGCTCCTCGCTCAGCGCGCTGGTGACCTCCGCCGGGCAGGCCGTCCTCAACGGCGCCGCCGCCGAGGGCCTGCCGCCCGAGCGGCACGGTCCGGCGATCGGCCTGTTCAATCTGGCTTTCCTGCTCGGGGTCGCGGCGGGGCCGGCACTCGCCTCACTGGCATACCAAACGGTTCAGTTCATATACTGAGCAGCCCCGCCCGCGGACAGCCCGTCGACAGCCCGTGGACAGCCGCGAACAGCCCGCGAACAGAGGAAGACCGATGGCAGACGACCCCTCCGGCCCGGTGGACGAGTACGGCATCCCGATCATCCCGGACCCCTCCGACGCGGCCCAGCGCAAGCGGCAGGCGATCATCGACGCCGCCCTGGCGGAGTTCCTGCGCGAGGGGTACTCGGCGGCCTCGATGGACGCGATCACCAGCCGTTCCGGGGTCTCCAAGGCCACCATCTACAAGCACTTCGGCAACAAGGAGCGGCTCTTCCTCGCCGTCGTCGGCGGCATACTGCCGACGACCTACAACGACCTGAAGCCCTTCAACTCCACCATCGCCACCGCCCCCGACCTGCGGGCCGCGCTGATCACGCTGACCCTGGACTGGACCCGGATCCTGCTGCGCCCGGACATCATGTCGCTGCGGCGCCTGGTGATCGGCGAGATCGACCGCTTCCCGCAGCTCGGACAGCTCTGGTACCGCGTCAGCTACGACATGAACAACGGGCCGCTGATCGAGGCCTTCACCGAGCTGAGCGAGCGCGGCGTGCTCGACGCGCCCGACCCGGCGCTGGCCGTGCAGCAGCTGGTCGCCACGACCGTCGGCGTCCCCCAGCTGGTACGGACCTTCCGGCCCGAGGCCGAACTGGACGACGCCGAGCTGACCCGGCAGATCACCTCCGGCGTGGACCTCTTCCTGGCCCGCTACGCGGCATAGCCGGCCACCGCGGAGTCGGCGGCGGAGGCGGCGGAGTCAGAGGTGGCGACAGCGGTGGCGGCGCTGCCGCGCACCCGCCGCCACCAGCCGCAGAGCAACAGCACGGCCGTCCAGGCGCCGGTGCAGAGCACCTGGACCCGGCTCTCGTCGTCGGCGAGCATGAAGACCAGCACGCCCCCGATCGCCGCCAGCGCGGCCCAGATCAGATACGGGAAGCCCCACATCCGCACCACCAGCGGTGCGGGGGCTTCCCGTGAGTGGATGCGCCGAAGCCGCAACTGGGAGGCGGCGATCAGGGCCCAGAGCACCAGGATCGCCGCCCCGATCGAGTTCAGCAGGAACGGGAACACGGTGCGCGGCCAGATCAGGCTGAGCACCACCGAGACGAACCCGAAGGCCGCCGAGGCGAGCACCGCCGCCCGCGGCACCCCGCCGGGGGCCCGGCCCAGCACACGAGGCGCGAAACCGCGCTCCACCAGCGAGAACAGCATCCGCGAGGAGCCGTAGATGTTGGCGTTCATCGCCGAGAGCAGGGCGATCAGCACCACCGCGTTCATCACGTCCGCCGCACCGGGCACACCGATCCGGCCGATGGTCGCCGCGTACGGGCTGAGCGCCAGCGCCGGGTCGTCCCACGGCGCCAGGGTGACGATCACGGCCATCGACCCGAGGTAGAAGAGGCTGACCCGCCAGACCACCGAGCGCACCGCCCGGCGCACCGCGAGGACGGGGTCGGGGCACTCGGCGGCCGCGATGGTGACGGTCTCCAGCCCGCCGAACGCGAACACCGCCGCCACCGTGCCCAGCGCCACGCCGTGCCAGCCGCGCGGCAGGAAGCCGCCGTCCCCGGTGAGGTGCGCCAGGCCCGGCGCGGGGTGGCCCGGGAGCAGGCCGGCCACGGCGGCCGCACCGAGCGCGAGGAAGGCGCAGATCGCGGCGATCTTCACCCCCGCGAACCAGAACTCCAGCTCACCGAAGTACCGCACCCCCACCAGGTTGCTCGCGGTGAAGGCGGTCACGAACGCCGCCACCCAGAGCCAGGCCGGTATCGCGGGTATCCAGCCGGTCATGATCCGCGCGGCCCCGATCGCCTCCGCCGCGACGCTCACCACCAGCAGGGCCCAGTACATCCACCCGGCCAGCAGCCCGGCCCACGGACCTAGCGCCCGGGCCGCGTGCTCGGCGAACGAGCCGGTGGCCGGCCGGGCCGCGGACATCTCCCCCAGCATCCGCATCACCAGCATGGTGAGCAGCCCGGCCAGCGCGTACGAGAGGACGATGCCGGGGCCCGCCTGGGCGATGCCCTGCCCGGACCCGACGAACAGGCCCGCGCCGATCGCGCCGCCGAGGGCGATCATCGCCAGATGACGCTGTCTCAGGCCCGTGGACAGGGCGGTCTCTGATGCTGGCATGGTCTCCCCCGAGGTCGTCGTGCACCGGCGGGAGATCTTCCTGCCCGGCGGGCGGTGTGATCAAGTCGGGTCTGCCCCGCGAGACGGCCGGGCCGGGGGTGGCCGGGGGCCGGGGGCCGGGGGTGGCCGGGCCGGACGCGGCGGCTCAGACCGCCTCGCCCTCGGTGTCCACGTGCGGCAGGATCCGGTCCAGCCAGCGCGGCAGCCACCAGGCACGCGCGCCGAGCAGCGTCATCACCGCCGGCACCAGCAGCAGCCGCACCACCGTGGCGTCCACCAGCACGCTCACCGCCAGGCCCAGCCCCAGCATCTTGACCACGATGTTGTCACTGAGGATGAAGGCCGCGAAGACGCTGACCATGATCAGCGCGGCGCAGGTGATCACCCGGGCGGTGATCTCCAGCCCGTGGGCGACGCTGTCCTCGGCGTTCTGCGTGCGCATCCAGGCCTCGTGCACCCGGGAGAGCAGGAAGACCTCGTAGTCCATGCTCAGCCCGAAGACGATGGCGAACATCATCATCGGCACATAGCTCTCGATCGGCACCGTGCCGTTCACCCCGAGCGCGGGCCCGCCCCAGCCCCACTGGAAGACCGCGACCACCACCCCGTACGAGGCGCCGATCGACAGCAGGTTCAGCACCGCGGCCTTGACGGCCACCAGCAGGCCGCGGAAGACGGTCAGGATGATGAGGAAGGCCAGCCCGACCACCACCGCGATGATCAGCGGCAGCCGCTCGGAGATGAGCTCCAGGAAGTCGACCTGGGCGGCCGTCGTCCCCGTGATGTACGTGGCCGCGGCGGTGCCGGCGACCGCCTGCGGCAGCACGTCGTCCTTGAGGTGGTTGAACAGGTCGGTGGTGCCCGCATCCTGCGGCACCACCGTGGACAGTGCGGTGGAGATCAGCGCCTGGCCGTTGCCGGTGGGCTGCGGCGGGCTGATGCTCGCCGCGCCGGGCACCCCGGTCAGCGCCTGCTGCACGTTGGCGGCCAGCGCGGCCCGGTCGCCGGACGGGACCTGGCTCTGGTCGATCACGAGGGTCAGCGGGCCGTTGGCACCGGGCCCGAAGCCCTCGCTGATCAGGTCGAACGCCCGCCGGTCGGTGAAGGTGATCGGGTCGGCGCCGTCGTCGATGTGCCCGAGCCGCATCGAGAACAACGGGATCGTCAGGATCCCGATCACCACGAGACCACCGGCCAGGAACCACCACGGGCGCCGCTCCACCCGCTTGGCGTACCGGTGCCACCCACCGTGCGCCTCCTGGTCCAGGCCGACCGTGCCCTCGGCGACGGGGGTGCGGACCTTGAAGCGGTCGATGTTGCGGCCGACCAGGCCGAGCAGCGCGGGCACCAGGGTGAGCGCACCGAGCACCGCCGTGATCACGGTGACGGCGGCGGCCGCACCCAGCTTGCCGATGAAGCTGACCCTGGACACGTACAGGCCGGCCAGCGCGATGACGACCGTACAGCCGGAGACCAGCACGGCCCGCCCACTGGTGGCCACCGCCCGGCCCGCCGCCACCGGCGGGGCGGCGCCGTCCATGACCTGCTGCCGGTGACGGGTGATCAGGAACAGCGCGTAGTCGATGCCGACGCCGAGGCCGATCATCGTGGCCAGGGTCGGCGACACGCTGGCGAAGGTGGTGAGGGCGGCCAGCAGGCTCAGACAGCTCAACCCGACGATCACCGCGATCAGCGCGGTGACCAGCGGCATACCCGCGGCGATCAGGCTGCCGAAGCCGACCAGCAGCACCACCACCGCCACCGCGAAGCCGATCGCCTCACTGGTGAAGTCCTTGGTCTCGGGCCGGGCGGCCTCGCCGAGCGGCCCGCCGTACTCGACGTCGATACCGGCCGCGCGCAGGGGCTCGACCGCGTCGTTCACCAGATCGATGTACGAGTCGCCGTAGGCGCTGGGGTTGGCCTGGAAGCGCACGGTGATGTAGCCGATCGTGCCGTCCGAGGAGATCGCGCCGGTGGGCGGGGAGCCGGGCGGCGGCAGTGGGTTCACCACGGAGATCACGTGCGGCAGTTGCTGGAGGTTGCCGACGACCTGATCGATCTGGCTCTGAACCCCCGTCAGCGGCGCCTGCGAGTCGTGCATGACGACCTGCGCGCCGGTGCCCGAGGAGCTGGGGGCGTTCTCCTGGAGCACCTGCTGGCCGGTGTTGGACTGGGTGCCCGGCAGGGTGAAGTTGTCGACGTAGACACCGCCGAACTCGTTCTGCAGAACGTGCAGACCGGCCAGGCCGAGCAGCCAGATCACCAGGACGGTGACGCAGTGCCGGGCACACCACTCGCCCAGCCTGAGCAACTGCCCCCGCTTGACGACCACCGGCGTTTCGGCGGCGGTGCCCTCTGTCGGCGATGGCATGCGTTCTCCCCGGGGGTGTGACCGTCGGTCAGCGCGGTGTGCTGATCTGCTTGTCCTAGGGCTGACGATAGGTAGCGGGCCGAACCTCGACCGCGGACCAACACACGGCCGAACGGGTTCGGCGGGACACGGCGCCCGTGGCGCCGGCCCGGCCGGCGTCCCGGCCGGCGCGGCCGTGTCGCGGCCGCCCTGCGGGCAGGCCACGGCCGCGTCCGGGAGACTGACAGCAGGACCGAGAGGAGCCCCATGGACATCACGCTTCGGCTGGCCCAGAGCCCGGAGGCGGACGAGCTGCTCGGCCGCAGCCCGCTCGCCGCCCTGGTCGGGATGCTGCTCGATCAGCAGGTCCCCATGGAGTGGGCATTCTCGGGCCCGTACACCATCGCGCAGCGGCTGGGCCGGGACGACCTGGACGCGCACGAGATCGCCGCCCACGACCCGGAGGACTTCGCCGCGCTGCTGTCCGCCAAACCCGCCGTGCACCGCTACCCGGGCTCGATGGCCAAGCGGGTGCAGCAGTTGTGCCAGTACCTGGTCGAGCACTACGACGGCGACGCGGAGGCCATCTGGCGGGACGCCGCGACCGGCAAGGAGCTGCTCCGCCGGCTGAACGAGCTGCCCGGCTTCGGCAAGCAGAAGGCCCAGATCTTCCTGGCACTGCTGGGCAAGCAGCTCAAGGTGGCGCCGGAGGGCTGGCGGGAGGCGGCCGGCCCGTACGGCGAGCAGGGCTGCTACCGCTCGGTGGCCGACATCACCGGGCCCGACTCGCTGGACAAGGTCCGTGCCACCAAGCAGGCGGCGAAGCAGGCCGCCAAGCAGGCCGCCGCCGCCAAGAAGGCCTGACATCCCGCCCACGCCCGCGCCCGCACACGCGTCCCGGCGGGTCAACCGGTGAGCCGGTGAGCGGGTCAACCGGTCAACCGAGCCGGCGGTAGTCGAAGTGGTCCCGGATCGCCCGGTTGAAGTACCGCCCGTGGCTGGGCGCGTCCAGCAGCGCCCGGTGGACGCTCGCCGGCACCGCCGCGTACTCGTAGACCCCGCCGCCGGTGAACTCGATCTCCAGCAGCAGCGTCGCGGCGTCGTACCCGGTCGACCGGATCGCGGTGGACCCCAGCTGAGTGCGCTGCATGACCGTCCCAGTGTGCGACGCGGGGCTGCCGGGCGCAGGGCGTGCGAAGGGCCCCGGCCGGTGGCCGGGGCCCTGCTGCGCGGCGGTACGGCCGGCGCACGGGTGGTCAGTGCACGAGCACCGGCACCTCGTTGCCCGGCACCTCGTCGCCCGGCTGCTGCCCGGCCGCGCCCTGGCCGTCCTGCGCCTGCTCGCCGTGCTCCTGCCCGCCGTGCGCCGCAGACTTCCTGGGCAGCGCGAACATCAGCGCGAAGACCACCAGCAGCACCGAGGCCACCCACCACATCGCGTGGATGAACGCCGCGGTGAAGGCCGGCCCGACCTGCTCGGGCGCCACCACGTCGTCCACCTGCCCGAAGAAGGCGACCGAGACCAGGCCGAGCCCGAGCGCCATCCCCAGCTGGCCGGTGGTGTTGATCAGCCCGGAGGCCGAGCCCGCGTGGTCACGCGGCACCTCGGAGAGGATCGCCTCGGTGATCGGCGCCACGATCAGGCCCATGCCCGCGCCCATCACCACCAGCGGCAGCGCCATCTGCCAGGACTCGATGCCGCCCGCGTACCGGTCGGCCTCCCAGATGTAGAGCAGCACGCCGCAGGCCATCACCAGGGCGCCCGCCTGGAGCACCTTGCGCCCGAAGCGGGGCACCAGCTTCTGCACCGACATCCCGGCCGCCGCCGAGACCGCGATCGAGAACGGGATGCCCGTGGTGCCCGCCCGCAGCGCGCTCCAGCCCAGGCCGATCTGCATGTAGAGCGTCCAGACCAGGAAGAAGATCCCGGTGACGACGCCGAAGGTCAGCTGCACGCCGATGCCGGCCGCGAAGCTCTTGATCCGGAACAGCGAGAGCTCGACCAGCGGCGAGCCGTCCCGCCGGGTCTTGATCTGCTCGTAGCGGACGAACAGCGCGAAGACCGGCAGGCTGGCGCCCATCGAGAGGTAGCCCCAGAGCGGCCAGCCGGCCTCGCGGCCGTGGGTGAGCGGGTAGAGCAGCATCAGCAGGGCGACGCTGGCCAGCGCCATCCCGATCAGGTCCAGGCGCAGCGCCTTCTCCGCCCGCGACTCGCTGATGAAGCGACGGCCGAGCAGTACACCGGCGATACCGACGGGCAGGTTGATCAGGAAGATCGGGCGCCAGCCCAGCCCGAAGAGGTCCCACTCGGTCAGCAGCGCGCCGATCATCGGACCGGAGACCGCGCCGAGGCCGACGATCGCGCCGAACATCCCGAACACCTTGCCGCGCTCGTGCGCCGGGAAGGTGGAGTGGATGATCGACAGCACCTGCGGCACCATCAGCGCCGCCGTGGCGCCCTGCAACACCCGGGTGGCGACCAGCATCTCGGAGCCGGCGGCCAGGCCGCAGAGGGCGGAGGCGACGGTGAAGCCGCCGATGCCGATCAGGAAGAGCCGCTTGCGGCCGTAGATGTCACCGAGGCGGCCTCCGGTGATCAGGCCGATCGCGAAGGCGAGCGCGTAGCCGCCGGTGACCCACTGGATGGCGCTGAACGAAGCGCCGGTGTCCTGCTGGATGGCGGGGATGGCGATGTTGACGATGGTGACGTCGACCAGGTCCATGAAGGAGGCCGTCATCACCACCGCCAGCGCCAGCCAGCGTCGGCGGTCGACGGCGGCCTCCGTCGTCCCGGCGGTTGTCTCGACGGTCATCCTGCTCGTCCTCTCCTCGTTCGTCCTCGGCACAACGGGAACGGTAGAGGGCATCTAGGACAGCTCTTGTCCCAGATGCACGGCATTCTGGATTCCATGACCGACACCCCGGCACGACTGCTGAACCTGCTCTCCCTGCTGCAGACGCCGCGAGAGTGGCCGGGCAGCGAACTCGCCGAGCGCCTCCAGGTCAGCGCGCGCACGATCCGCCGGGACATCGAACGGCTGCGCGAGCTCGGCTATCCCGTCCAGGCGACGATGGGCGCGGTGGGCGGCTACCGCCTGATCGCGGGCACCGCGATGCCGCCGCTGCTGCTGGACGACGAGGAGGCGGTGGCCATCGCGGTCGGCCTGCGCGCGGCGGCCGGGCACGCCGTCGGCGGCATCGAGGAGGCCTCGGTCCGGGCGCTGGCCAAGCTGGTGCAGGTGCTGCCCGCCCGGCTGCGGCACCGGGTCGGCGCGCTGAACGCGGCCACCGTCCCGCTGCTGATGGGGGACGGGCCGACGGTGGACCCCGAGGACCTGACCACCCTCGCGGCGGCGATCACCAACCGGGAGCGGCTGCGCTTCGGCTACCGCAGCGGCGAGGGCGCCGAGAGCCGGCGGCTGGTGGAGCCGCACCGGCTGGTCGCGGCGGGCCGGCGCTGGTACCTGGTCGCGTACGACATCGACCGGGAGGACTGGCGGATCTTCCGCGTCGACCGGGTCACCGAGCCCTGGCCGACCGGCGCCCGGGCCACCCCGCGCGACCTGCCCGGCAACGACGCCGCGGCGTACGTCGCCGCCAAACTGGCCCGGCTCGCGCCCACCCACCGTGCGGTGGTGACCCTGCACGCGCCGGCCGAGGCCGTCGCCCGCCGGATCGGTGGGGCGAACCGGGTGGAGCCGATCGACGAGCACAGCTGCCGGCTGCACAGCCGGGCCGACTCACTGGAGTGGCTGGCGACCCGGCTGGCCATGCTCGGCTGCGACTTCGAGGTGCACGACCCGCCGGAGCTAGTCGCCTACCTGCGCGCCCTCGGCGCCCGGATCGGCCGGGCCACCGGGGACACCGCGGACACCGCCTGAGCCGGCCGGTCAGGAGCCCGAACGCGGCCTCAGGCGCTGTACTCGGCCGTGATCACCGCGCGGGCGAGGGTGTGGAAGGTGATGTGGAAGCCGATCTGCGCGGCCGGGGTGTCCCGGGTGACGCCCAGCTCCGCGAGGTCCAGGGCGTGCACCGCGAAGGCGTACCGGTGGGCCGGCCCGGGCGGCGGGGCGGCGCCGTCGTACTTGTGCCCGGGGAAGTCGTTACGCCCGTGGAAGGACGCCGCGCCGGGCAGCGCCTGGTCGGAGGAACCGGCGCCGCGCGGCAGCTCGGTGGTGTCGCCCGGCAGGTTGAGCGCCAGCCAGTGCCACCAGCCGCTGCCGGTCGGCGCGTCCGGGTCGAAGCAGGTGACGGCGAAGCCGCGGGTCTGCGCCGGGAAGCCCGACCAGGCCAGCTGGGGGGAGAGGTTCCCACCGCCGTGCGCGAACTCCTCGGCCAGTCCGGCGCCCTCGGTGATGTCACGGCTGGTCAACTCGAAGGACGGCACCTGCGGCAGGAACTCGTACGGCAGCGGCGGACGGACGCTCATCGTGCTGGTCACCTCTCCAAGGGCTGAATCGGGCTCAGTGGCGAAATCACTCTAGGGGCTCCCTCTCCCCCTACCGCGCACCTCGGCCTACAGTCGGGACCATGGCCATGGACGACCGCATGAGCGGCAGCACCACCCTGGACCCCGCGCGCATGATCGCGGAGGCGCGCAGAGCGTTCTTCACCATGGTCGGCGTGCTCGGCGTCATCTGGCTGGTGCAGCTCGCCAACTGGGCCGACGACTACCGGCTGACCGGCGAGTACGGCATCCGCGCGCAGCACCTGGACCGGCTGCCGGACCTGCTCGGCGCACCGTTCCTGCACGTGAACTGGGAGCATCTGGAGGGCAACTCGGGCCCGCTGTTCGTGTTCGGGTTCCTGGCCGCGTACCGGGGGGTGAAGAAGTTCCTCGCCCTGACCCTGCTGGTCGCGCTGACCAGCGGCGCCGCCGTCTGGCTGTTCGAGGCCCAGAACGTGGTGACGGTCGGGGCCAGCGGGGTGATCTACGGCTACTTCGGCTACGTGGTGCTGCGCGGGATCTTCGACCGGAACCTGATCGACACCCTGATCGGGGTGGTGATGGGCGCGTCCTTCGCCTACACCCTCACGGCGACCGTGCCGGGCACCCCGGGGGTCAGCTGGCTGGGCCACCTGGGTGGGCTGCTCGGCGGGCTGGCCGGGGCGTGGATCTTCCGCGACCGGGCGGGCCGCACCGCAGCCGGGGCCGGGAGCACCCGGGCCGGCGCCGGGACGCCGCGCCCCGACGCCGTACCGGCGCAGGCGCCGAGCACCCGGGACGAGCTGCTCAAGGAGCTGAAGGACCTGGGGCTCTGAGGCGGCGACGGCCCGCGCCCGGCTCGCGCCGGCCGACACGCCCCGCCGCCCGACACCGCCACCCGGCCCAGGGCCCCCACCCGTCCGGGGCCGCCCGCCCCGCCAGGTATAGACCAATTGTGGAGGGGCGGGCTAGCGTGGGGGCCCCGCGTACCCCGCCCCCGCACCCCTGCTCCGGAGCCGCACCGTGGAGTCCTCCGTCCTCGCCTTCGCCACCGACCTGATCGACGAGGGCGCCGACACCTTCTTCGGCAACCTCATCGACCGGGCCGGCGTCGGCGGCGTCACCCTCGCCTCGGTGTACCACGCGGCCCGCGACGTCTTCCCGCACCACCCCGAGCGGGTGGTGCGCTACCTGGAGCCCGGCGCCGCATACTTCCGCCCCGACCCGGCCCGCTGGGCCGGCCGTCGGCTGGCCCCCACGCCCTCCACCGCGATCGGCGAGCGCGACCCGTTCGCCGAGGCCGCCGCCGAGGCCGGGCGCCGGGGCATGAAGCTGCACGCCTGGACGGTCTTCTGCCACAACGACCGGCTCGGCTTCCAGCACCCCGACTGCACCCCCGCCAACGCCTTCGGCGACCGCCACCTGACCGAACTCTGCCCGGCCGACCCCGAGGTCCGCGAGTACGCCCGCACCCTGGTCGGCGAGCTGGCCCGGTACGGGGTGGACGCGATCCGCGCCGAGTCGCTGCACTTCCACGGCCTGCGCCACGGCTACCACCACGAGCGCTACTTCGAGGAGCTCGGCCCGTTCGCCGAGGCACTGCTCGGGATCTGCTTCTGCGACCACTGCCGGGCGAACGCCGTCCGCGCGGGCGTGCCCGCCGAGGAGGTCCGCCTGGCCGTCCGCGCGGAGCTGCGCCGGCGCCTGAGCGACGAGGCGGCCGCCGCCGAGCACATGGCGCTGGACAGCCTGGCGGGTGGCGCGCTCGCCGCGTACGTCGACGCCGCCGCGGGCACCGTCACCTCGCTGACCGCCGAGCTGGCCGAGGCCGCCGCGGACCTCGGCATGCGGCTGACCTTCATGGACGGCGGCGGGCCCGGCAAGGGCTGGCTCAGCGGCATCGACCTGCCCGCACTGGCCAAGGCCGCCCACCGGATCGAGACCCTCGGCTACGCCAGGACCCCGCAGGCCGTCCGTGAGAAGGTCGCCGCCTTCGCCCTGCACGGCGTCGCCCCACGGGACATGGCGGTCATCCTGCGCCCGATGGCCTCCGACTGCGACGGCCCGGCCAACCTCGCCGCCAAGATCGACACTCTGCGCGAGCTGGGCGTCCCCGAGGTCGAGTTCTACAACTACGGCCTGATGCGGCTCTCCTCGATGGACCGGATCGGCGCGGCCCTCGGCGGCTGAGGACGCCGCACGGAGTGGGCGGTCGACCGGTCCGACTTCCACTCCGGTTGCCGGCGGCGCTACCGGCGGCGGCGGGAGGTGCCGAACAGGCTGCGGGAGATCTCCCGGCCGAGCTGGCTGCCGACGGAGCGGGCGAAGGACTTCAGGGCCGGGTTGCTCAGCAGCGAGCCGAGCAGCCCGCCGTCCCCCTGCTCCGCCGTCCCCGCCCTGCGCCGCTCCTGCTCCTGCTCCCGGGCCGGGGGTGGCGGAGCGGCGTCCTGGGGGGCGGGCCTGGCCGCGCGGGCCGCGAGCTTCTCGTACGCCGACTCGCGGTCGACCGGGTCGCGGTAGCGCGCGGTCAGCGCGGAGCCGTCCACCGCCGCCTGGAGCGCGGCCGGCTCCAGCGGCCCCATCCGCGACTGCGGCGCCCGCAGCCTGGTGGCGGCCACCGGGGTCGGCGCGCCCTTCTCGGACAGCACGGTCACCACCGCCTCGCCGGTGCCGAGCGAGGTCAGCACCTCGCTCAGGTCGTACGAGGACCTGGGGAAGGTGGAGACCGTCGCCTTCAGGGCCTTGGCATCGTCCGGGGTGAAGGCGCGAAGCGCGTGCTGCACCCGGTTGCCCAGCTGGGCGAGCACGTCCGAGGGCACGTCCTTGGGGGTCTGGGTGACGAAGAAGATCCCGACGCCCTTGGATCGGATCAGCCGGACGGTCTGGGTGATCGCCTCCAGGAAGGCCTTGGAGGCGCCCTTGAAGAGCAGGTGGGCCTCGTCGAAGAAGAAGACCAGCTTGGGCTCGTCCAGGTCCCCCACCTCCGGCAGCTCCTGGTAGAGGTCGGCGAGCAGCCACATCAGGAAGGTGGAGAACAGCCGCGGCCGGTCCTGGACGGCGGGCAGCTCCAGGACGGAGACCACCCCGCGCCCTCCCTCGCCCTCCGGGCCCGGGCTGCCCCCGGGCGCGGTACGCAGCAGCTCCGCGGTGTCGAACTCGGGCTCGCCGAAGAAGGCGCCGGCGCCCTCGTTGTCGAGCACCGTCAGCGAGCGCAGGATGACGCCCGCGGTGGCGGCGGAGAGGCCGCCGAGGCTCTTCAGCTCCTCCTTGCCCTCCGGCGAGGTGAGGAAGGAGATGACGGCGGTCAGGTCCTTGAGGTCGTAGAGCTCCAGGCCGTTGCGGTCCGCATAGTGGAAGACCAGGCCGAGCGAGGACTCCTGGGTCTCGTTCAGGTCGAGCACCTTGGCCAGCAGCAGGGGCCCGAAGCTGGTGACGGTGGCTCGGATCGGGATGCCGGTGCCCTGGCCGCCGAGCGAGTAGAACTCGGCCGGGCAGCCCTGCGCCGTCCAGCTCTGCCCGACCTCGGCGGCGCGGGCACCGACCCGCTCACCCGCAGCGCCCGGGGCGCCGATGCCGGAGACATCGCCCTTGATGTCGGCGAGGAACACCGGCACGCCCTGGGCGGAGAGCTGTTCGGCGATCAGCTGGAGCGTCTTGGTCTTGCCGGTGCCGGTCGCCCCGGCGACGAGGCCGTGCCGGTTGAGAACGCCGAGCGGGATGCGGATCCGGGCGGCCGGGTAGGCGGTGGTGCCCTGGACGGCGGCACCGAGGTCGAGCGCGGGGCCGGTGAAGGCGTAGCCGTCGGCGATCTCCCGGACGGCGGGCGGCAGCTCGGCGGAGGGGGTCTCGGCGGTTGGCATCTGGGCACACTCCCGGGGCAGGGACGGACAGCGGCGGACAGATCCGGCCAGGTTTCGGCAACGACTGCGGCAATTACCATCAAACAACCGCAATCTCCCGCCCGCAGCCCCCGCCACCCGCCGTCCCGTCCCGGCCACACAGGAACATTTCACCCTTTGTCACGGGTATCCACGCAGGTCGGCCACCCGCGGGCAGCGAAGGCGGGCCACGTCTGCTGCACCATCCGCCACCCAAACGGTAGGCTTTCCGTGTGATCTTCAAGCGCATCGGCAACGGACGGCCGTACCCGGATCACGGCCGGACCAGCACCCGCGAGTGGGCAGACGTCGCTCCGCGTCCGGTGCGGCTGGACCAGCTGGTGACCACCAAGGGGCAGTTGGACCTCGAAACTCTGCTGGCCGAGGACTCCACCTTCTACGGTGACCTCTTCGCCCACGTGGTGAAGTGGCGCGGCGACCTCTACCTGGAGGACGGGCTGCACCGCGCGGTGCGGGCCGCCCTGCAGCAGCGTCAGGTGCTGCACGCCCGGGTCCTCGACATGGAGTAACGGGCACCCGCCTGCCCGCTCCCCCCTCTTCCCGGCCCCGCCGCCACTCCCCCGGGGCCGCTCACGCGCACGCCGTACATCCTTTCGGGTGCCGCCGTACTCCAGATGATGATCATTTAGTACCTTCACAGCGGTCCCGCACTAGTCTGCTGAGTACCGGCCGGATTCCTCACGGCGCCACGCCTGACCGGCCCCACCCGTCACCGAGCCCCGCCCTGGCACGAGGGGGAGACAAACTGTGAGCATGTTGACTCCCCAAGGTTTGAAGGGGAAGCAGTACCGGGTCACCGGCACCGCGTATCCGCGGCTCGGGCGGCCCCCCAAGAAGAGCCGCAAGGTCTTCGCGGCGATCGGCGCGCTGCTCGCGCTGACCCTGATCGCCCTCGGCGGCGTGCAGCTCTACGACATCTTCAGCGGCCGCGGCAAGCACGCCTCGGCCCAGGCCTGCGCCTCGCCGTCGGCGGGCGCGTCCGGCAAGCCGCTGGCCGCCCCGGCCTCCGGCGCCCCCTCGGCGTCGGCCTCGGCCTCCCCGGCCGCACCGGTGGACCCGAAGGCCATCCCGCAGCCGCAGACCATCACCGTCAACGTCTACAACGCCACCGCCAAGTCCGGCCTGGCCGCGCGCACCGCCGACGAACTGAAGAAGCGCGGCTTCACCATCGGCAAGGTCGGCAACGCGCCGGCCGAGCTCGACAAGAAGGTGCCGGGTACCGCCCAGGTGGTCGGCGGTCCGGCCGCCGCCGGCGCCGTGACGCTGCTCAGCTCGCAGATCGCGGGCGCCACCACCACCGCCGACGCCCGTACGGACGCCAGCGTCGACTTCGTCATCGGCGACAGCTACAACGCGCTGCTCGACGAGACCCAGGCGGCGGCCGCCCTGGCCCTGGCCACCAAGCCCACCCCGACGGCCACCACCAACGGCACCTGCTGACACCCGCACGGAACGTACGAAAGCCCCCGGCCCTGAGGCCGGGGGCTTTCGCGTGGTGGGCGGGGGTGGTGCGGGTCGGGTCAGCCGGCCGTGCCGTAGAGGCGGTCGCCGGCGTCGCCGAGGCCGGGGACGATGTAGCCGTTCTCGTTCAGGCGCTGGTCGACGGCGGCGGTGACGACGGTCACCGGCAGGCCCGTGAGCTCCTTCTCCATCACCGCGACACCCTCGGGCGCCGCCAGCAGCACGACCGCGGTGACATCGGTGGCGCCGCGCTCGATCAGCATCCGGATCGCCGCGATCAGCGTGCCGCCGGTGGCCAGCATCGGGTCGAGCACGTACACCTGGCGGCCGGAGAGGTCGTCGGGCATCCGGGTGGCGTACGTGGAGGCCTCCAGGGTCTCCTCGTTGCGCACCATGCCCAGGAAGCCGACCTCGGCGGTCGGCAGCAGCCGGGTCATGCCGTCCAGCATGCCGAGGCCGGCCCGCAGGATCGGGACGACCAGCGGGCGGGGGTAGCTGAGCCGGGTGCCGGTGGTGACCGCCACGGGCGTGGTGATCTCCACCTCCTCGGTGCGGACGTCCCGGGTCGCCTCGTACGCGAGGAGCGTGACCAGCTCGTCGGTCAGGCGACGGAAGGTCGGAGAGTCGGTGCGCTCGTCGCGCAGGGTGGAGAGCTTGTGGGCGACCAGGGGGTGGTCGACGACGTGGATCCGCATGGTTCGACGATAGCCGGGGCCGGACGCCCGTACGACCGCCCACCCGCCGTGGCGCGAACGGTACCGAGCGTGACGGATCTCTCGCTCCCGGGCCGTGCGCCATGACCGAGCGTGAATGCCGGTGCCGACGGCCCTCGCCTGGTATCAACCGGCCCATTCTGGGAAAGTCAGACCGTATGACGAGCAACCCGAAGTCCGGGAGCGGCTCGGCGGCGGGGCGCACCGGCCCACCGGGCGAAGCCGCCGGTCAGACCCCGGGCCACCACGAGACCGAGACGGAACGCCGTAAGCGGCGGGCCGTCTTCCTTCGCGAGCTCACCGAGGCGCGAGAGCTACGGGCCCGGGTGCAGCCCAGGCGCACCAAGGAGCGCCGAATGCGCGAGGCCATGCGGATGCGGACCTTCCGGATCTGACCGGGCGCCACCCCCTTCACCGGCCCTTCCGACACGACCTGCGAAGACGCGCTGCCGAACACCCCCCGCAACGGCAGGCTTTCTGTCACGATTCCGATGGGACGGTCCGAACAGCGGGCCGCCTCTGGCGCGGGGGCGGCCAGACCGCTTCGCCCGAGATCGCCTACAGCCGAGACCAATCTTGGGAGTGTCCCTGGTGGCGTACTTCGCTGCAGTGCTTGCTCGCACCGAGGACGGGTGGGATGTGAGCGAGACGGAACTCGACGCCGTCGAAACACTGGCCGACCTGGCCGACGTGGCCCGTGAGGCCGCGCAGGACGATGACAGCGTGCTGGTCTTCATCGAACAGGAGGACGCGTGGTTCGCCATCGTCCGCGTCGACGGTGAGGAGGACCCACGGATCTTCGTCTCGGACGGCGCCGCAGCCGCCCGCAGCTCCTACGGGTCCGTCCTCACCGACGAGCTGGTCGAGCAGGCCGGCGAGAGCGAGTTCGACGACCTCGACGACCTGGTCGCCGAACTGGACGAGGAGGACGAGGCGTCCGACGGCGCGGACGACGACGCCGACGAGGACGACGGCCCGGCCACCGGCCCCGGCGGGGTGCCGGTCGGACCGCTCGGCGACAGCGAGCTGCTCACCGAGTTCGGGCTCGCGGCCAAGGACCTGCTCGACCTGAGCGGCGAGGGCGCGGTGCCGGGCGACGCCCTGGCCGAGATCGCCGACGCGCTGGGCTGCGGCGAGATCCTGGAGGCCGTGCGGTAGCCGGCGGCCGGGCCGGGTGCCGGATGCCCGACACTGGATGCCATGCAGTCCGTCCCGCAGACCAGCCCGCCGATCGCACCGTCGATCGCCCCGCTGCCCGCACCCGTCCGCCCCGACCCGGTCCGTGACCGGTGGGCGGCGCCGATGCGCCTGGCCATCGCCGAGGCCGCGCTGGCGCCCGCCACCGGTGACGTACCGGTGGGGGCGCTGGTGCTGGGCCCGGACGGATCGGTGCTCGGGCGCGGCCACAACGAGCGCGAGGCGGTCGGCGATCCGACCGCCCACGCCGAGGTGGTCGCGATCCGCGAGGCCGCACTGGCCCTCGGGGCCTGGCGGCTGAGCGGCTGCACCCTGGTCGTCACCCTGGAGCCGTGCACCATGTGCGCGGGCGCGATCGTGCTCTCCAGGATCGACCGGGTCGTCTACGGCGCGCTGGACGAGAAGGCCGGCGCCGCCGGCTCGCTCTTCGACGTGATGCGCGACCGCCGGCTCAACCACCGCCCCGAGGTGGTGCCGGGCGTGCTGGCCGAGGAGTGCGGCGCCCAACTGCGGGCCTTCTTCGACGGTCACCGCTAAGGATTTCGTGACCGCCGCACCCGTCCGGTAGAGTCTCCCTCGGTAGCGTGTCCGAGCGGCCAAAGGAGCACGCCTCGAAAGCGTGTGTGGGGGCAACTCCACCGTGGGTTCGAATCCCACCGCTACCGCCAGCTGATGACGAAGGGCCCGTCCGGATCACTCCGGACGGGCCCTTCGTCGTACTGCCCGGCGCGGCCGTCGTCGGCCCGGCGTCAGGAGCGGCGCCAGGAACGGCGTCAGGCCCCGTACCCGGGCCGACGACCACCGGAGCCCGACGAGTACGGAGCCTGGAGGGGGAGCGGCCTCGGGGGGACTGAACCGCTCCCCCGGCGGAGTCCCACAACCGGTGCCGCGTCGGGGGGAAGCCGCGGCACCGGTCCCACAGCGGGGAACTCCGGATCCACGTACCGGGAATTCCTGCCAGGTTCCCGGTACACAACAATCGTGCTGCACCACCCCGCGCGGGGCACCCGGAGAAAGGCCCCACCCGCCGGGACCTTCGTCCCGGACGGCCGAACGCGTTGCTCACTGGATAGGCCGTCCGGTGGATAAGCTGCCGCCAGGCAGAGGGGCGCTCGGGGACCGGATGACGGCGGCCCACAGCAGGGAGGCAGGTCAATCGATGGCTCAGGCGAAGAAGATCGGCATGTACCTCCTGCTGATCTTCGTGCTCTACACGATCATCACCTCGCCCGCCCGGGCCGCCGAACTGGTCCAGTCGGGCTTCGAGGGGATCTCCATCGCGGCCAAAGCGGTCGGCACCTTCATGACGGGGCTGGTCAAGTAGCGGCTCCGGCCGAGGCGCAGCGCGGCCGAGGAGCAGCGGCGTCGGCCGAGGAGCGGACCGCCGGGGCGGCCCGGGCCGGCCGACGGCTAACGTGGCCGGGTCAATGACCCCGGCCGTTAGGAGCGGCATCGTGATCCGGCACCTGGTCCTGTTCAAGCTCAACGAGGGCGTCGGCAAGGACGACGCCCGGGCGCTCGCCGGCGCCAAGGCCTTCGCGGAGCTCGGCCCGCTCGTCCCCGAGCTGCGCGAGTGGGAGTGCGGCTGGAACGGCACCGAGCGCGACATCGCGTACGACTACGCGATCAACAGCCTGGTCGAGGACCGCGAGGCACTGCAGTCCTACCTCGCCCATCCGGCCCACCAGGCCGCGGCGGCCCATTGGCGGGAGTTCGCCACCTGGGTGATTGCCGACATCGAGGTCTGAGGCCTCCGATCCGGCGCCCGGCCTCCCGGTCGCGCCCGTACACCCCTGCGGCGCCCCGCCTCCGACCGGAGCGGGGCGCCGACGCGTGTGCGGTGCGGGCCGCGCGACGCTGCGCCGGATGCCCCAACGGGCCACCAACACACCTCCGTCCGGTGCTTGAACGTACTACGCCCACCTTGTGATGCTATGACCGGTTTTGCCGGACATGGCGAGGTGGTGAACGAGACGCGACACCCGACCCGCAGTCCCGCCGTAGACGACTTTGGGAGGGGTGACGTGTCCGTGCGGACACAAGGGAGCGCGCCTGATACCGGCGCCGGACCGGCACCGGAGGAGCCGCCGGACGAGCCGCCGGACGCCGTCGTGGGCCCGTCCGCAGAGCCGGGGGACACCGAGCCCAGAACCGCCGAACCCGGAGCCGGCGAACCCGGAGTCGGCGAGGCGGGGAGCACGGCACCCGGGACGGCCGGGCCCGCCGCCCCGGAGCCGAGGATCGGCGAGCCGCGTTCCGCCGTGGACGTGCGCACCCTCACCCGGGTGCTGTTCGAGCGCCTCGGCGAGCTGCCCCCCGACGCCCCCGAGCGCGAGCGCGTACGGGCGGCGCTGATCGAGGCCAACATTCCGCTGGTGCGCTACGCGGCGACCCGCTTCCGCAGCCGCAGCGAGCCGATGGAGGACGTCGTCCAGGTCGGCACGATCGGGCTGATCAACGCGATCGACCGCTTCGACCCCGGCCGGGGCGTGCAGTTCCCGACCTACGCGCTGCCGACCATCCTGGGCGAGATCAAGCGGTACTTCCGCGACAACGTCCGCACCATGCACGTACCGCGCCGCCTCCAGGAGCTCTGGGTACAGGTGAGCGGCGCCATGGAGGAGCTGACGATCGCCCACGGCCGGGCGCCCAAGGTCCCCGAGATCGCGGCCAGCCTGCGGATCCCCGAGGAGGACGTCCGGGCCTGCCTGGACGCCGGGCGGGCCTACAACGCGGCCTCGCTGGAGGCCGCGCAGGAGCACGAGGGCGGGCTGGCCCTGCTGGACCGCCTCGGCTACGAGGATTCCGCCCTGGCCGAGGTCGAGCACCGGGACATGGTGCGCCACCTGCTCGTCCAGCTGCCCGAGCGGGAGCGGCGGATCATCATGCTGCGGTTCTTCGCCAATCTGACCCAGTCCCAGATCAGCACCGAGCTCGGGATGTCGCAGATGCACGTCTCGCGATTGCTGTCCCGGATCCTGACGAGGCTTCGAACCGGCAATTCCTGGGAAGACTGACCGACACAGAACCTCACATACCGCCATATTCGACCGGTCCACGGCTAGATTGCTACGCGTTACCGCCACGTGACATCTTGCGACGTTCGGGTTTGCAGGGGACTGTGTTCCGGTATGGAGGGGGAGGGCGCCACGCGGGAACCGCCGCGCGGTGACACCCGTTCAACAGCCAGTCACAAGGGGGTGGGCGCATGTCCGCAGAGCTGGGCACTGCTGAGATCCACGGCACCACGGCGGTCGTCGATCAGATCCCGGTCCGGGGCTTCCCTCGGCAGGCCCCACCGCCGACCGCGGACGGCAGCGGGACCACGGCCACCGACGCGACCGCTGCCGCCGCCGCGGGCACGACCACGGTCACGGCCCCGTCGCCCGGCCCCGCGCTGGACACCCGCACGCTCTCCCGCTCGCTCTTCCTGCGGCTGGCCACCCTGGAGGCGGGCAGTGCCGAGCACACCTACGTCCGCGACACGCTGATCGAGCTGAACCTGCCGCTGGTGCGGTACGCCTCGGCGCGGTTCCGCAGCCGCAACGAGCCGATGGAGGACATCGTCCAGGTCGGCACGATCGGGCTGATCAAGGCGATCGACCGCTTCGACCCGGAGCGCGGGGTGGAGTTCCCCACCTTCGCGATGCCCACGGTGGTCGGCGAGATCAAGCGCTTCTTCCGGGACACCAGCTGGTCGGTCCGGGTGCCCCGGCGGCTCCAGGAGCTGCGCCTGGCGCTCACCAAGGCCGGCGACGAACTCGCCCAGAAGCTCGACCGCTCCCCCACCGTCCCCGAGCTGGCGGCCTGCCTCGGCGTCAGCGAGGAGGACGTGGTGGAGGGCCTGGCGGTCGGCAACGCGTACACGGCCAGCTCGCTGGACTCCAGCCCCGGCGAGGAGGACGGCGACGGGCCGCTGGCCGAGCGGCTCGGCTACGAGGACCTCGCACTGGAGGGCGTGGAGTACCGCGAGTCGCTCAAGCCGCTGCTGGCCAAGCTGCCGCCGCGCGAGCGCCGGATCATCATGCTGCGGTTCTTCGGGAACCTGACGCAGTCGCAGATCGGCGAGGAGATCGGGATCTCCCAGATGCACGTCTCGCGACTGCTGACCAAGACCCTCACGCAGCTGCGCGAGGGCCTGATCAGCGAGGCGTAGCGGGGCGTAGCGGGGCGTAGCGGGGCCGGGCAGGCGTCCCGGCGGGGCCGAGCCCCGCCGGGACGCTTCGGCGTGCCCCGGGCCGCCCAGGAGCACCCTTGAGCGCCCGACAGGCCTAGGCCAGCAGGTTGGCGCGCAGGCCGGCCAGCACCTCGTCGTCGAGCCCGAGCCCGTCCTGCCAGAACCTCTCGAAGGTGTCCCAGCCGAGGGCCACCTCCTCGAACGCGGCCTCCAGGTAGCGGCGGTCGGCCCGGAAGACCGGCAGCAGCAGCTCGGGCTCCCGCATCAGTCCGCGGGTGCCGAAGCTGTCCACGATGTTCTCGATGATCGCCGCGGAGCGCTCGTTGGTCAGCAGGTAGTCGGTGAAGACGGTGTCGTGATCCACGCCGAGCGCGGTGAGAATGATCGCGGCCGTCCAACCGGTGCGGTCCTTTCCGGCCGAGCAGTGGAACAGCAGCGGCGGGCCGTCCGGCGCGGCCAGCAGGCGCACCACGGTGGCGAACCGCTCGCGCGCGATCGGGTCGGTGACGAACCAGCGGTAGAGGCCGATCATCATCGCGGCGGCCCTGCCGTCGCCGAGCAGCGCGCGCTGCTTCTCGGGGCTGCGGTCGGCCAGGGCGTTCCGCAGGGCCACGTAGATGTCGAAATCGGCGGCGAAAACCGGCAGGTGGTGCAGGGTCACACCGTCCGGGGTGGTGCGCTCGACGGTGACCGGGGTGGCGGAGAGTTCGGCACTGTCGATCTCGGCGACGGGCAGACCGCGGACGCGGTCCGGGCCGGCCTCGCGGACCTCGTCCAGGCTGCGCAGGTCCACCACCTGACGCAGACCCAGGGCCGACAGTGCGTCAAGATCTGCGTCGGTCAGCCGGTTGAGGCCGTCGCTGCGCAGCGCCACGCCGTGCCGCAGCACCATTCCGTCGGCCGTCCGGTAGCCGCCGAGGTCGCGCGCATTCACGGCTCCGCGCAGTCCGAGGCTGCGCGCCTCGGCGAGTGCTTCGGCCACCGCCCCGACCGCCTCGGCCGGTCCTGCGATCTCGGTCTGCTGCTCGGTCACGGCGCGGCCTCCATGGGATATCGAAACTGCTTCGGCGCACAACCCTGCGCAATATTGCATGAACCTGCCCACCCGGGGGCACGGATGTGCGAGAGTGGCACGGCGTCGCCAGTCTAGGCAGGGTTGCCGGTGCGGTGGCGGCCATGGGGGGTGACCAGGGGGAAAGCCGGTTTACAGGCGGGGGGCAGGGCAGTTGCTGTCACCGACCGGCACTTCTAATTTGTATTTCATAATTTGCGCAGATGGTGTCCCCCTGGCCACAATCCGCCCCTTTATGGCACAGCCATGAACGTTGGTAACAAATTCGCTGCACTATCACCCATTTGGCCCCAAGCACCCCTGGGGCTCAACGAGGATAGGCGCGGGCAGTCTGCTGCCTTCGAACAGCGACAGGGCAGGCGGACGCGGAGCAGCGGTCCAAGCCTGCCCAGGGGAGGAATCACACATGGGTCGAGCGACCCGAAGAGCTGCCGCCTGCGCGGCAGCCGTTCTGCTGGCCGGCGCAGGCCTGCAGTCGTCCCTCGCGCACGGCGCGACCCCGAACCGGATCGACCTCACGATCCTGGTGGTCGACGACGGTGGCCCCGCCACCGCCGCGATCGCCGCCGAGCTCACCAGCCAGGGCGCCCCGTTCAAGGTCGTCAAGCTGAACGACGCCAACCGGCCGGTGATCGACGCCGCCTTCCTGAGCGACACCGTCAACGGCGCGCCGCGCGCCAAGTTCCAGGGTGTTGTCCTTCCCAACGACAACCCCTTCCCGGCCGGCTCGGCGGAGATGGCGGCCCTCGCCACCTTCGAGGCCACGTTCGGCATCCGTCAGGTCGATGCCTACACCTATGCCCGCCCGGACGTCGGTCTGAACTGGGCACAGGACCCGGGTTTCATCGGAACGCTCGACGGCACCCAGGGGCAGGTCACCTCCGCCGGCACCGCGGGCCCGTTCGGCTACCTCAAGGGCAGTGTCCCCTTCGAGGACAACGACCCGAACGTCTCCGAGAGCTACGGCTACCTCGCGACGCCGCTGGCGGGCGCCGGCTTCACCCCGCTGGTGGAGGCGCCGATCCCGGGCAGCACCGCCAAGGGGTCGCTGGTCGGCGAGTACAGCCACGACGGCCGCAAGGAGCTGGTCGTCACCTTCGTCTACAACCAGTACCAGCAGCAGTACCGGCTGCTGGCGCGCGGCATCGTGGACTGGATCACCCAGGGCGTCCACCTCGGCTACGACCGCAACTACTTCGCGGCCCACGTGGACGACGTGTTCCTGGCCGACGACCGCTGGGACACCACCCTCAAGTGCACCCCCGGTGACGTCACCTGCCCGCCCGGCACCCCCGAGTCGGCGAACCCGATCCGGATGACGCCGGCCGACGCGCAGTACGCCAAGCAGTGGCAGAGCGCCAACAACTTCACCATGGACATGGTGTTCAACGGCGGCGGCAGCGAGGACTGGAAGACCGACCACTCCGTCACCGCCGACCCGGTGGTGGACCAGATGGCCGCCGACCAGGCCTCCTACCGGTGGATCAACCACACCTACACGCACCCGTACCTGGGCTGCCTGCAGGACGTCTCGGTGGTGCCGTGGAAGTGCACCAAGGACGCGGGCGGCAACACGGTCTGGGTCGACCAGGCCACCATCAACTCCCAGGTCAAGAACAACATCGACTGGGCCGCGGCGCACCACATCACGATCGACAAGGCCGAGCTCGTCACGGGCGAGCACTCGGGCCTGCTGACCGCGCCGCAGGAGACCAGCGACAACCCGTACCTGGCGCCGGCTCTGGCCGCCAACGGGGTCAAGTGGACGGCGAGCGACGCCTCCCGCGAGTCGGGCCAGCGGGCCGTGGGCAGCTCCACGCTGACCGTGCCGCGCTACCCGATGAACGTCTTCTACAACGCCGGTACGGCGAAGGAGGAGGCCGACGAGTACAACTGGATCTACACCAGCGTGGCCAACGGCGGCAGCGGAGTCTGCGAGAACAACGCCAACTCCACCTGCCTGAGCACGCCGCTGGACACCACCACCGGCTACCAGTCGTACATCGTGCCGCTGGAGGCCCGGATCGACCTGGGCCACGTGCTCAGCAACGACCCGCGCCCGCACTTCATCCACCAGTCGAACCTGGCCGAGGACCGGATCGTCTACCCGGTCCTGGAGAAGGTGCTCTCCACCTACCGCGCGCTGCACGCGGACAACGCCCCGATCGTGAACCTTCCGCAGAAGGAGATCGGCGCGGAGTTCCAGCGCCGCGCCGCCTGGAACAAGGCCCTGGCCGCCGGCCAGGTCACCGCGTACCGGATGGGTGACACCGTCACCGTCACCGCGCCCTCGGGCGTGCAGGTCCAGGCGACCATGCCCACCGGCACCACCCAGAAGCTGACCCTCGGCAGCGGCGCCTTCGGCACCGCGTACGCCGGTACGCTCTCCGGCTGGGTCAAGCCGGGCTCGCTGCAGAGCAGCGTGACGCTGAAGCTGAACGCCGCCGGTACCCCGGCCGCTCCGGCCGCCGCGCCCGCCGCCGCGCCGCTCGCGGCTCCGGCCGACAAGACCGTCGTGCCGAACGGGACCACCCAGGCCGTGCCGGCCGGCCCGAGCGACACCGCCCGTACCGACGCGCCGGTCCTGGTGCCCGGCAGCGGTGCCCCGGTCCTCGGCAAGGCCATGACGGACAAGAACCGCAAGGGCAACGCCCCGGCGAAGAGCACGGGGGGCAAGAGCACGGCACAGCAGCCTGCCGCCAAGACCGGCAAGAGGTAGTACGCAACACGCACCGGTGGTGGGGTGGTTGATCCCACCCCACCACCGGCACCGCGCCCGCCCACCACGGCGGGCGCTCTTGAGGGGAAGAGGAGGGGGGTCAGGGATGCGCGTCACCCTGCTCACCGAAGGCACGTATCCACATCAGCACGGCGGCGTCAGCGTCTGGTGCGACCAGCTGGTCACGGGCATGCCCGACGTCGAGTTCGACGTGATCGCGGTGACCGGCACCGGTAACGAAGCACTGGCCTGGGAACTGCCGGCCAACGTCCGATCCGTGACGGCCGCCCCGCTGTGGGGCCCGGCCTCCGCCGCGAAGCCACCGCGCCGCAAGGAGCTGCGACGCTTCCTCGACGCCTACGAGCGCTTCCTGCACTCCATCCTCGACCCCGTCTACACCACCCACTTCGGCACCGAGCTGTACGGCTTCGCCGACCTCGCCCGGCGCGGACTGCTCAGCCCGGCGCTGCGCAGCGAAGGCGCGCTGCGCACCCTCCAGCACGTCTGGACCCGCGACTACCTGCCCACCGCCGCCTCCCGTCCGACGCTGCACGACGCGCTCAACGCGACCGACCTGCTGGAGCACGCGCTGCGTCCGCTGTCGGTCGAGCCGCCGCAGGACGGCGTCGCGCACGCGGCCAGCGGCGGGCTCGCCACCCTGCCGGGACTGATCGCCTCCCAGCAGTACGGCGTACCGTTTCTCCTCACCGAGCACGGCATCTACCTGCGTGAGCGCTACCTCGGCTACCGCACCGGCCCGTACCGCTGGCCGGTCAAGGCCCTGCTGCTCGGCTTCTACCGGATGCTCGCCGAGGAGAGCTACCGGCGGGCCGCACTCGTCACCCCCGGCAACCGGTACAACCGGCGCTGGGAGGAGCGCGGCGGCACGCCGTCCGCGCACATCCGCACCGTCTACAACGGCGTGGACCCCGCGGCCTTCCCGCCCGCGGGCCCCGAGCCCGAGACCCCCACCCTCAGCTGGGCCGGCCGGGTCGACCCGATCAAGGATCTGGAGACCCTGATCCGGGCCTTCGCGATCGTCCGGCGCGAGATACCCGAAGCCATGCTGCGGCTGTTCGGCGGCACCCCCAAGGGCGGCGAGGCCTACCGCGACGGCTGCGTCGAGCTGGCCGCCGAACTCGGCGTCGGCGACGCGGTGGTCTTCGAGGGCCGGGTCGCCGACATCACCGACGCGTACGCCGCCGGGAACGTCGTGATGCTCTCCAGCATCAGCGAGGGCTTCCCGTTCACCCTGATCGAGGCGATGTCCTGCGGCCGCTCCACCGTCTCGACGGACGTGGGCGGCGTGCGGGAGGCCGTCGGCGACACCGGCCTGGTCGTCCCGCCGCGCGAGCCCGAGCCGATGGCCGCCGCCGCGATCGAGCTGCTGCGCGACCCGGAGCGCCGGGCGCGCCTGGGCGAGCAGGCCAGGCTCCGGGTGATCGACCAGTTCACCCTGCGCCAGAACATCGACGGCTTCCGCGGGATCTACACCGAGCTGCTGGGCACCGCGCGCTGGCTGCCCGAGGGCGTGGTCGCCGTCGGCACCGAGGCACCGCCGACGCGCAAGGTCCCGAGCTGGGCCCGTACCGAGAAGCTTCAGGAGGCCCGATGAGCAGCCGGACGAACGGGCGCGGGCGTCGCGAGGTGGGCGCATGAGCGGCCCGCTGCGCCTGGTACCGGACGAGGCCGGGACCGACTGGGCCGAGCAGACGATGGCGCTGCGCACCCTGCCGCGCCAGCGCCGGCGCCCCGTCCTGCCCGGCCCGCCGCAGGACGAGACCCCGGAGGTCTCGCCCGACCCGCTCGACGAACTCGCCGACCGGCTCGCCGACATCTGCGCCGACGCCGTGCACCCGTACGAGATCGCGGCCTTCCTGGAGTCCGACGGCCTGACGGACGAGCAGGCCGCGCTGCTCTACGGACGGCCGGACTCCTTCACCCTCGCCGAGGAGCTGTTCGCCCGGATCGACCGCCGCTACCCGGGGCCGAGCGCGGAGTTCGCCAACCCCTGGCGGGCCGACCCGTGGCGCTGCCTGCTGCGCGGGCTGGTCTTCGCCCTGCCGGGCCTGGGCTACCTGCTCGGCGCCAACCTCTTCGCGGCCGACCGGATGCGCTTCGGCCTCCCGTCGGGGATGGTCGCGCTCTCCGTCGCCACCCTGGTCAGCTGGTCCTGGAACCAGGCGCTCGCCCACCGCTCCTACTCCCTCCTCGGCCGCGGCCGGCGGCGGGAGGCCGGGCGCTGCCTGGCCATCGGCGCGCCCGCCGGTGCGCTGGTGGCGGCGACCGCCGGCTACGTGGTGGGCGGGCCACTCGGCGCGCTGTGCTTCGCGGCCGGGCAATCCGGCTACCTCGGCGCCGCGACCGTGCTGCTGGTGCTCGGCCGGGAGCGGTCGCTGCTGCTCGCACTCGCACCGTCGGCCGTCGGCGCGGGCGTGGTACTCGCCGTGGACGTACCGCAGATCGTCCGCACCGTGGTGCTGCTGGCCACCGTCGCGCTCGCCACCGCTCTGGCCGCCCGCGAGGCGATCCGCTGCCTGCGCACCCCGCAGGAGGCCGCCCCGCTGCGGCTGCCGGTGTCCCCCGAGGTGCCGCACGCGCTGTTCGGGCTGGCCGTCGGCACGCTCACCCTGATCGCCGGTCTCGGCACGACGATCCACCAGGCCGTCGGCGTCGGGGTGCCGCCCGGCTCCACCGCCAGCCCGACCGGCCCGGCGATGGTCGCGCTGACGCTCAGTCTCGGGCTGGCCGAGTGGCTGCTGTTCCGCTACCGGAGCCTGGCCGTCGCCGCCCTGCGCACCAGCCACACGCCCGGCCAGTTCACCCGCCGCACCGGCGGCGTGCTGCTCGGCTGCCTGCTCAGCTACCTCACCACGGTGGCCGCCCTGGACGCCGGAGCGACCCTGCTCTGGCCCGGCGCTCCCACCCTCGGCATCGCCGGGCTCGGCTCCCTGCTGCTGCTCGGCGGCGCGCTCTGGCTGGCGCTGCTCCTGAACGCCTTCGGGCTCAGCCGCAGCACCGCACTGATCTGCCTGGCCACCGCCGTCGCCGAGAGCGCCGGTCTGCTGGCCGGCGTCGACCCGACCACCCTGCAGCTGATCGGCTGCGGGGCGGCCGCCCTAGTCCTCACCTCCATCGCCGGGCCCGTCCTCGGCCGCACCACCAAGCACCGCTGAGTCACCACAGGCTCACCCGTCCTGTCTCCTCACCAGAAAGCGAATCACCCTTCATGAGCAGCGTCGCCGTCACCGGAGCCGAAGGCTTCATCGGTTCCCACCTCGTCGAGACCCTGGTCGCCGACGGCCACCAGGTCCGTGCCATGGTCCAGTACAACTCCTTCTCGTCCTTCGGATGGCTGGAGACCCTGGACAAGGACGTGCTCGACTCCGTCGAGATCGTCCTCGGCGATGTCCGCGACCCAGGCTCGGTCAACGGCCTGGTCAAGGGCACCGAGGCGGTCTACCACCTGGCCGCCCTGATCGCGATCCCGTACTCCTACCGGGCTCCGCACTCGTACATCGAGACCAACGTCACCGGCACCCTCAACGTGCTGGAGGCCGTGCGCCACCTGGACATCCCGCGCCTGGTGCACACCTCCACCAGCGAGACCTACGGCACCGCGCAGACCGTGCCGATCTCGGAGGACCACCCGATCAACACCCAGTCGCCGTACGCCGCCTCCAAGGCCGGCGGCGACCGCCTCGCCGACAGCTACCACGCGAGCTTCGAGACGCCGGTCGTGACGCTGCGCCCGTTCAACACCTTCGGGCCGCGCCAGTCGATGCGGGCCGTCATCCCGACCGTGATCGCCCAGCTCGCCGCAGGCGAGACCACCATCACCCTCGGCGACCTGCGGCCCACCCGCGACTTCACCTTCGTCAAGGACACCGCGGCCGCGTTCCGCACGGTCGGCACCGCGCCCGCCGAGACGGTGGTCGGCCAGACCTTCAACGCCGGCACCGGCGGCGAGATCTCGGTCGGCGACCTGGTCACCCTGGTCGGCAAGCTGATGGGCGTGGACGTCACCGTCAAGGAGGACGAGCAGCGCATCCGCCCGACCAACTCCGAGGTGATGCGTCTGGTCGCCGACGCCACCAAGCTGCGCACCGCCACCGGCTGGGCGCCCGGGCACTCCCTGGAGGAGGGCCTGGAGCAGACCATCGAGTTCTTCCGCGACCCGGCGAACCTGGCCCGCTACAAGACCGACCTGTACAACGTCTGACCGTCCTACCCCGTCCCGCAGCACTCAGGCATCGTCTTCCGTGGGGGAACCACCATGCACGCAGTGATCCTGGCCGGCGGCAAGGGCGTTCGTCTTCGCCCGTACACCACCGCCCTGCCCAAGCCGCTCGTCCCGATCGGCGACCAGCACGCGATCCTGGAGATCGTGATGCGCCAGCTCGCCTCGGCGGGCTTCAAGACCGTCACCCTGGCCATCGGCCACCTCGGCCACATCATCCGGGCCTACGTCGGCAACGGCTCGCAGTGGGGGCTGCGCGTCGGCTACGCCGTCGAGGACAGCCCGCTCGGCACCATGGGCCCGCTGCTCACCATGCAGGACCGGCTGCCCGAGCACTTCCTGGTGATGAACGGCGACATCCTGACCGACCTGGACTTCGCCGGGGTGCTCAAGCACCACGAGGAGTCCGGTGCGCCGCTGACCATCGCCACCTACGCCCGCCAGGTCAAGATCGACTTCGGCGTGCTGACCACCGAGGGCAGCAGCATCACCGGCTTCCAGGAGAAGCCGAGCATCGACTACCGCGTCTCGATGGGCGTGTACGGCGTCTCGCGCTCCACCCTCGCCAAGTACACCCCCGGCCTGCCGCTCGGCTTCGACGAGCTGGTGCTCGACCTGCTGGCCGCGCAGACCCCGCCGTCCGCGTACGAGTTCAACGGCTACTGGCTCGACATCGGCCGCCCCGACGACTACGACCGGGCGAACGCCGAGTTCGCGCTCAACCGCAAGCTGCTGCTGCCGTTCGAGATCGCCGAGGGCCTGCACGCCGTGCCCGGCCCGGCCCAGCCGCTCGGCGCGCCCCGCGCCGCGGCGGACGCCACGGCCGGTGCGGACGCCACGCCCGCCGCCGACCGCGGCGAGGGCGAGCCGGACGCCGCCGACGGGCGGGCCGCGTGAGAGTCCTGCTGCTCGGCGCGGACGGCTTCCTCGGCCGCCACGCCGCCGACGTGCTCCGCGCACTGCCCGCCGCCGTGGTGCTCACCGGAGGCCGCCGACCCGCCCACGACCTGCGGGTCGACCTGGCGACGGCCGACGCGTCCACGCTGGCCGGCGAACTGGCCGCGCTCGCGGTCGACGCGGTGGTCAACTTCGCCGGCGCGGTGGCCGGCAGCGCCGTCAAGCTCGCCGAGGTCAACGCCCGCGGCCCGGCCGTGCTCTGCGAGGCGCTCCGGGAGGGCGCCCCGCAGGCGCGACTGGTGCACATCGGCTCGGCCGGCGAGTACGGCGTGTGCGAGCCGGGCAGCTCGCTGACGGAGTCGGCGGACGCCCGCCCGGTCGGGGTGTACGGCGCCACCAAGCTGGCCGGCAGCCTCGCGGTGGCCGGATCGCCGCTGGACGCCGTGGTCCTGCGGGTGTTCAACCCGGTCGGCCCCGGCTCGCCGGCCGGCTCGCTGCCCGGCCGGCTCGCCGCCGAGCTGCGCCGGGTCGGGCCCGAGGGCGTGGTGGAGGTCGGCGACCTCTCCGCGTACCGCGACTTCGTCGACGCCCGGGACATCGCCCTGGCCGTCGGCCTGGCCGTCACCGCCGGCGGACCGCTGCCCCGGGTGCTCAACCTGGCCAGCGGCAAGGCCCAGCCGGTGCGCGCCATCGCGGACGGGCTGGCCGCCGCCGCCGGCTTCACCGGGCGGATCGACGAGAGCGGCGCGGGCTCCGAGCGGTCCGCCGCCGTCTCCTGGCAGCAGGCCGACATCACGGCTGCCGCCACCGCGTTGGGGTGGCAGCCGCGGACCCCGCTCGCCGACACCCTGCGCGACCTCTGGCTCAGCCTGGAACCGGACGCCGCCCCGGCGCCCGCCACCTCGGGCGTCGCATGACGGCCGGAACCACCACCGACGGCCGCCTGCTGGTGCCGCTGTACGTCCACCCCGCGGTGGACCCGGCGGCCTGGCGGGCGGTCGCCGCCGCCGGCCCCACCCGGATCGCGGCCGTCGTGCTCAACCTCGCGGACGGCCCCGGGGACACCCCCGACAACGTCTTCGCGGAGGCGGCCGAGGAACTGCGCGCCGCGGGCCTGAGCCTGCTCGGCTACGCCGACACCGACTACGGCCGCCGGCCGCACGCCACCGTGGTGGCGGAGCTGCTGACGTACCGGCAGCGGCACGGCATCGACGGCGTCTACTTCGACCAGGTCGCCACCCACCCCGGCGCGCTGGCGCACTACCGCCGGCTGGCCACCGCCGCCCGCGCGGCCGGCTGCGCCACCGTCGTCTTCGGGCACGGCGACCACCCCGACCCCGGCTACGCCGAGGTCGGCCTGGCCGACCTGCTGGTCACCTTCGAGGGAGACTGGCAGACGTACCTCGCGTCCACCCTGCCGCTCTGGACGGGCCGGCACGCGGCGGCACGCTTCTGCCACCTGGTCTACGACGTGCCCGCCGAGCAGGCCCAGGAGGCCGCGGCGCTGATCGCCGCCCGCCGGGCCGGGGTCGGCTGCACCGTGCCGGGTTCCGGGGACAACCCGTGGTCCACCCTGCCGTTCGGACTGTCGGCCGCCCAGCCGCAGCACTGATCCACCGGCACCACCGGAGCCACTCGCCCCACCAGCACCACCTGCCCAACCGCATGGCCGGCACCGCCCGCCCCATCAGCACCCGTACCCCAGCCCCGACCAGATCCGGAGTCCGAGCACCGTGACCCGCCGCTCCAGGCCGCTGCTGGCCGCCGCCATCGCCCTGACCACCGCCCTGCTGGCCACCTCGTGCAGCAGCTCGGGCAGCGAGGACGATGACGCCTCCGCCGACGCGTCCGTCCCGGCCTCGCCGGTCGCCACCGCGCCGCAGACCCCGGCGCCCGGCACCCCGACCGACACCCCGTCCGACACCCCGTCCGGTACGGCGTCCGCGAGCCCGTCCGGCACCCCGTCCACGGCGGCCCCCGGCACCCCGTCCGGCACCGCCACTGCGGGCGGCACCGCGACGACCCCGCCCGGGCGGACCACCGCCCCGCCGGCGCCCGCCGGCACGGTGTGGCAGCCCAAGCCGGGCGTCACCTGGCAGTGGCAGCTCGACGGCAAGGTCGACGAGTCGGTGGACGCCCCGGTGTACGACATCGACGGCTTCGAGAACGACGCCTCGGTGGTCGCCTCACTGCACGCCAAGGGCCGCAAGGTGATCTGCTACATCAACGCCGGCTCCTCGGAGGACTTCCGCCCCGACGCCGGCGCCGTCCCCAAGGCCCTCCAGGGCCAGGACAACGGCTGGCGCGGCGAGAAGTGGCTCGACATCAGGCAGCTGGACAAGCTCCGCCCGGTGATGGCCGCCCGCTTCGACATGTGCAAGGCCAAGGGCTTCGACGGCGTCGAGCCGGACACCACCGACGCGTACATCAACGACACCGGCTTCCCGCTCACCGGTGACGACCAGCTGAAGTACAACCGCATGCTCGCCGCGCTCGCACACGAGCGCGGCCTGGCGGTCGCACTGAAGAACGACCTCGACCAGATCCCGGCCCTGGTCGGGGACTTCGACTTCGCGGTGAACGAGGAGTGCGCCCAGTTCAACGAGTGCGACAAGCTGAGCCCGTTCATCAAGGCGGGCAAGGCCGTCCTGCACGTCGAGTACAAGGTCGGCACGGAGAAGTTCTGCGCGCAGGCCAAGTCGCTGGGCCTCAGCTCGATGCAGAAGCGCCTTGAACTGGACGCCTGGCGAAAGCCCTGCTGAACGAGGGCTTGCCGCCAGGCGGACCGAACGGGGGGGTTACTTGACCGCCAGCCAGACGACGGCGGCGAGCACGGCCACCACGGCGACGGCCACCACCGCGATCATGCCGGTGCGGTTGCCGCCGCGGCTGCTGCCGTGGGTGGAAACGGAGCCGGGCGCCTGCTGGGCCGGGGTCTCTTCGACGAACGCCCGGAACATCTGGGTGCTGCCGGCGGGGTCGTAGTCGTTGTCAGCCATGGCGAGGACTCTAACGAACCCGCCCGCCCCGAGGACACCCCGGACCCCCGTCGGATCCCACCCACACCCCGCCCTCACCCGACTGCGACACCGGCACGACGGGCTCGTGAGGACGCCGCCGTCACCGGAATGGCCGTACGCCCCATCAGGTTGACTTCGGGCATGACCGAATTCCACAGTGACGCCCACCGGCGTGTGACGCTCGGCACCTCCGACCTCGCCGTGTCCCCGCTCTCCCTCGGCGGCAACGTCTTCGGCTGGACGGCGGACGAGGAGCAGTCCTTCGCCGTCCTCGACGCCTACGCCGCCGGCGGCGGCAACTTCATCGACACCGCCGACGTCTACTCGGCCTGGGTGCCGGGCAACACCGGCGGCGAGTCGGAGACGATCGTCGGCAACTGGCTGCACAGCCGCGGCAACCGGGACGACATCGTCGTCGCCACCAAGGTCGGCAGCCACCCCGAGGCGACGGGGCTCCGCGCCGACACGATCAAGTCCGCGACCGAGGACTCGCTGCGCCGCCTGGGCATCGAGCGCATCGACCTGCTCTACACCCACCGCGACGACACCGGGACGCCCGTGGAGGAGTTCCTCGGCGCCCTCGACCAGCTGGTGCAGGAGGGCAAGGTCCGCGAGATAGCCGCCTCCAACATCAGCGCGGAGCGGCTGGCCGAGGCGCTCGCCTGCTCCGAGCGCGAGGGCCTGGCGAAGTACGTGGCCGTCCAGCCGCACTACAACCTGGTCTCGCGCGCCACCTACGAGGGCCCGCCGGCGCAGGTGGTGGCCGAGCACGGCCTCTCCTGCGTGCCGTACTTCGCGCTGGCCTCCGGGTTCCTGACCGGCAAGTACCGCCCGGGCGGGGACGGGGTGCGCAGCGCCCGCGCCCAGGGCGCCGGGCGCTACCTCGATGACCCGCGCGGCCCCCGGGTGCTCGCCGCGCTGGACACCGTCGCGGCCGAGCACGGCGTCGAGCTCGCCACCGTCGCGCTGGCCTGGCTGTCGACCCGGCCGACCGTCGTCGCCCCGATCGCGAGCGCCCGTACGGTCGAGCAGCTGCCCCCGCTGCTCGCGGCCGCCGGACTGCGCCTGACGGCCGAGCAGCTGAAGCTGCTGGACGAGGCCTCCGCCTGACGCTCCTCCCTCCCGGCACGCCCACAGGCTGTGGACGGCCCGCACTCGCGGTGCGGCGCCGTCCACAGCCTGTGGATATCGGGCGGCGGCGGGCCGATCGGCCACCGATCCCGTCGGCAGCCCGCTGCCGGTCCCGCTACGGGCGGCCGAGGTGGGTCGGCTTGCGTCCGCCGGCCCGGGCGGGCGACGGTGATCCCCCGGCCCGGAGGCTGGGGGAGGGCACCGAGGCGGCGACTCCCGCCGGGGCGACGAAGGCGACCAGCAGTTGCTTCATCAGGGCGCTGCGGGCGGCTTCGTCCAGCTCGTGCGCGGTGGCCCGTTCCAGTCGGCGCACCGCGAGGGCGGCCGCCTCGACGGCGTCGTCGACGAGCACGGTGCGCAGGCCCGCGTCCAGCTCGGCGAGCCGGCGCCGCCGCATGGACTCCGCGACCTCGGGCGCGTACTCCAGCGACAGCGGCTGGACGGAGTAGACCTCCAGACCGGCCGGCGCCGCCTCGGCGGCCAGCGACCGGGTCATCTCGTCCGCGAACCAGTGGCCGTCGCGCAGGGCCGGCCCGGGGACGGCGTTGCTGTCGCAGGGCAGTGTGGACGCGGTGCGGGTGACTACCGCGTGCACCTGCTCACGCAGGTAGTTCTCGTGGTCGGCGACCGACAGCAGCGCCCGCGCCGTGTCCTTGACCCGCCAGACGATCAGCAGCCGGACGACGATGGGCGTGCCCGCGCGGTCGACGACGTGGACGGGCTCGCTGCGCCAGTGCCGCAGCCGGACGTCCACCCGGTGCCGGTGCAGCAGCGGGTTCACCCAGACCAGGCCGGCCCGGCGGACGGTGCCCCGGTAGCGGCCCCAGCGGGTGAGCACCCGGGTCTCGCCGCCGGCGTTGGCGAGCAGCCCGGCCAGGGCGAGGATGGCCAGCAGACTGCTCGCGGCGACGGCGGCGAGCGCCCGGGTGGTGGTGACCTCGGCCCCGCCCCGCTGCTTGACGGCGGCGCTGCGTACGTCGGGGAGCGCGTCCCAGTGCGGGAGCGCCCCCGTCCTGGCGAGGACGAGGAGCACGGCGGCGACCCCGGCCAGCAGGGCGAGCAGCGCGATCCAGCCGGGCAGGGTGACGGCGGCGGACTCCCGCAGGGCCGGGTCGACGCGCGGCGGTCGGCGGGTGGTGCTCGCCGGCGGGGCGCCGGCCCCGCCGAGGCTGCCGTCGAACGACGCGGGACGGGCAGCCGGTGCCGGGGCGGCCGGGCCCGGGAGGCCGTCGGCCCCCCTGAACCGGAGGGCCAGCGGCTCGGTGTCCGGCCCCTCGTCCGGCGCGGGGCGTGGAGCCGCCGGCCCGGCCGGCGCGCCGCCGGGCGGCTTCGTCAGCTTGGGCATCGGGCTCGCACCGGCCCGGGCGGGGTCGGTGAGCACCGGCGGCAGGGGCTCGGACAGGGTGTCGGGTCGCTGCGAAGAATCGCGAGTGACGTCCATGCACGGATCCTCAGGGTTCGGCGTGTCGCGCAACGGGCGGCCTTGGCCTGACAGGCGGCGCCAAAGCCAGGCTAAGTTCATACGTCGTCAAATGCGACATTTGACACTTTCGGTGTCGACATTGGCTGACGAGCCGTCCGCAGGTGATCTGACGATCGGACACGTGGGGGTTGGTGGGGTGGAGGTCTTCAGCGCCTGCGGCCACCCGGACCGCGACCGAACACCCGACGGGTGATCAGCCCAACGGCCGCGAGCAGCAGCAGGCCACCGCCGAGGGCGGCCCGCCGGCCACCGGACGCGGAGCGGCCGGTGGCCGCCACGGGTGGGGCGGGTGGTGCAGGTGGTGCAGGCAGAGCGGCGAGGGCGCGGGCGCGGGCCTGGTCGGCGGAGGGCGGCGCGGTGAAGGTGCCGGCCAGCTGCACGCTGCCCTCGGCGTCCGGCGCGCCGTCGGCGCTGCCGTCCGCGACGGCGGGGGCGAGCGCGTTGCCGACCAGCGTCCAGCCCGGCCAGCCGGTGCGGCCTGCCAGCGACGGTGCGCCCGGCGTACCGCCGGTGACGGTCAGTCGGGTCGCGCCGGAGGTGCTGCCGCCCTTGCCGGTGGCGAGCGCGGCCAGCCCGCTGACGTGCGGCCTCGGATTGCGCACGGGTCGGGAGAAGGTCGGCTGGAGGGCGCCCGGGGTCCGCCAGGAACCATCCGTCTGCGGACGGTCCTCGGTGATCCGGAAGGTCTCGGCGGGGTCGCCGGCCTTCAGCCCGTCGGAGTAAGGCCCTTCGCCGCGCCCCCCTCCCGCACGCTCGGCCAGCCGGCCCGGTTCGGCGGCGGCGCTCACCCCGGGCACGGCGGAGAAGTCCAGCTGGACGGCGAGTCCGGCGGGAAGTACCGCGCGGCGTTCGGCCGACCAGGTGTCAGGTGACTGCTGCGCCACGGAGAACGGCGAATTCCAGCCGATCAGCAGTCCGGCCACCAGTATGGCCGAAACGCCGGTGCCGACCAGGCGCCGCCGGTGTGCTCCGGGCCCGTACCACCGCGCACCGGGTACGGAGAGTTCGGTGTCGCGGGCAAACTGTCGGCGCATCCGGCTCTCCTTCGGTGTCGGCCGCCTGGGCGGCAGTCAGGACACAAGATCCGACAAAACGGAATCACGATCCTGAGCCGGTAATACTGCGACACCAGCGCCATTGCGGAGTTCCTACCCAATTGGCGGGCACTCGCCCGGATCTGCGGGAAGCCCTCCGGCACCGACGCATTCCGGCCAGTCGGAACGAATACAACTGGCCGCAACTGACCAGTGCTTGACCATTCATTGGTCTTCCCTGTTCGAATTGGCCACTCGCTCAGTAGAGTCGGGGCCCGTGACCATAAACCCCGTTCTCATCAAGAGCAGCTTCGCGGTCGTCGAACCCCACGGCCCCGAGGTGGCCGGGTACTTCTACCGGCACCTGTTCGAGCACAACCCCGGCGTGCGCGGCCTGTTCGCCGAGCACCTCGACGAGCAGCAGGACCGCCTGTGGGCCGCGCTCGGCACCCTGGTCACCCAGCTGGAGGACACCGAGGCGCTGGTCGCGGTCCTACAGGGGCTCGGCGGCCGCCATGCGGCGTACGGCGCCCTGCCGGAGCACTTCCCGGCCGTCGGCGCCAGTCTGCTCGCCACCCTGCGGCACTTCGCCGGGGAGGCCTGGACCCCGGAGACCGACGCCTCCTGGACGGCCGTCTACGCCGTCGTCGCCGACACCATGGCCGACGCGCTGACAGCGGCGAAGGCCGCCGGCTGAGGCCGCCGCGGTGCCCTTCGACCCCGCGGTGATCCGCGCGAGCTTCGCCGTCGTCGAGCGCCGCGCCGACCACCTGGCCAAGTACTTCTACGCCCACCTGTTCACCCACAACCCCGACGTGCGTGAGCTCTTCCCCGCCGAGATGGCCGAGCAGCGCGACCGGCTGTTCGCCGCGCTCACCCAGCTCGTGCTGCGGCTGGAGAGCCCCGGAGAGCTCACCGGGTACCTGCGGGCGCTCGGACGCGACCACCGCAAGTTCGGCGCCGCGCCCGAGCACTACCCGGCCGTCGGGGCCAGCCTGATCGCCGCGCTGCGGCACTTCTCCGGGCACTCCTGGACGCCAGAGATCGAGAAGGCCTGGACCGAGGCGTACACCGTGATCACCCAGGTGATGACCGCGGCCGCCGAGGCCGTACCGGACTCCGCCCCCGCCTGGTGGGAGGCCGTGGTACTGGAGCGCCGCCGGGCCGCCCCCGACGTGGTGGTGCTCACCCTCGCCCCCGGCCGCCCGTACCCCTACACGGCCGGGCAGTACCTCACGCTCTGCTCGCCGCGGGTGCCGCGCGTCTGGCGCCCGTACTCGATCGCCAACGCCCCCCGCCGGGACGGCAGCCTGGAGCTGCACGTGCGCCGGGTGCCCGGCGGGCTGCTCAGCACCGCGCTGGTCAACGACCTGATGCCCGGCGAACACGTACGACTGGGCCCACCGCTCGGCGACGCCGTGCTCGGCCCCCGCTCCCGTCGTCCACTGCTCGCGGTGGCCGGCGGCACCGGGTGGAGCCGGATCAAGGCCCTGCTGGAACAGCTCGGCCCCGAGCTGGACCACCGGCCGGTCACCGTCTACCTGGCCGCGCGCGACGACGCCGACCAGTACGACCTGGCCGCCGTCCAGCGGCTGGTGGACCGGCACCGCGGACTGAACGTGCTGCTGGCCGCCCCCGAGACCGGGGCCGGCCGCGACGCGGCGGCCGCGCTGGTCAGGCAGAGCCTGTCCGGGCACGGCGACTGGTACGGCTGGGACATCCACCTCTGCGGACCGCCCGAGCTCGCGCCCGAGCTGACCGAGCTGCTGCTGGGCCTCGGCGCCGACCCCGCCCTGATCAGGAACGATCCGGGGCCGGAGACCTTCAACCGGACCCGGCCGCTGACCTCCTCCGACTGGTTCCTCGATCTGCGGGACGTGCCCTGGATCAACCGCACCGACCTGGGGTGAGGGCGGGCCCGGACCCGAGCACCGTGGAAACGACAGAGGCCCCGCCGACCTGGTGGTCGGCGGGGCCTCTGTTCAGCTGGTGCGCTCAGCAGGATTCGAACCTGCAACCTCTTGATCCGTAGTCAAGTGCTCTATCCGTTGAGCTATGAGCGCCCTCAGGGCCTTGCAGCGCCTTCGGCATCACGAGGGCCCCGGGCCTGAGCCTGGGGCCTCATGATCGCTGTGCGCTCAGCAGGATTCGAACCTGCAACCTCTTGATCCGTAGTCAAGTGCTCTATCCGTTGAGCTATGAGCGCTCGCCCTGGTGTCAGTGCCACCGGGGCGTTGCGGGGACAACATTACATGACCTGCGACGCGGGGCGAAATCGATTGATCCCGCCCCACCGGAGGGGCCGCGAACCCCACCAGGCCCCTGCCGGGCCCGCTGCCCGGCATCTGCCCCCGACCTGCCTGGTCGGCCCTTCCTGACCCTGGCCGGCCCTGACCGGCGGGGCGTCCGCAGATGCAGAGAGCCCCGCCGACCTGATGGTCGACGGGGCTCCCGGAGGCGGAGGCTGAGGGATTTGAACCCTCGATGGGCTTTAAGGCCCAAACCGCATTAGCAGTGCGGCGCCATAGACCGGACTAGGCGAAGCCTCCTCCACAAGGACCTTCTCCGCATGGCGGATCCGCTCCGTGTGCCTGTGATGATGCCACAGCCTACCGGCCCGGCACCAACCACCGCTTACGTTACTAGGCGGGTCGCCCCCACCGCAAAGAAGAATGAGATACTCCAGTCTCCGGAGGAGCTGCCCTGAGCCGAGGAGACCTGTCGACGTGAGCAGCAGGCCGATCCGAGGCGCTGCTCGCCTCGCCGCCATACTCGATGCCCTGCCCGACGCGCTGCTGCTGGTGAACAGCAACGGCACAGTCGTCGATGCCAACCACGCCGCCGTCCAGAGCCTCCAGGCTCCGGGCACGTCGCTGGTCGGCATGGGCGTACTCGACCTGCTGCCGGAGTTCGATCCGAGCCGCATCCCAGGCTCGATGCGCCCCGCCCCCCGCGAGGCCGACGAGCTCGACCGCCCCGTTCGGATGAGCGCCCGGCGCACCGACGGCACCACCTTCCCCGTGGAGGTGTCCGGCAACGACTTCGCGGACGACGGCGCGAGCGAGGGGCGCGGCTACGCGCTCTCCCCGCTGGTGCCGTACGACCCGTACCGGGAGGGCTCGCGGCCCTCCGGCAGCGATCTGCTCCTGCTGCTCGTCCGGGACCTCTCCAGCCGGCTCGGGGTCGAGGCGGAGCTGCGGCGCCAGCACAAGCAGACCGAGATGATCCTGCGGGCCGCGGCCGAGGGCGTGCTCGGCGTGGACCTGGAGGGGCGCTGTGTGCTGGTCAACCCGGCCGCCGCGCACATCCTGGAGTACCGGGCCAGCGAGCTGGGTGGGCGTGAGCTGCACCCGCTGATCCAGCACTCCAGGGCCGACGGCACGCCGCTGAACCTGGAGGAGTCCGCGCTGCTGGACACCCTCACCTCCGGCCGCAAACACCGGGTGCGCGGCACCGTGCTGTGGCGCAAGGACGGCCGCCCGGTCACCGTCGACCTCACCACCGCCCCCGTCCGGGACGGCGACCAGCTGGTCGGCGCGGTGATGACGTTCACAGACCGCACCCGGGAGCTGGCGCTGGTCGCCCGCAACGAGCACCTCACGGCGGTGCTGGAGAGCGAGCTCGGCGGGGCGCTGACGACACTTCACCGGCGGATCGACGCCCTGGCGGGCGACCCGGCCGGCCAGCTCTGGCCGGAGGCCAACTGGACGCTGCGGCGGCTCGCCGACGAGTGCCGGCGGTTCGGCAAGCTGATCGACGGGGTGCTGTCCTACCAGCGCTTCGAGGCCGGGACGGAGAACGGGCAGGGCACCCTGGAGCGGGAGCCGGTTGGCCTGGACGCCGTCGTGCGGCAGGCCGTCGAGCGGGCCGGTGAGCTGGTCGGCTCAGGCCGGGTGCGCTTCTCGGTGCACGCCGCGCCGGTCGAGGTGATCGCCGACCGGGAGCGGCTGGCGCAGGCGCTCGCCCACCTGGTCGCGGACGTCAGCGGGGTCGCCCTGTCGCTGGACGCCGGCCCGGCGGCCACCGACGGCCCCGTGTCCGGCACCCCCGCGCTGCCGCCGGTCGGCGGCGACGCCCCCATGGTGGTGCTGGCCGCCGCGCAGCGCGGCGAGGTGGCCCGGATCGAGATCCGCGGCCCCGGCCTCGGCGGCAGCCCCGTACACCTGCCGATCGCCCGCAGCACGGTGGAGCGGCACGGCGGAGTCCTCCAGCGGCACGAGCTGCCCAACCGGGCGGGCACCACGTATGTGGTCGAGCTTCCGCTGGATCCGGTCGCCGCGAAGGCCGCCGCCGAGCGCGCCGCCGCCGGTGGCCGCCGGGACGCGCCGAAGGAGAGCGACACCGCCGTACTGCCCGACCTGCCGGGCATTCCGGAGCTGCTGCCGACGGCCTCGCCGACGCAGGACGCCCCGGGCTCCGGCTCGGCCGGCCCGGCCGACGCCGCGGGTGCCGCGGGTGCCACCCGACCGGGTGGTGCGGAGCCGGGCGCCGGTACGGGTGCGGGCGTAGGCGCGAGCGGCGCGGGTACCGGCGCGGGCTCGGCCATGGACTCGGGCGAACCCGCAGACGGGCCCGCGACCAGCGGGCGGGCGGAGCGTGCCGCACGCCGCGCCGCCAAGGCCGCAGCGGGCGACCCCGGCGACACGGGGGCCGGACGGCCCGCCGCCGGGCACGACCACTGGAACGAAGCTCCGCCCCGTCCCGACGGCGGCCCGGAGCAGTGGGGCGGCGCCGACCGGCCGCCCTCCCCCGAGCAGTGGAACGAGGCCCCCGGCCGTCCCGGGCAGAGCACCGGCGGAGCCGGGCGGGCCGTCCCCGAGCAGTGGAACGGCAACGGCAACGACCCGGCGTACGGCAGGCCCCCCGCCGGCGCGCCGCACGGCCCCGAGGCCGACCCGTGGCGCGGCGACGACGGCAGTGGCACGGCGTACGCGGTACCCGCCGGCCCGGCGGGCGACGAGCGCGACCGGGCGGCCCCGGAGGCCGGGGAGTCCCGGGAGGCCAGGCCCGCCGGACCGATCGCGCTCGGCCCCGGCCCCTCCGGCCAGGCCACGCCGACCGCGCCCGCCGCACCCACCTCGCCCCCGCAGGGCGAGGGCGGCGAACCGTCCGCACGCGGGCCGATCGCCCTGGGCGCAGGCCCCGTCGAGGCTCCCCCGGCCCAGGCCGAGCCCGGCCCGGAGCAGGCGCAGCCGTCCGGGCGGCGGCGCGCGCTGCCCGCCCAGGACGACTCCTCGGGCGGCTTCTCGATCCCCGGCGTGCCCGACGCCGGCACCCCGCTCTACCCCGGGCTGGAGAACGCCCTCCCGGCGGGCCCCGCGCCCGCCCTGCCCGAGCCCGCCCCGGCCCAGCCCACCGGCCGGCGCCGACGGCTGGCCGTACCGCCGGGTGGCGAGGCGGCCGTCCGGCCGGACGAGCAGCCCGGCCGGGCCGCGCAGCAGGTCGGCCCGCAGGGCAACCCCCAGGGCCTCCCGCCGGACGGGCAGGGGCAGCAGGACGGCTCGCCGCAGCCGGGCGTCCCGGGTAGCGCTCCGGCCGTCGGCTCCGCGCTGGAGCCTGCCCGCCCCGCGCTGCCGGCCGCCTCCACCGGGCCCCAGGGCCCCGGGGTGGGTGGCGCCGAGCCCGAGCAGCCGCAGCCGGTGGGCAGCGGACTGGGCGAACTCGCACCGCCGCGTCCGATGGGCGCGGGCGGCGCGTTCGCCGGCGCCTTCCCCGCGGCGTTCCCCGCCACCGAGGCGCCCGAGCCGCCCGCCCCGCAGGGCGCAGGGCAGGCCGGAAGCCAGGTCGGCGCGCCGGGCGGCATGCAGGTAGGCATGCAGGTCGGCGCGCCGGTGGAGTCCCGTACGCCGCCGCGCCCGATGGCCGAGCTGGCCGCCGCCGGCAGCGGCGAACCGGCGCTGCCGGCACCGGCCGACGACCCCACGATGGTCGCCCCCGCCGTGGACGGGCGCCCGCGCCGGCTCCTGGTCTGGCCGGAGCCCGACCCGTCCACCAAGCAGGCGCTCCAGGACCGCGGCTACCGGCCGGTGATCGTCCGCTCCCGCGAGGAGGTGGAGGCCCAGGCCGCCGCCTACCCCGCCGCGCTCTTCGTCGACCCGCTGACCGGCCCGATCACCCGTACCGCGCTGCAGTCCCTGCGGACGGCGGCGTTGAACAGCCGGGTGCCCGTACTGGTCACGGCCGGCCTCGGCCAGGCCACCCGCGAGGCGGCGTACGGAGCCGACCCGGCCGTCCTGCTGCGCGCCCTGGCGCCGCGCGACGGAGAGAACCACGCACCCCGGGTACTGCTGGTCGAGGGCAACCCCGACATCGCGGCCGCGATGATCAGCAGCCTGGAACGGCGCGGGATGCACGTCGAGCACGCGGTGGACGAGAACGAAGCCGTCGCCCGCGCCAGCAGCGTGCAGCCCAACCTGGTGGTGATGGACCTGCTGCAGATCCGCCGCCGCCGGGTCGGCCTGCTGGACTGGCTGCGCGCCAACGACCGGCTGCACCGCACCCCGCTGGTCGTCTACACCTCGACCGGCCTCGACCCGCGCGAGCTGCCCAGGCTGCGCACCGGCGAGACGGTGCTCTTCCTCGCCGAGCGCGCCACCACGGCGGACGTGCAGTCGCGGATCGTCGACCTGCTCGGCCGGATCGGCACCATCGGCGAGCAGAGCGTCCCCGGCATGCCGGCGGCCGGCGCGCTGGGCCTGGCGAGCGGCCAGTAGCGCCCGTTCGGGCCATCGCCCACCGCTCCTCGCTCACCGGCCGCGCGGCCGGTGAGCGAGGAGCGGTGCGTGATGCGCGGTGGGCGGTGCGTGGTGGGGCCCCCGGCTAGTCCTTGCCGAGGACGGTGACGTCCAGCTCGCCGGCGGCGTGGTTCGCGCGGATGACCTTCTTGTCGAACTTCCCGACCGAGGTCTTCGGCACGCTCTCCACCAGCGCCCAGCGCTCGGGCAGCTGCCAGGACGCGACCCGCTCGGCCAGGAAGGCCCGCAGCTCGCGGAGGCCGGCGCCGGCGCCGGCCCGCAGCACGACGGTGGCCAGCGGCCGCTCGCCCCACTTCTCGTCCGGGACGGCGACCACGGCGGCCTCGGCCACCTCCGGGTGGGCCATCAGGTGGTTCTCCAGCTCGACCGAGGAGATCCACTCGCCGCCTGACTTGATGACGTCCTTGGCGCGGTCGGTGAGGGTCAGGTACCCGTCCGGCGTGATGGTGCCGACGTCGCCGGTGCGGAGCCAGCCGTCCTCGCTGAACTTGTCGTCCGGCCGCTCGGGGTCGTTGCCCGCGCCGCCGTAGTACGCGCCGGCGATCCACGGCCCGCGCACCTCCAGCTCGCCGGCCGAGGCACCGTCGTGCGGCATCCGCTCGCCGCCGGGGCCGGAGAGCCGCGCCTCGACCGAGGCGGGGAACAGGCCCTGGGTGACCCGGTACGACCACTCCTGCTCGTCCGTCAGACCGCCCGGCGGGAGCGCGAAGGTGCCGAGCGGGGAGGTCTCGGTCATGCCCCAGGCATGCACGACGTTGATGCCGTGACGGTCCCGGAACGCGCGCATCAGGGCCGGCGGGCAGGCCGAACCGCCGATGACCACCATCCGCAGCGCGGAGGTGTCGTAGTCGCCGGTGTCGAGCTCGTCCAGCAGGCCGTTCCAGATGGTCGGGACGGCGGCGCTGACGGTCGGCCCGACCTGGTCGATCATGGTGGCGAGCGGCTTCGGCTGGAGGAAGCGGTCCGGCATCAGCAGGTTGGCGCCGGACATGAAGGCGGCGTGCGGGATGCCCCAGGCGTTGACGTGGAACATCGGGACGACCGGCAGCGCGGTGTCGGCGGCGGTCAGCGCGAAGCAGTCGCCCGCGTTGGCCTGCAGGCAGTGCAGGTAGACCGACCGGTGGCTGTAGAGCACGCCCTTGGGGTCGCCGGTGGTGCCGGAGGTGTAGCAGAGGGCGGCGGCCCGGCGCTCGTCGATGTCGGTGAGCCAGGGGTAGTCGAGTGGACGGCCGGCGATCAGGTCCTCGTACTCGTGCACCGCGCCCGCGAAGCCCGCCAGCACCGACCGGTCGCCGGGCCCGCTCACCACGATGTGTCGCAGGGTCGGGTTCAGCTGCGGCAGCACGGCGGCGAGCAGCGGCAGCACGCTGCCGTTGACGATGATGACGCGGTCGGCGGCGTGGTTGACGATGAACGACAGCTGCTGGCCGGGCAGCCGCAGGTTGAGGGTGTGCAGCACGGCGCCCATGGAGGGGATGGCCAGGTAGGCCTCCAGGTGCTCCGCGTTGTTCCACATCAGGGTGGCGACCCGGTCGTCCTCCGTCACCCCGAGCTCGTCGCGCAGCGCGTGCGCGAGCTGCGCGGCCCTGGCCCCGACCTCGGCGAACGTGCGGACGTCCGCGGACTCACCGTTCCACGTGCTGACGACGGAGCGCCCGTGGACGCTCGCCCCGTGGGTGAGGATCCGGGCGACGGTGAGCGGTACGTCCTGCATCGTGCTGAACACGCGGGGTCCTCCTTGACCAGGCGGCACATGGGTCACGGCTACCCGACGGTAACGAGGGCCAGCCGAGCCTGATTGTGCCGCCCCTCGCAGCCCCTGTCAGCACCCGCACCCCGTTGCCCCCGTCACGGCCTCCGGCCGCGGCCGCCTCGCGACGGCCGCGGCGAGCTCGCGGTCACGGCCTGGGCGCGTCGCCGGGACGGTCCGCGCGGGTGAGGCGGACGGAGACGTCGGGGCGGGGGGTGTAGGCCGGGTCGAGGTGCCAGCCGGATTCGGCGGCGATACGCAGGACGTGGTGGGCACCGATGCCACGGTAGGTGGCCAGGTTGATCTTGACCCGGCGGGAGACGCTGCCGTCGGGGCGGCTGACCCCACGGGCGGCCCCGGTCGGGGTGTTCGCCGTCGCCTTGGTGACCTCGCGCTCCAGGATCCGTCGGACGTGACGGTCCCAGGCCGCCGTGCTGCCGGTCAGCTCCGGCCAGATCGCCCGCGGGCCGACCGCCCAGCGCGCGCCCCAGAGGTCCCAGTACTCCGGGTCCGTGGTCCTGCTCCAGGCCGTCAGCAGGAAGACCACCGGGATGTACACGAGCTGGAGCACCAGCATGAAGGGCAGCAGCAGGAAGAACCGGGACGGCCGCGGCCCCCACGGGGTGCCGGGAGCGGGCGGGGGATCCTGCGGAGCCGGGCCGTACACCTGCGGCGGGGCGGGGAAGCGGCGGCGCAACGAGGTGTGCTCGCCGTCCGCGCCGCCGGGCACGCCCGACCAGCCGTGCCGCTCGGCGAGCCGGACGACCCCCGCCGGCCCGAGCCCGCGGTAGAGCCGCACCGGCAGACGCAGCCCCACCTCGCGGCTGTCGTCGGCCTGGACGACCCCGTCGCCGCAGGCGTGCTTCGCCTCGGCGGCGCGGATCCGACGGGCCAGGATCGGCGCGAGGTACGCCTCCCAGTCCTCGGGCCGGCCGGTCAGCTCGGCGCGCAGCCGGCGCGGCGGGATGAAGTAGCGGTTCGGCTTCAGCCAGGTGTCGGACTCGGGCCCGGAGGGCCCGCCGCCGCCTGCGAACAGGAGGAGGGCGAAGAGCGCGACCAGCGCGCCGATCCAGAGCGGGGCGTAGATCCACTGCAGTACGAACTGCACCAGCACGCCGGTCCGGCTACGGCGCGGCCCCGGGCCGGGGAATCCCCCGCCGGGAGCGGCGATCGAAGGCGCCTGCTCGTACGGGCTCCGCGGCGCGGGCTGGGCGGGTTGGGCGGGCTGGGCGGGCTGGGCGGGCTGGGCGTACGCGGGCGGGGCCGGCTGGGCGTAGGCGGGTGGCCCGGCCTGGGCTGCCTGGGCGGACGGGGCCGGCTGGTACGGGGCCTGCTGCTGGTATGGGTTCTGGGCGTAGAGATTCTCGCCGTACGGGTTCTGTGGCGGCGGGGGAACCTGCTGGTACGGGTTCTGCGCGGGGGCGCCGTATCCGCCGCCGCTGTACCCCTGGCCGTACGCCTCGCCCTGGCCGTACGCCTGGCCCTGGCCCTGACCCTGGCCGTACGCCCGGCCCTGCCCATGCCCATGCCCATTCGGCATGCCGCCCCCTTTGCTTGCCTTGTGCTCGCCGGCGCGCCACACCTTACCCGGGGCCGCCGGCGGCCCGGCTCGCCGGACTAGACGCCGACCGGCGAGTCGAGCCGGTCGCGGTCGATGGTGAGGGTGGCGCCGCCGTAGGTCTCCGTGACGTTGCCGCGGTACTGGTGGATCCGCTGGTGCGCGTCCCACTGCCCGGGATCCAGCGCGCCCTGACCGTCCGTCACCGCACGGTCGTCCCACCGGGCGTACCAGACGGCGTCCGGGAGCGGGAAGCTGCCCACACGCTCGGCCGCCGCCAGGTCGGCGATGCCGGAGCCGACGCTGGAGTAGTACCCGGAGCGGTACCCCGCGTCGTGCAGCGCCTGGGTCCAGCCGAGCGTGAAGTCGATGACGGCCTGGCCGCAGCCGCGGTCGCCGGTGGGGTAGGACTCGATGTCCAGGTAGGCCGGGCTGCCCTTGCCGAAGCCCAGGCTCTCCAGGCCGCGGACGGCCTCGGCCGCCTCGTCCCGCCCCTGCTGGACGGCCCGGGCCGGGTCGATCCGCTTGGGCTTGCCCTTCAGCGTGCTGCACGGCGCCTGGAGCCCGACGTGGGTGGGGATGAGCCGCCAGCCCATCCCGCGGGCCATCCGGACCCAGTCGGCGGTCAGCCGCGGCTGGTCACAGCCCCGCTGGCCGCCGCTGCTGTAGATGCCGAGCGCGCCGTACGGCGACGCGGTGCGCCAGGCCCGCAGGGTCTCCAGCGAGGGCGCGGTGCAGACGTCGAACCCGGCCCCGGTGAAGACCTCCTGCGGCAGCTCGTCGAGCCTGGCGGCGGCACGGTCCGGCAGCACGGTGCGCCGGATGCGGTGGGCCCCACCGCCGGATGCGGTCGCCTCGGCGCTGGCGCCCCCCGTCCCGTCGGTGGCGAGCAACAGGACCAGGGAGGCGGCGGTAAGCGCGGCCGGACGAAGATAGCGCACAGGGTCATTGATACTGACGGCTCATCGGATCGAGCGGACAGCCGCGCCGGGCCTCCCCCGCCCCCACACGTTCGGCCGCACTCATCCAGGTTCGTCCACATTTTGGTAACGAGCTTGCGCCACCTGGACTCCTTACGGCACACTCGCCACCATGCCCACTCCCATCCCCGGCGACGCCCTCGCCACCGTCCCGGCCACCGCCGAGTCCCTTGCCATGCCGCCCGCCCCCAAGGGCGAGCCCGCCGGCGAGCGTGGTGGTTGGCGACGAAGCGGCGCGGACGGTGCCGGGAGCAGTGGTGCGGGCGCCAGCGGCGCGGGTAGCAGCGGTGCGGGCGGCCAGGCGGGCGGTGGGCCTGCCGCAGCGCCACCGGGGACAGGGGCCGGCCGGTCGTCAGGCCGGCGGACCTCGAAGCTGCTGCGGCGCCCGGAGAGAATCCCGGCGCCGCTTCTCTGTCTGATGGCCATGTTCACCGTGCAGCTGGGCCTCGCCCTCTCCAAGCCGCTGTTCGCGCCGCTGGGCGTCAGCGGCACCACCTTCCTCCGGCTGAGCTTCGCGGCCGTCGTGCTGCTGGCGGTCACCCGGCCCAAACTGCGCGGCCGCAGCCCGCGCGACCTCGGCGCGGCCGCGCTGCTCGGCATGGCGTCCGCCGGGATGACGCTGCTGTTCGCCGGCGCGATCGACCGGCTGCCGATGGGGACGGCCGCCACCATCGAGTTCCTCGGGCCGCTCGCCGTCGCGCTGGTCTTCGCCCGGAGTGCCGCCCATCTGCTCTGGGCACTGCTCGCGGGTGGTGGGGTCGCCCTGCTGACGCTGTTCGCCGGGGGCGAGGGCGGCTCCTCGCTCGACCCGGTCGGCCTGGCGTACGCGTTCGGCGCGGCCGCCTGCTACGCGGCGTACATCCTCTTCACCGACAAGGTCGGTGCCGCGTTCCAGGGCTTCCAGGGCCTCGCGGTGTCGATGACGGTCGGCGCGCTGACGCTCGCCCCCTTCGGGCTCGGCCAGGCTTGGGACGGACTGACCGCCCCGACCGCCTCGCCGGTCCTGCTGCTGCTCGCCGTGGCAGGGGTGTCGCTGCTGCTGCCGGTGATCCCGTACGCGCTGGAGATGACGGCGTTGCGGCGGATGCCCCAGCGGGTGTTCAGCGTGCTGGTGAGCCTGGAGCCGGCGGTCAGTGCGCTGGTCGGACTGCTGGTGCTGCACCAGCTGCTCGGGTGGCCGCAGCTGGCCGGCATCGCGTGCGTGGTGGCGGCGAGCGTGGGCGCCACGCTGACCGGGCGCCGCTAGGCGGCGGGGTAGCGGGGGTGGCAGGGCGGCACGGGTGGCGGTGGCGCGTGGTGGTCAGCGTCCGTCGTCGGTCATCGGCTCTCTGTCGTCCGCCAGCCGTCTCCGGTCATCCGTTCTCTGTCAGCTGTCATCCGTTCTCTGTCATCTGTCAGCCGTCAGCCGCTCTCTGTCAGCTGCAAGCCCTCAGCCGTCACCCATGAGACCTCAGGGCCAGAGCATGGTCCGGGCCCAGGAATCCCGACGTCCGTCGCCGCTTCGCACGTACCGCAGGCGGACGTGGCGGCGGTCGGCGTCGCCCTGCCAGAACTCCACCTCGTGGGCCCAGAGCGTGTAGACGGCGTGGCCGGGGGCGATCGTGCCCGGCTCCTGGGCGAGGGCGCGGCGAGCCACGTCGGCGGCGGCCTCGTACACGGCGGGCGACTCCAGTACCTCGCTCTGCCGGCCGACCAGGGCGGCCACCCGCGCGCCGGGCGACCGGGTGAGGAACTCGGCCGCCGCGACCTCCGACCGCGCCTGCTCGACCTCGCCGCGGATCCGCACCTGCCGGCCGAGCAGCGGCCAGTAGAGGGTCATGGCCGCGGCCGGGTGCGCGGCCAGCTGCCGCCCCTTCGGGCTGTCGTCGGCGGTGGCGAACACCCAGCCGCACCGCGCGACGTCCACGTCCCGCAGGACCAGTACCCGCGCGTCCGGTGCGCCGTCCGCGTCGACGGTCGACAGCGTGACCACCTGGTGGTCCGGAACCTCCGCTTCGACGGCGTCCACCAGCCAGTCGACGAAGAGCTGCCCGGGCCCGGCGGGGGCCCGGTACGGGTCGAAGCTCGGCAGCTCGCGGGCCATCGGCGGCCGGCCGAGCAACAGCTCGGGCACCGTCCGTGGTCCGCCGGTCGCCGCCCGGCCGTCCGTCGACTGTGTCACGGTGCCTCCCACGCGCTCGCTCCGCGCCGCCCTCTCACGCCCGGCGTCGGTACGCCCGGCAGGCGGTGTTCGAGCGCAACCGTACCGGGGAGGGTGTCGGCGCCCGGGCATGCATGCCCGTGGGCGGTGCCGATGATCGGCACCGCCCACGAGGCCGGTTCGCGGTGACCCTTTCCGCTACCCGGTGAAGCAAGTCGTACGGTCGTCCAGTCGTGCGGTCTTCGAGCTCGGCGCGGGTGCTCAGCTCACCCGCGCCGGCCCACCTACGGCGCCCCCGCCGTCAGTGCGAGACCTGAACGAGGACGACGTGGAGGTTCCTGCTGGACTGGTCCGCGTAGACGAAGCCGGCGTTGTCCTTCACGCCGAGCGTGTTGTTCTGGTTGGAGGCGCCGGAGCCCGTCGCCGTCTGCTGCGTCGAGTTGTAGTTGCCGTCCACCGAACCGAAGATATTGCCGCTGCCGATGTTCGACACCACGCTGCTGTTCGAACTGTCGCTTGCCAGCGCGCCGTTGTCGGCAGCCGCAGCGCCCGCCCCGGCGAGCAGCAGACCGACAGCAAGCGGTGCCGCGGCGAGAAGACCGACCAGACGCCTGGCGCGGATGCGAGTCATAAGAGCCTCCAAGAAGCTGTAAATCATGCAATGTTTGCGGGAGTTCGTGGCCAGACGAACCCCGGCGGGCTGCGACGCCGAGATCAGAATTCCGCAACAAATCGACAAAGCGCCAGCCCCGACCGGGCTTTTCGCTCGTTAGCGTGACATCCCGCCCGTCGCGCATACCTACAGGGCCAACCGTTCGTAGACAGACGCACCGGTGGCGGGTTGGCAGTTCGCCCGAACGGCGCGGATCGCGGCCGACCAGGCACCCGCTCGGGCCGGATCCGCGCACCACTGCACGCACCACCCCAGCGCACGTCACGCCACTACACGCCCCTCCAGGGGGTGGTCAGCCGTCCATGTCGACAAATTGGGCGGCGAGCAATGCGGCATCACAGCGAGGCGATCAGCTGGCGAGGCGGTGAGGCGATGAGGCGATCAGGTGACGAGGCGATCAGGCCATGGAGTGATCCTGCGATCATTCACCTGTGGCGAGAAATCACCGGCTGAATTCGCCACTCGCCGCCGCCCCATCCGCAACCGGGCCGCCGATGGCCTTCCCCGGATTCAGGATTCCCAGCGGGTCGAACACCGCCTTCAGCCCCCGCTGGATCTCCAGCCCCACCGGCCCCAGCTCGCGCGCCAGCCAGTCCCGCTTCAGCAGCCCGACTCCGTGCTCACCGGTGATCGTCCCGCCCAACTCCAGTCCCAGCGCCATGATCTCGTCGAAGGACTGCCGGGCCCGCGCCGTCTCGTCCGGGTCGTCCGCATCGAAGACGACGATCGGGTGGGTGTTGCCGTCCCCCGCGTGCGAGACCACGCCGATGGTCAGGCTCCGCCGCTCGGCGATCTCTGCGACGCCGCGCAGCATCTCGGCCATCCGCGAACGCGGCACCGCGACGTCGTCGATCATCGTGGTGCCCAGCAGCTCCATCGCGGGCAGCGACAACCGCCGTGCCTGCAAGAGCATTTCGGACTCCGCCTGATCCTCGGCCGGCACCACCTCGGTCGCCCCGGCCGCCAGGCAGAGCTCCCCGACCGCCGCCAGGTCGGCCGCCGGATCAGGTCCGTCGAAGGCCACCAGCAGCAGCGCCCGGGTCGACTCGGGCAGCCCCATCTGCGCCATCCGGTTGACGGCCCGCACATGGACGCCGTCCATCAGCTCCATCAGCGACGGCGCGAAGCCCCGCGCCATCACCTCGCAGACAGCCGCGCAGGCCGCATCCGTACTCGGGAACTCCGCCGCCAGCGCCAACTGCGGTGCGGGTGCCGGTCGCAGCGCCAGGACGGCCCGTACCACCACGCCCAGCGTGCCCTCCGAACCGACCAGCAGCCGGGTCAGGTCGTAGCCCGCCACACCCTTGGCCGTACGCCGGCCGGTGGACAGCAGCCGGCCGTCGGCCAGCACGACGTCCAGCCCGAGTACGTACTCGCTGGTCACGCCGTACTTCACGCAGCAGAGGCCGCCCGCGCCGGTGCCGATGTTGCCGCCGATCGTGCAGGACTCCCAGCTGGACGGGTCCGGCGGGTACGCCAGGCCCAGCTCTCCTGCCGCCCGGGACAGTTCGGCGTTCACCACGCCCGGCTCGACCACCGCGATCCGGTTCACCGGGTCCAGCTCCAGGATCCGGTTCATCTTGACCATCGACAGCACGATGCAGCCGTCCACCGCGTTCGCGGCCCCGGACAGGCCGGTCCTGGCGCCCTGCGGCACCACCGGCACCCGCAGGTCGGTGGCGGTCCGCATGATGTGCTGCACCTGCTCGACGGTCTCCGGGAACACCACCACCGCCGGCGCCCCGGCCTCGCAGAAGCCCGCCATGTCATGGCGGTAGGCGGCCGTGACGTCCGGATCCACCGCCAGCGCCCCCTGCGGCAGTCCGCTCGCCAACCGGTCCGTAAGGTCACTCACCGCAGTCTCCGATGCTCCTCGTACCACGCCGCGCCCCGCTCCGCACTCTGCCCCGCCCGGCGGGGCGGGGCAAGTAGGGGCCGCCTGCCGCAGGCACGGGGCCCCGTCGGTCAGCCCCGGGCGATCGGCTGCTGGAGCTCGGTCACCCACAGCTGCGGATCGTCCGGGCACTCCAGGTAGAGCTCCCGCGCGTGCCCGACCGGGCGGTAGCCGTTGGAGTCGATCCAGCGGGCCAGGTGCTGCGCGGTCGCCAGGACGGCGTCCATCGACCCCCGGTGGACGATCGTCGCGGCCTGCTCGACGGCGGGCAGGTCGACGATCTCGAAGTCGAACCCGTCCCGCGCCTCCACCTCCACCGTCATCGCCGCATGGACGAGCACCGGCTCCTGTTCCTGCTCCTGTTCCTGTTCCTGCACCCGGCCGGCCGCCGCGTCCTCGTAGTACGCGATGCCCGGCCCGAACGAACGGATCCCGGCTGCGGGAAGCCGCCGGCACAGCTCGTCGTACAGCGGGCTGATCACCGGCCCGATGTGCTCGGGGTCGTAGCTGTCCGCGACCGCCGTCAGCTCGGCCACCCGGACCGCCGGAACACGCTTCACCACGACATCTTCGGTAGGCATCTGCCCCTCGCTCTCGATCGTCCGGAGCCTCGCCTCGACCCGGGTCAGCCGCATGGCGTCCGCCGCCATCGCCGCCGCCAGCTCGGCCCGCCGAAGCCGCAGCATCCCGCGCAGCTCCTCCGCGCCCACCTCCTCGTCCACGACCGCCTGCACCTGCTGCAAGGTGAAGCCGAGGTCCTTGAGGGCGATGATCCGGTTGAGCCGTGCGAGCTGCGCCGCCTCGTAGGAGCGGTACCCGCTGAACGGATCGACATCGGCGGGGCGCAGCAGCCCGATGGCGTCGTAGTGACGCAGCATCCGGACCGACACCCGGCCGAGCCTGGCGAAGTCTCCGATGTTGAACATGATGTCTCCCAGTGCAGGGCCTCACACCGTGTCAGGGTCAAGCCGGCGTGGAGTACGGTGCCCGGGTGTGCTTCTACGGGATGGTCCACTACCGGTTGCACCACGTCTGCCTGAACTGCCGCAGCTCCTTCAAGCGTCACCCCTCCCCGCGCGGCCACGCCTGCCCCCGCTGCGCCGAGCTGATGCACTGCGCCGGGCACGACTTCGCCGCCCCGCCGCCGCCCGCACCTGCACCCCGCTCCCCGTCATGCTCGCGCGCGCCGACCCCCTGCAACCATCCGCCCTCGAATAGACCCGCCCGCACGGCGGATCGGCCGCGGCAGCGGCGGCCTCGGGGCCGGGCGGCGGGCGTGGGTCGTACCCACTTCATCGCCAGTCGATGTCCCAATCCGCAGGTCAGATCCTTGGGACGGGATTGGGACCATCCCCTGCTGAATCTGACCCTCGTCATGGTGATCACCGATGCCTATGTTGGTTCTGCGCCCGCCCGGGTCCGGATGGATCTGCTGCGTGCTGCCGGGACGGCTCCACCTCGGCGAAGGCAGGCGCACCATCACTCCGCCGCCGTCATCGAACGGGCGGGCGGCGAAATCTTCGGAGGGGGACATATGAAGATCAGCAGGAGGCTCGCCACCGGTGCCGCGGTGCTGGGCATCGCGGCCGGGAGCATGGTGGGTGCGGCCGGACCGGCCAGCGCGGGCACCAACGGGCAACAGATCATCTTCCGGGACAGCCTCGGCATCGCGGGCTCGGTCAACATCACGGGCTACAACAACAGCGGCCAGTACGTGTCCAAGTGCGCGCCCACGCCCAACCACGACAACTACGTCAGCGGCTGGTGGTGGGTGGGCAAGGTCTCCATCTACGGCTACAAGGGCGCGGGTTGCCCCGTCAACGGCGCCGTGACCTACGGCACCGCCAACATCCCGGCGCAGCAGAGCGGCGACTGGACGGTCGTGAGCGACGAGACGTGGGGCATCGGCGTCGGCTGACGAGTACTCAGCCGCGCCCGTGCCCGTCGAGGCCCCGAGCACGCCACCGGTCGGGGCCCCTCGGCGTGCCGTCCGGCAGACCGCTCGGTGCGGGGAACGCAGAAGGCGGGTGCCGTAGGGCTTCCGGCACCCGCCTTGAGCAGGTGGATCTCCTACCAGCGGAGAGCGTGGGATTCGAACCCACGGTACGGGGTCACCGCACGACAGTTTTCAAGAACGAGTCCGTAGGCAGCACGTCCTTGGCCAGTGAGCCGCTGCGAAGCGCTCGCCATTGCACGGGGGCAGCAGTGCTGGTCCACAGCCGGTCCACGGCGATGCGGCGTTTCGGGCCTGTCAATCAGCGCCTTCCTCCCAGCGGGGGAGCTCAAGTGAGAGCAGAGCGACGACCGTGGCCATGCCAGTCGGCTGCGGAGACGTGCTACAGGAGCGCACTCACGGAGCAGTGGAGGTTGCGGCCTCTGGCGTGCTGAGCGCGAGGTCGGGAGCCAGGATTCCGGCGCCGTACTTTCCGGTGTCGCCGTGCGGTGGCCTGGTGGTGTTGCGCAGGTGGGCGATGACGCGGTTGGCGTCCCAGTCCGGATGGGCCGAACGAAGCAGGGCGGCGGCGGCCGAGGTGTAGGCGGCGGCGGCGCTGGTTCCGCCGTCGCCGGTGGCACAGACCGCGAAGTACGCGGTGGAGTTCGTGCATCCTCGGCTGTAGAGGGGCATTCGTGCGCCTGGGGCGGCGAGGCCGAGGCCTGGGCCCCAGGTGGAGAGGGTCGACAGCCGACCGTCGGGTCCTGTCGCACTGACCGCCAGGACTCCGGGATAGGCGGCCGGGTAGTTCAGAGGCGACTGGTAGGCGCCGGAGTTTCCGGCGGCCGCGATGACCACGACATCCTTGCTGACGGCGTAACGCACCGCCTCCTGCCAGGAGTCCGGGGAGGAAGGTAGCCCGAAGGACAGGTTTAGGACCTTCGCGCCGTGGTCAGCCGCGTAGCGGATGGCATCGCTGTCGCCGTGCTGGCTCCTCGGCCTGGACATGACGGCCTTGAGCGGCAACAGCGTGGCTTTGGGCGCCAGGCCCGGCAGACCGCGAGCTCCATTGATCAGTGCCGCCATCATGGTGCCGTGGGAGGTGACCTGATCGTCGTCGGTCTCCGGAGACCCGTAGCCGGTGAAATCGACTGCGGGAAGGCGTGGCCCGGTCAGGTCGGCATCTGCTTGGACGCCGCTGTCGACGAGCGCCACGGTCACCCCGTCGCCGGTGGAGATACGCCAGGCCGCCTCGGCGTGCATGGCCCGCAGCGGCCAGGGCAGCGTAGTCGGCCGAAGCACTCGGGGCGAGCTGTCCGCTGCCGGGCACAGTGCTGCCACGAGGGCGGCCAAGGCCAGGATGCGAGTCCTGCGTGCCACGGGGTGCGCTCCTACGAGTAGTGCCGGTACAGCTCGTCTGCAGCCATACCCGTGCCGTGGTGGACGGCAGAGCTGGAATATGTCGAGCGTAGCTGGGCGGCGTTCGCGGTGCGCTGCCGCTCGATCAGGAGTCCGGTGCCGTCGTCCGGATTACGGCTGCGATTCCTGTCCCTGCGGGACAGGAATATTGCGGACGTTGCTGCCACGGCTGCAAATCCTGCCAGAAGTGCGAGAACGGAGCCCATATCCCATTTCCTGATCCGTGAGCGGCGCTTTCATGCTGGCCCGGGCTCGGGCTGCTGGGTGCGATCCCCTATGGGCGGTTCGCGTTGACTTTCCCGCCTGCTGAGCGCCCCGTATTCGTTGGGAGGGGGCGACCGGATTGAGGTCGGCCCCTCCGGAAGGAGCCGCAGGTCAGCCCCGGCCGCCCCAGCCGCCAGCGAACTTGGTGACGCAGGTACGGTACTTGTACTCAAAGTAGGCGTCCCCGTGGTACCCCGAGTTGTACCAGGAGATGACGCCCTCGCAGGCCGCCCGAGTCGGCTGGAAGTATGTGGTGCACCCGTCGGGGCCGTCGTAGCCGCACTGGCCGTACTGCACAGAGGCAGGGGAAGCCGCGCTGGCGCCGGCCGCCCCGCCCATTACCGCCGCGACCGAGAAAGCCGCCACGGATATTGCCCGGCGAATGCGCACGACTCACTCATTTCTTTGCTTGCGTGATCGGAACGTTCTCGATCATGTCAGAGCTTGTGCAAGAAATGTGGAAATCTGAGCGCCGCTTGAGGGTTTGCGTCGCGTCCATGCCAGGATGTTAGTGTTGCTGAACCTTTATGGAGATCATGGCGTTCTGTTCCATATTGCCCGGTTCCGAGAAGTCGCCCGCAGGCAATGGCACGCCGGCGACGGCTGCGGCGAGGCAGTCGATGGTCTCCGTCGAGTCGTCCAGACTTACCCCCTCCCCGGTACAGGAGGGCGAGGGAGCAGACCTCAGGACCAACCCCACCGGGTCCAGGAAGGGCGGCTCCACGGTCTACCCACCTGCCAGGACCGGGCCGAGGACCGGGTCCCGCACTGAGCAAGACCAGGGGGCCACTCGGCCAAATTGCGGTCAGGCCCAAAGGCCCTGACCGAGAAGCGATGAGCTTACGGCCTCCCGATCACGCTCGGACCCAGACCAGACAGGACGCCGGCCAAAACCGCTCCACCACCCGCGAGCGCAGGTCAGAGCGCGCGACGAACTGTCTGCAGAGCCTGGGGCCCGCACTCAACAAGCTCTTCTGCACGACGGGCTTGCCCAGCGACCTGAGACCGCGTTTGAGATCTGTTGTTCTCTGTCCGTCAGCCCAGGTAGCGAGGCCTGGGGACCCGAGGACTGAGTTCTACCACCCGAGCTCTGACGGTCCAGCGATCTGCGCACCGACCTTGGATGCCAGCCACGCGACACGTTCGTCGTCTCCGTGACGCGAGTGGAGGAACACGGTGTGCTCAGGCGTGGGAGTCTCACAAAAGATGTCGTGGCTGTTGCAGGCGATCTGCAGCTCGGCGTACTTGTGCTCCTGTTCAAGACCCAGCTCGGGTACACACGGCCACGTCATGTTGTGCCACAGCACGTAGAGCGGGCAGATTCCCACACCGATGCGAAGGGCGTCAGCCACCTGCCCGAAGGTTCTCAGGCTCACCGTCACGGATACGGGAAATTCGCCGCTCTCCTTGCCGAAGGACTTGAGGCGAGCTTCGGGAAAGGCGGCGGTCAGTCGCTCCAGATCAGCTTCGGTTCGGGCCCACGCGTCCAGGTAGCAGTCAGTTGGCACGTACGAGCCGCCGATGGCAACCGAGCGGATGCCGGGGGTCGAACTCGGCCCGGTCGGGTAGCAGGGCCCTGAACTGGTCCCAGGCAGGTTCGAGCAGGCATGATGGCAGCGCGGGCACAGTCGTCCTTCGCGATCACAGAGCGTAGAGAACTCAATGATCACGCGGGGCCTGTGCCCGTTCTGCTGCCACCCCTCGTCGCGACCACCCTCCGCACCTACTGCCGGTCGCTCTAATACGCCGATCTTCCGGCAGGCTTTGCAGCCATGTCGGTAGATCCGCTGTCTGCCCCTCCGTCAGCTGAATCCAGCCGTGCCCCCTCCGTGCCCCAGCGGGTGGTAAGTGACAGCGAGCAGCAGGCGGTCACAGCTACCAACGGCATCGGCCCCCGACCAGATGTGCTGGTCAGGGGCCATTCTCCGGCGGAGAGCGTGGGATTCGAACCCACGGTACGGGGTCACCGCACGACAGTTTTCAAGACTGTTCCCTTAGGCCGCTCGGGCAGCTCTCCAGGCGGAGGTCAGCCTAACGGGTCCGGCGGGGTTCGGTGCACTCGGTTTGCGGGGTGGGGGTGGTGCGGGTGGCTACTGGTCGCCGGTGCGCTTGTCGAGGGTGACCTTGGTGGTGGCCGTCTGGCCGTTGCGGGTGTACTCGACATCGACGGTGTCGCCGGGCTTGTGCGTCCAGATCTTGCTGACCAGGGCCGGGCCGTTCTCGATCGGGCTACCGCCGAGCTTGGTGATGACGTCGCCGGGCTTGAGGCCCGCGCGGTCGGCGGCCTCGCCCGGGGTGACGGGCGCCTGGCCCTGGATGGAGTTGGTCTGGATCTGCGCGCCGTCGCCCTTGTAGTCGTCGTTGCGCAGGATGCCGAGCTTGGCGTAGACCGGCGTGCCGGTCTTGATCAGCGTGTCGGCGACCCAGCCGGCCTGGTTGATCGGGATCGCGAAGCCCAGGCCGATGCTGCCGGCCCGGCCGGAGCCCGAGGTGTTGGACTGGATCGCGGAGTTGATGCCGATCACCGAGCCGCTGCTGTCGAGCAGCGGGCCGCCGGAGTTGCCGGGGTTGATCGAGGCGTCGGTCTGCAGCGCGTTCATGTACGAGGCCTGGGCGCCGGTGTCGTCGCCGGAGGCGACCGGACGGTCCTTGGCGCTCACGATGCCGGTGGTGACGGTCGACTCCAGGCCGTACGGGGCACCGATGGCGATGGTGGTGTCGCCGACCTGGACCTTGTCGGAGTCGCCCAGCGGGAGCGGGGTGAGCTTGCCCTTCGGCGGGTTGTCGAGCTTGACGACGGCGACGTCGTAGCCCTCGGCCCGGCCGAGCACCGAGGCGCTGTAGCTGCTGCCGTCGGCGAACTTGACGGTCAGTTTGCCGCCGTTCGTGGCGGGCGCGACCACGTGGTTGTTGGTGAGGATGTGACCCTCGGTGTCGAAGACGAAGCCGGTACCCGTCCCGGACTCGCCGTTGCCCTGCGCCTTGATGGTGACGGTGCTGGGCAGGGCCTTCTGGGCGATGCCGGCGACCGAGTCGGCCGCGCGCTCGATCTTCTGGTTGTTGCCGGCCTGGACCGTGGTGCTGCGGTGGTCGTTGGCGGAGGCGCTGCCGGGCTGGTTGTGGTCGGTGACCACGACGCCGACGGCGCCGCCGGCCACGCCCGCGACCAGCGCCACGGCGGCGATCAGGGCGACCAGGCCGCCGCGCTTCTTACGCGGGCCGGTGGGTGCGCCGCCCGGGTACTCACCGGGGTAGCCGGGGACGCCGGGCCCGCCCGGGCCACCGCCGTGGGCGGCAGCGTGGGCGGCGCCCCAGCCGCCGAGCGGCTGGCCGGCACCGAACGGGCTGTGGGCGGCGTGCTCGGCGGGACCGGCGGCGGGCGCTGCCTGGACCGGGGCCGGGTTCCCGTACGGGTCCTGCGGCGCGCCGTACGGGTCGCGGGCGGCCGCGTACGGATCGTGGGCAACGGCCTGGGCGGGCGCCGGCGCCGCGTACGGGTACCCGGCGGGTGCGCCGGGGGCCGGCGCGGCGGGGGCCGGCGCGGCGGGGGCCGAGGCAGCCGGTGGCAGGACCGGCGGCGGGGCGTCCAGGTACGCCGGGGGCTGCTCGGCGGCCGGCGCGGCTGCGGTCGGCGCGGCGGGCACCTCGGAGGCGGCAGAGGCAACAGGGGCTGAAGGGGCAGGAGCCGCAGGCTCAACCGCGCCGGCCGCCTCGGGTGACTTCAGCCTGCCGAAGGCGAGCGTCGGCGTCGGCTCCCCCGCCCCCCGGGCGTCCGCCGGGGTGCCATCCCCCTGCGGCCCGGTGGACCCACTCTCGCGCTCGGTGCTCACGGACGACCTCCATAGCTGACAGAACCAGGAACCATAGTTTTTCGTATTGCGGATTCGTTTGCCGTAAGGGGCCCTCTGAAGAACTCCTAAGAATCCTTAGCCGGACCGAACGGCCGTACCCGACCATCGCCCGACCACCGGCCGACCACCCACCCGACGGCCCTTCGGCAGCGGCCCGGCAGCGGCCCCGACGTGTCCCGCGATCCGGACGGCACACCGCCCGGCCTTGGCGTTCACCGCAGGTCCGGCTACCCTGACGCTCCAAACTGACACACGCGGGAGCTTGGACCCCATTCCAGGCTGAGAGTGCGCTGATCGACCGTACGCCACGGTAACCGTGACGTGGGCGGCGAGGGAGCGCTGACCGCCGGAACCTGTCCGGGTAATGCCGGCGTAGGGAGTATCGGCCATGCCGTCTGCTTCGCCATCCTCTTCTTCGGGCGCGTCCGCGTCCACGGATTTGCCCCAGCCGTCCGACGCCGTTCACTCGGATGTCGCCGTACTGGAGCGTCCAAGACCGGTCGAGCGCGCCGAGGCGCCGCTCGTGCTCGACACCGCGCCGCCGCGCACGCTCTCCTTCCGTGACCAGTTCGCGCTCTGGGCCAACCTCGGCGTCAGCCTGATCGGCTTCACCAGCGCCGCGACGGTGCTGGGTGAGCCGGGTGCCGAGCTGTCCTTCACCGCCTCGGTGCTCGCGATCGTCGTCGGCACGGTGATCGGCACCGCGAGCCTCGGCGTGGCCGCGCTGATCGGGGCCCGTACGGGCGCGCCGGCCATGGCCGTGCTGCGCGGGCTGTTCGGAACGAAGCTGTCGTACGTCCCCACCGTGCTCAACATCGCGCAGTGCATCGGCTGGGGCGTGTTCGAACTCACCGTGATCGCGCAGGGCGCGCAGACGGTGGCGGGCACCGCCGACTACCGGTGGCTGTTCGTGCTGCTGGCCGGCGCGCTGACGACCGCCCTGACGATCTGGCCGCTGGGCTCCATCGCCGTGCTGCGCCGGTACGTGGCGGCGGCCGTGGGCGTGGCGATGGTGTACTTCACCGTCCAGCTGGGCCGTCAGGGCTTCCCGGACCCGGGCGCGGGCAACTGGCACGGCTTCCTGCGGGCCACCGACGCGATCATCGCGGTCTCGATCTCCTTCGTGCCGCTGGCCGCCGACTACACCCGGCACTCGCGCACCGGGAAGGCCTCGTTCTGGGGCTCGTTCTCCGGCTACACGATCGCCCAGGTCTGGTGCTACGTGCTGGGCCTGATCGCGCTGCTCCAGTCGGGCGGCGACGTCTTCTCCTCGTTCACCGGGGTCGCGGCCGGCTGGCTGTTCCTGCTGGTGCTGGTGCTGCGCGAGAGCGACCAGTCGTTCGCGAACGTGTACTCGACCGCGATGTCGATCCACAACCTCTTCCCGCGGGTCGACCGCCGGCTGCTGACCGGCGGGATCGGTCTGCTGGTGACGGCGCTGGCGCTGCAGATCACCGAGTTCACCGCCTCGTACTACGCGTTCCTCGGCCTGATCGGCTCGGTCTTCGTGCCGCTGTTCGCCGTGCTCGCCGTGGACTACTTCCTCGGCGCCGGCCGCCGCGGCTGGGACCTCTCCGAGCAGGCGCCCTCGCGCTGGCTGATGCTGCTGCCGTGGGCGCTGGGCTTCGCCGTGTACCAGTTCCTCTCGCCGTCGGCGATCGGCTCCTGGTGGGTGGACCTGTGGACGGGCGCGCAGAGCGCGCTGGGCTTCACCCCGCAGGAGTGGACCTCGGCCTCGCTCTTCGGCTTCCTGGTGCCGGCCCTCGCCACCTGGGCGCTCGGCCCGCTGAACCGCACCACGAAGGCGACGGCGCCGACCGCGTCCTGACCCGTCCCGGGGGCGCACGCGCCTCGGCGACGCACGCGCCCGGACGACGGACGTGCGCGGACGACGGACGTGCGCGGACGACGGACGACGGATACGAACGGACGAAGGCGGCCCCCGCAGTTGGGGCCGCCTTCGCCTTTGCGTCATTTCCGCCGCCTATCGTTGATCGTGTGACCGCTCCCGACCTCTCCCCGACCACCTCGTCCCGCACCGCGCGGCAGGTCCAGGTGATCGCCCACCGAGGCTCCTCCGACGCACTGCCCGAACACACCCTGGCGGCGTACCGCCGGGCGCTCGACGAGGGCGCGGACGCCGTCGAGTGCGACGTCCGGCTGACCGCGGACGGGCAGCTGGTCTGCGTGCACGACCGCCGGATCAACCGGGTCTCGAACGGGCGCGGGGTGGTCTCCGCGATGAGCCTCGCGCAGCTGGAGACGTACGACTTCGGTTCCTGGAAGCGACCGGCGGCCCAGGCCCCGAACGCCGGGAACGAAGGGAACGAAGGGAACGCCGGGAGCATCGGGGCCCCCGAGATCGCCGACGACCCCGAAGCCAGGGGCGTACTGCGGCTGGAGAGCCTGCTGGAGCTGGTGGCCGGCTGCGGGCGTCGGGTCGACCTCGCCATCGAGACCAAGCACCCCGTCCGCTACCGGGGGCGGGTCGAGAGCGAGCTGCTGCGGGCGCTGGAACGCTTCGGGATCTCCGGGCCGGACGGATCGCCGGCCGGGCCGGGACGGCCGCAGGCCCGGGTGATGAGCTTCTCCGCGCTGGCCCTGGGCCGGGTACGGCGGGCCGCGCCGCAGCTCGACCGGGTGTTCCTGTTCGACCGGATGGTCGCGCTGCCGCTCGGCCCCGGCCGGGCGCTGCCGGGCGGGGCCCGGATCGCCGGACCGGGGATCGACCTGGTGCGGTCCCGGCCCGGGCTGGTGACGGCACTTCGGGCGGCGGGGCATCAGGTGCACGTCTGGACGGTGGACGAGCCCGCCGATGTCGAGCTGTGCGTGCAGCTGGGGGTGTCCGCGATCATCACCAATCGTCCGGCGCAGGTGCTCGCGCAACTCGGCCGGTAGGCCGGTGGCCGGGCCGCCGGCGCCATCGGCCCACGCGCATCGGTCCACGCGCATCGGTCCATGCGGATCGACCACCGAGCATCGGCCCGTGCACCGGCTCGCGTACGGGTCCGTGCCCCGAAGCGCGCATCAGGTTTCCGTCCGATACCGACCCGGAATTGCACCGAGGGTGAGCGTTGAATGACCTTTTGAGTACCGTGCGTCGCGAGTCTTGAAATGTCCGCGCGGGATCGCTCCCCGGTCGTTTCCGACGCATTCCCAAGGGGCATCCATCCCTCGGCATACGCTGAAGGAGGTCCGGGGGTGGCGTTGATGATGGCGCGTGAAGTGCCGACTTCATCGACCATGGCGGTACCGCACGGCCCATCGAGTGTCGGGGCCGCGCGGCGCCGACTGCGTCGAGATCTCGGCGATCGAGAGATACCGGACACGGTGATTGACGATGCGGTTCTGATCCTCTCGGAACTGCTCAGCAATGCGTGTCGTTATGCGCGGCCGCTCGGCCCGCTGGCCGGCCTGGGCGACGACGCGGGGGCCGAGGTGATCGAGACGGTCCTGGCCGGGGTGCCCTCCGGCAGCAGCCACGGCTCGGGCGCCCACGGCGGTGGCCCGCACGGCGGCGGCATCCACGGCAACGGCGGCCACGGCCAGGGCCCGCACGGCGGTACGGACGGCGGCGTCCTGGTCGGCTGGCGGCTGCACGCCGACGGCATGCTGACCGTGGAGGTCACCGACGGTGGCGGGATCACCCGTCCGCTGCCCGCGAGCCCGTCCGTCACCGCGCGCGGCGGGCGCGGCCTGGGCATCGTGGACCGGCTGGCCAGCGACTGGGGCGTGCGTGACGCGCCTGGCGAGGTGACGGTGTGGGCGGCGCTGCCCGCGCGGGCCCGGCACGCCCGGCGCGGAGGGAGCGACGCGCGAAGCGCGTGAGCAAACCTCAGTAGGCTGCCGGGAGCAAGTCGTCATCGTCCCCGGGAGAGCCGCACCATGGGCAAGAAGGCCGCCAAGAAGGCGCCGCAGCGCAGCCAGTCCGCCACCACCGCCAGCGCCACGGGCGACATCCCCGTGGTCGGAGCCCGCGAGATGTGCCCGTGCGGGTCGGGCCGCCGGTACAAGGCGTGCCACGGACGGGAGGCCTCGCACGCCGTCCAGGAGCTCGTGCACCGCCCGTTCGAGGGCCTGGCGGGCGAGGCGGACTGGGTGGCGCTGCGCGAGCTGGTGCCGGCCGCCACGGTGCCGCTGACGCTGGCGGCCGGGGTCGTCCGGGAGGCGACCGGTGAGGTGCCCTCGGTGACGCTGGCGACCGTGCTGCCGCTGGCCTGGCCGGCGCTGCGCCGTGAGGACGGCTCCATCCTGCTGGGCCTGCAGACCCAGTCCTCCTCGGGTGACCTGAGCCGCGACCTCGCGGACGCCCTGGAGCTGGCGCTGGCCACCGAGCCGGGCTCGCCCGTGCCGGCCCGCCGGACCGTCCCGGGCGGCCGCCGCCTGCAGGACCTGCTCGACCCGCAGGCCTCGTTCGCCCCGGCCGTGCACACCGGTTTCGAGTTCTGGCTGGAGGACGCCGAGTCCGCCACCGGCGAGGTGGCCGCCTCCCTGGAGCGGGCCAACGCCTCGGCGATCCCGACCGAGAAGCTGTCGAGCGTGGACTCGGCGTACTGGTGCGGCACCCCGGACAAGAACCACCTGCGCTGGGTCATGACCGTCCCCGAGGAGCAACTGCTCGACGCCCTGGCCAGGCTGACCGCCGCCGACCGGTCCTCGATCGGCCCGGACACCCGGCTGGTCGGTTCGTTCCGGGCACACGGGCTGACCGTGCCGGTGTGGGACCTGCCGCTGGAGATGACGGCGGCCGACTGCGAGAAGCCGGCGGCCGAGTTCGCCGAGCGCCTCGCCGCCACTCTGAAGGGTGACGCGCCGCTCACGGCCGAGGAGCGTCGCGCCCGTGCCAACCTGGTGAACCGTCAGGTAACGCTCAACTGACGGTTGGTGATACGCGTCACATTGCCGCCGCCGTCCGCAATTTCCGGGCGGCGGCGGGGTCTTGGAAATTGGCGCGGGGGCAGATCCTTGTTATGTTTGAAGAGTCCGGTCGCTGGTGCATCCCCCGTCGCCAGCGGCCGGATCTTTGTTTTCCGCCTTCCCGCGCCTCCCGGACGCCCCGGAGGGGGTCAGAATCGCGGGTGTCCGCTGTCCTGTGTCGCGGTCGCGGTGACCAGTTCCTCCAGTAGCGGGCCGACCTCCGGCAGCCACACCCCACCGCCCGGCGCCGCCTTGGGCGCCAGCACCCAGCGCACCCGGCCCTGCGCGCAGCCAGGCGGCAGCGCCAGGTAGCCGCCGGGGCCGTGGTAGCGCAGCGAGCCGGGCACCCAGTCCTGCTGCGAGAGCAGCTCGGCGAGCGCGTCCAGCGAGTACGGGGCGACCAGCAGGGCGTACCGGCCCGGCATCGCCAGGACGGGGCCGAGCGGCATCCGCAGCGCCTCGAAGTACGCCAGCGCCCGCGCACCGGCCTCGGCGGGCAGGCTCACCGCCGAGACGGCGCGACCGGTGGCCACCAGGACGGGCGCGTCGGGGTTCTGCCGCTCCCACCACCACTGCACCATGCGCGGGTCGGTGGTGGCCGCGAGCAGCGGCGGGTCGTGCGGGTGCGCGCCGGGGACGGGGCACTCGGCGCTGTCACAGGTGCAGTGGCCACCGGGCGCGGGCGCCCCGGGCACCACCGGCCAGCGGTACTCGACGGCGGCGGACAGCGCCGCGGCGAGCCGGGCGGCGCGGGCCTCCCGTCGTGCCCTTCGGGTCTCACGGGTCTCACGGGTCTCACGCATGAGCGTTCGTTCCTTTCCGTGGCCGCTGGGTTCGCCGGCCCCGCCGTAGCCGTCACGGCCTCGGGGACCGGCCATCACCGCAGTACGCGGAACGCGCCGGACGGCGCGCGGGATGTGCCGCGATGACGTGGAACACGACATGGAACACGACATGAAAGGGTCCCGAAACATCGGTCCCTCGGAACGAGAATCCCTCATGCGACCAGATGGACGCTGCTCAGAAGCTGCTGGTTCCACCGTACGAGTGAGTGACTTCCGGCCAGCCCGGCCCACGGGCGGCGGAAGCATACGATCCGGACGGCCACCGAACCGGTCGTCGGAGCGACCGGCGGCGAACCCCGTCACTGGCACTCTGCCCGCTCCCCGGGATTCCATGCGGGCTCCGGGACGCAGAACCAGCCACCCGGCCGGGGGCCGATCCTGGACATGCCCCAAATGGCCTGTGTAGAAGTGGTGGCATTCCTGACGATCAATCACGAGTAGTGACGAGTAGCAGCGAATCAAGCCATCTGGCCGGACCTGGGGGTTACGCATGACCCGTACCACCGTGCTGGGAGTGACGGCATGAGCGAGTCCCGTCCCGCCGCGGAAGCGGCCCAGGCACCGACGGCAGTACCCGCGGCCCTGGCGGCCGAGGCCGGCCGGGGCGCCGCCGGGAGCGCCCTGGGCACTCCCGGCCCCGCAGGCGCTGTGGGCGCCCTGGAGGCCCTCGGCGGCCCGGACGGCGTGGAGGCCCGGCTCTCCGTGCTCGACCTCCCACCCACGCAGCCGCTGCCGGACCCGGCGGGCGTACTCGCCCGGCCCGCCACCCCCGCGCGGGCCGCCCGGGCCGTGCAGGACCGTTTGGCCGCACTGCTGTCCGATGCCACCAGCCTGCACGAACACACCGGCCTGCTCGCCCGGGCCCGCGGGCTCACCGCCACCCTGACCGCCGTACTGAGCTCCGGCGCCACCCTGCTCGGCGCCCGCCGCGGTCTGCTGGTCACCGCGGCGCCCGGCGGGGCGAGCCAGCCCGTCGGCCTCGGCCTGGACCGGGCCAGCCTCGGCGCGCTGGAGACCGTACCGGCCGAGCAGGGCCCGTTCGCCGGGCTGCTGCGGGCCCACGCGCGGCCCGGGGAGCTGCTGCACGCCGATCTGGCCACCGACCCGGCCGTCGGGCCCCGGCTGCGCGACGTGGCCCTCCAGCTGGGCCTGGGCGCCTGCTACGGCCTCCCGCTGGCCACCGACGAGGACGGCCCGCTGGCCGCCGCCGTCTGGTTCTACGACGAACCCGCCGAGCCCGGCCCCCGCCGCCGCGAGCTGGCCCGGCGGTACTGCGAGGTCGCCGCACCGCTGCTGGCCACCCAGCTGGAGGCCGAACGGAGCCGGCGCGCCACCGAGGCGCTGCGCCGGGGCCTGCTGCCCGACCGCCTGCCGTACCTGCCCGGCCTGCGGCTGGCCGCCCGCTGCGTACCGGCCGGCCTGGACCGGTCCGCCGGCAGCGACTGGTACGACGCCATCGCCCTGCCGGACGGCACCCTCGCGCTCACCGTGGGCAGCGTCTCCGGCGACGGCCCCGGCGCGGGCCCGGGCTCCGCCCCCGGCGCAGCCGCCGCGATGGGCCGGATCCGGGCAGCCCTGCGGGCGTACGCGGTGCTGGAGGGCGAGGACCCGGTCTCCGTCCTGGGCGATCTGGAGCTGCTGCTCAAGACCACCGAGCCGGCCCGCAGCGCCACCGCCGTCTACACCTGGGTGGAGCCGGCCGAGCGCCGGATCACGCTGGCCGGCGCCGGTCACTGCCCGCCACTGCTGATCACCCGGTACGGCGCGAACTTCGTCGAGACCTCGCTCTCCGCGCCGCTGGGCATGCTCAGCTGCTGGGAGGCACCCGGCATCGAGCTCTCCGCCGAGCGCGGGGACATGCTGGTGCTCTACACCGAGGGCCTGGCGCGGCGCTGCGGCGCGACCCTGCACGCCGGCCAGTCCGCGCTGCGGCGGGCCGCCGCGGACGCCCCACGCGACGTACGGATCGACCCGGACCTGCTCTGCGCGCACCTGCTGGCCGGCTGCGCCGCCCCGGGCACCGGCACCTCGGCCCCGACCGACGACCTGGTGCTGCTGGCCATGCACTTCGAGTAGCCGCGCCGCAGCCGGCCGGGCCCTCGCTGCCGCCGGGCCGTGTCCCGCACCCGCCTCCTCGCCCGCCTGTCCTCGCCCGCCGCCCGGCCCCCCACCGCCCGGCCCCCCACCGCCCGGCGGCCCCGAACAGGTGATCGCCCGGCCGTCCGTACCATGGGACGCACGGCCGCCCACGCGTGTCGCGATCCGACGCGTCCGGGGCGGCAAGACTCGCAAGGAGGCGACGTACGTGACCGAGGACCGTACCCCGGCGGTGGCCGAGAACCCCGAGGCCGCCGACACCGGCGCGCAGGAGCAGTTCAAGGGCCGCAAGAACGGCCTCTACTCCGAGGTGTCCGACGAGCTCGCGGCGTCGATGAAGTCCGGCTGGGCCGACACCGAGCTGCGCGGCCTTGAGCCGCTCCCCCAGAGCCCGTACGCCGCCGCGCGCCGGGCCAGGCTGTCCGCGGCGTACCCCGGCGAGCGGCTGGTGATCCCGGCCGGCAACCTGCGGGTGCGGGCCAACGACACCGAGTACAACTTCCGCGCGGCCAGCGAGTACGTCCACCTCACCGGTGACCAGACCGAGGACGCGGTGCTCGTCGCCGAGCCCACCGGCGCCACCGGCCACGACTTCGGCCTCTACCTGCGCCCCCGCTCCAACCGCGAGAACGGCGAGTTCTGGCTCGACGGCTACGGCGAGCTGTGGGTCGGCCGCCGGCACAGCCTGGGCGAGGCCGAGCAGCTGCTCGGCCTGCCCGCCCGGGACGTGCGCAAGGCCGCCGAGGAGCTCACCGCCGCCACCCCCGCGCCCACCCGCCTCGTGCGCGGCTACGACGCCGGCCTGGAGGCCGCGCTCGCCGACGTCCTGGACGAGGAGAAGGACGCCGAGTTCAAGGAGTTCCTCAGCGGGCTGCGCCTGGTCAAGGACGAGTTCGAGATCGGCGAGCTGCGCGCCGCCTGCGCCGCAACGGTCAACGGATTCACCGACGCCGTACGGGAGTTGAGCCAGGCCGTCGCCACCTCGGAGCGCTGGATCGAGGGCACCTTCTGGCGCCGCGCCCGGGTCGAGGGCAACGACGTCGGCTACGGCTCGATCTGCGCCGCCGGCCCGCACGCCACCACCCTGCACTGGGTGCGCAACGACGGCGACGTCCGCCCCGGCGAGCTGCTGCTGCTGGACGCCGGCGTGGAAACCCACACCCTCTACACCGCCGACGTCACCCGCACCCTGCCGATCAACGGGCGCTTCAACGAGCTCCAGCGCAAGATCTACCAGGCCGTGTACGACGCCCAGGAGGCCGGCATCGCGGCCGTCCGCCCCGGCGGGCGGTTCCGCGACTTCCACGACGCCTCGCAGCGGGTGCTCGCCGAGCGGCTGCTCGCCTGGGGCCTGCTCGACGCGTCCGTCTACGACGTGGAGAAGGTCCTGGAGCTCGGCCTCCAGCGCCGCTGGACCCTGCACGGCACCGGCCACATGCTCGGCCTGGACGTCCACGACTGCGCGCACTCGCGCCGCGAGGTGCACGTGGACGCTCTGCTGGAGCCCGGCATGGTGCTGACCGTCGAGCCGGGCCTGTACTTCCAGCAGGACGACCTGACCGTCCCCGAGGAGTACCGCGGCATCGGCATCCGCATCGAGGACGACATCCTGGTGACCGCCGAGGGCAACGAGAACCTCTCGGCGGGCCTGCCCCGCCGCGCCGAGGACGTCGAGGCCTGGATGGCCACCCTCGCGGGCTGACGGCAGCACGAAGCGGGGCCGGCTCCTGTACGCCAGGAGCCGGCCCCGCTGCGTCTTCCGGGGGTTCGCTACTTCGCGGCCACCCGCACCGGGATGGTCTTCTCGCCCACCACTGTCATCTCCCCCGTCCCGTCGTACGGCAGCAACGACCGAGCAGTGATGGGAAGTACGCCCGCGCCGTCCTTCGTGGTGAGCTTCATCCGGTAGTTCACCGTCTTGCTCTGGCCCGGTGCGAGCGGGAACGCCGCGTTGACCCGCCGCGCGAGGTAGTCATCGGCACCGCCGAGCATGCCGAGGTCGAGCGTCTTCCAGGTGTCCCCGTCCTGGAACTCCAGTGTTCCTGCGGTCTTTCCGAGCGCATCAGCCGCGTTGCCGGCGTACCCCTCGGCGAACACCACGGGCTGGACCGAGGCGTATTTGGTCTGGCTGGTGTTCTTCCAGGTGACCGAGAACGGTACAGAGGTGCCGCTGTTGGACACCTGCTGCCCCACGCTGAGGCCCTCGAAGGTGACGACGATGTCGTTCTGGTGCGCCTTGAGCACAGGTGCCTGACGCCCACTCAGGTCCAGAGTGTCCAGGATCGACACCAGACCCGCCTGGTAGTCGGCCTTGAGTCCGTTCGCCAGCACGAACACCTGGTCCTTGGGCAGAGCCCACAGCTGCGAGGTATAGCTGTCCTTGGCGTTGCAGGTCACCTGCTGCTGGACCTTGTAGATTGCCCGGCCCGCCACGATGTCCGCCGACTGGACGCCCGTGGTGGCGTGGGAACCGGCCCGCTCATCGTCCGACATCGGGTGCGGATTGGCCCAGGCGGGGCACTCGGGGTTGCGGATGAACGCCGAGTCCGAGTCCATGTCGGCCAGCGTCGGCCAGACCGCTTGCTCGACCTCCACCGGAGTGTTGTAGCTCGTCAGACTCACGCCGTAGGGGGCGCACAGCCCCGGATGCCAGTTCGCCACACCGGCCGAGGCGGACGCCGACGGCGGGGAGGACGAGGAACCCGTCGAGGGTGCACCGGGACTCAGCACACACAACGTGGTGGAGTCCGCCGCCGGGGGCACGACCGTCCACCCCGCCGGGACCTGGAACTTCAGGCTCCGGAAGGTGTAGGGCGTCGCCTTACCGCCGACGGTCGCCGTCGTCGGCGTTCCGCTGCGGGTCCCCGCCGCCGGGGGGACGGTGCTGCCGTCGTCCTCGCCGTCGTCGGCCGGCTCGGTGGTCGCGCTCGGGCTCGTGCTCGTGCTCGTGCTCGGTGTGGGCGCGCTCGGGCTCGCCGAGGGCGTGAAGGTCGGGCTGGGGGTGGCCGTGAGGGTCGCCGCCGGCGGGGCGTCGTTGCGGTTGGCGACCGAGTCGCCCTTGAACCCCAGCACGCTGAAGGCCAGCGCGGCCGCCAGGCCGAACAGCGGCACGGCCGCCACGTACACCGGCCGGAGCCGGCGGACCCGGCGGTTCGGCGGCGCCGCAGGGCGCAGGTCGTGCGCGGAGATCTGGGACGCGCGGGCGCTCAGCGCCTCCCGGAGCAGTTGTTCCATGGGACTCTCTTCGGGGCCGTCCCCACCCGTTCCACCCGGATGCTTCTCGATCATCGAACCTTCTCCAGCTGCTTCTCCAGGGCGTCCAATGCCCGGCTGGCCGTGGACTTCACGGCACCCCGGGAGAGCCCCAGGGTCTCGGCTATCTGTGCCTCCGACATATCGGACCAGTACCGCAGTACCAGCACCTCTCGTTGACGTGACGTCAGCTCCTGCAGTGCCACCACCACCCGCCAGTGCTCGTCGTTCAGCACCGCGTGGTCCTCGGCGGACGGCGCGTCCGCCTCGTGCGGCGGGACGTACTCGCGCGCCGTCTTGCGGCGGCGCAGCATCGAGCGAGCGCCGTTGACCACCGAGGTGCGCAGGTAGCCAAGGGCGTTGTCGAGGTCGTCCAGCTGCTCACCGTGCCGCTGGTACAGAGCGGTGAATGCCTCCTGCACCACGTCCTCGGCGAGGTCCTGATGGTCGACCAGGAGGACGGCCATCCGTACCAGGCCGAGACGATGGGCATGGTAGAGGTCGGTCAGGGTCGGCCGGTCCTCCGCAGGCTTGCGCCCCCCGCGCAACAGCCGGAAGCCCGACCGCTTCTCGGTCACCGCCGCCTGCTCCGACTCCGGGCCGGGGCCGGCGACCGCCGCCCCGGCCTGCTGCGCGCCGAAGAGAAGCTGCAACAGCCCCCTCAGGGTGAAACCCCGCCCCCCGGCAGGTACTGCTGTCGGCCCGATGGCCATGGACATGTACGTGTTCGCTTTCCCCCGGGACGGGCGACGATGGCTGCACCACCGCCTGTCGGCAGATGATCAAGTTCGAGATCGGGGCGATTGTGCCAGCGCTGCCGGAGCCCGCCGCGTTCTGCCCCCCTCTCCATGGACGTCCGACCCCGGCCGAGGTTGCAGGCCGGCCGCCAGAAGTTCTGCGGAACGCAGAGGCGCCACCCACAGGTTGCAGTGGGCGGCGCCTGAACGGATCTGACGGATGGTCGGTCGCGGGTGATCGATCACGGGCGAGCAGGTCGCCGGCGGACGGGGCGTCAGCAGACCAGACCAAGGTCGGCCGGGGTGGCCGTCCTGGGGTCGACCGGGCGGCGGCCCTCGGTCGGCCAGCCCTCGCGGATCCAGTACTCCAGGCCGCCGATCATCTCCTTGACCTCGCGGCCGAGCGCCGCCAGCTTCATCGCGCCCTTGGTGGAGCCGTTGCAGGCCGGGCCCCAGCAGTAGACGACCAGCAGGCCAGGCGGGAGCTCCGCGACCCGCTCGGGGGTGATCTCGGCGATCGGCAGGCTGATCGCGCCGGGCAGGTGGGTCTTGCGGTGCGCTCCCTCGGCGCGGACATCGAGGAGCGTGAAGTCCTGCACACCGTCGCGCATCGCGTACCAGACGTCGGCCGGGTCGGCCTGGCAGCCGAGGCGCTCCGCGAAGAAGGCGAAGGCGCGCTCCGGCGCGAGGGCGGGGATCTCGGTGACCGGCGAGGTGGCGGTGTTCGCGGTGGCGGCGGTGGCCGCGGTGGCGGTGGTGGCCGCGGTGGCGGTGGTGGTCGCGGTGGCGGTCATCTTCGGTCTCCTGGCGGTCGGGGGTGGTCCCTTGCGATGACTAGATCCTCCGGCCCGGCCCAGGGGCGCCGACAGTGGCGTGAACGACTACACTCGCCAAGATTCCGCCAACCCAGGCACGTACTCCCCAGGAGGTGGCCGCCCATGGCCGAGCAGCAGCCGACCGGCCCGGTCGCCGTCACCATCGGACGCCGGCCCGAGCCCGTCCACGACATCGCCGTCTACGCCTTCGACGGCATGACCCCGTTCGAACTCGGCGTGGTGGTGGAGGTGTTCGGCCTGGCCCGCCCCGAACTGGGCGGCCTGCTCGCCGCGCCCTGGTACGGGCTCAAGGTGTGCGCCGACCACCCGGGCACGCCGCTCGCCGCCGTCGGCGGATTCTCGATGACCGCCCACCACGGCCTGGACGAGCTGGCCGCGGCCGACACCGTGATCGTCGTCGGGGTGGCCAACACCTTCAGCGGTGAGGTCTCCCCCGGCCTGGTCACCGCCCTGCGGACGGCACACGACCGCGGAGCGCGGATCGTCTCGATCTGCTCCGGCGCCTTCGCCCTGGCCGCCGCCGGACTGCTGGACGGCCGCGAGGCCACCACCCACTGGCGGTACGCCGAACTCCTGCAACAGCGCTACCCGTTGGTGCAGGTCAACCCGGACGTCCTGTACGTGGACTGCGGGAACGTGCTGACCAGCGCGGGCAGCGCGGCCGGCATCGACCTGTGCCTGTACCTGGTCCGCAGCGACCACGGCGCCAAGGTCGCCAACAACGTCGCTCGGCGCTTCGTGGTGCCGCCGCACCGCGACGGCGGGCAGGCCCAGTTCATCGAGGCGGCCGTGCTGCCGGTGGAGGAGGAGGACGACGGCGTGACCCGCAGCATGCAGTGGGCGCTGGACCACCTGTCGTCCCCGTTGACGGTCACGATGCTGGCCCGCGCCGCCCGGATGTCCGACCGCTCGTACCTGCGGCACTTCACCGCCCGCAACGGCACCAGCCCGATGCGCTGGGTCATCACCCAGCGCATCGCGGCCAGCCTGCCCCTGCTGGAGTCGCCGGACGGCACGGTCGAGGAGATCGCCACCGCCGTCGGCTTCGAGAGCGCAGCCACGTACCGCCACCACTTCGGCCGCACCATGCGGACGTCCCCGACGGCCTACCGCAAGACCTTCGGCAGCGGCGCGGCCTAGCCGCCGAACTCGCCCGCGGCAGCGGCGGCGACGAAGTCCCTCCACGCAGCGGGCGACACGGCGAGGTGGACGCCCGGCGTCTTGGTGTCCCCGACCAGGACAGCACAGTGGGAGGCTACGAAGCTCGTGGAGACCCGGACGCAGTCGCCCTGGCCCTGGGCATCGCTGTAGCTGCTCTTGAACCACTCGGCGCCGGCGGCGTCACGGTCTGCAACGATCGGCTGCTGCACGTTGCTCATCAAAGCTCCTCCATTGCCCGTCGGAGCCAACCGTCCGACTCCTCCGGCGACAGTGCTGCCGCCTGGACAAGATCGTAGGTCAGCGATGCGCCCAGAACATCCTCTGCGGATTCGAGAAGTTGGCCAGTGACGTAGCCCTCGGCATAGGCGGCCCGCGGGGCATCCAGGAAGTCGAGCAGAGTAATCGAACTTCCCATCGCGCCGTGGCCTCCGGCGCTGAACGGCATTACCTGAACTACGGCGTCCCGTCCGCTGCACAGACTGAGAACATGCTGGATCTGTTGTCTCATCACCTCCGGGCCTCCCACCGCCCGACGGATCACGCTCTCGTCCAGCACGACCCAGACGTGCGGAGGCTGGTCACCACCGAGCAAGGCCTGCCGAGCCGCTCGGGCGGCCCACACCACCTCGATCTCACTGTCATCCGCTCTTGGCAGACCGAGTCTCAGCAGGGCGCGCCCGTACGCGGGGGTCTGCCACAGGCCCGGGAAGGATCCGGCGGCGTACTTCCGCATGCTCGCCGCCAAGGCTTCGAGTTCCATGAACCGGCGGGACCAGTCGGGGAAGCTCTCGCGGCAGACCAGAGGGTACAGGCGGGTGAAGATCCCATCCGTCTGCAACACCTCGTCCAGGCGGGCCGGCAGGTCCGGTGGGACGGAGCGGTCGGCGGTCTCGATGTTCCCCAGGTGGGTCTTGCTGTAGCGGAGTTCGTGGGACAGGGCCACCAGGGACAGCCCGCGTAGCTGCCTCAGCCGTCGCACCTCGGCCCCGAACAGATCCCTGGCCGACCGCTGCGGAGAGAGTTCGCGCTCCCGTGCTGCCATACGTGCAGACCTCCTGCCATCCGCAAGGACGTTGCGGACATGCCGCTCCTTCCCACGGTAACGCCGAAGAGCAACGATTGGCCTACGGAACGTCATCAAACCTGCTCCTGAGGCGAGTTGGGGGCGCGGTCGCGCCTGCCCGCGCCGTCGGGAGCTGGGAGAGGGAGGCGCCATGAGCGCTGATTCGAAGCCGTACACGCCGCGTGTCGGGGAGGTGGTCCGGGATCACCTTCGGCGGCGGGACGGGGTGGTCATGGATGTCGTCGGTGGACGGCTGTACCTGCGGCCCGAGGGTGGCGGGATCGAGTGGACCGCCGCGCCGGAGCACGTCGGGCCGGCCGTCGACGCGTCCGCCGCGAGCCGGGTGGGCCGATGATGCGCCGGCCGCTGCCCTTCCGTACCCGCTCCCGGTCGCGGTCACTGCAACGGCTCGCCGAGCGGATCGCCGACCGTGCCGCGCTCGCTCCGCCTCCCCTCCCCGTCGCTCCGCCGGACCGGGTGACCCTGCTCGCCATCGACCTGCTCCGCCTCACCGGGGAGCACGCGTACATCCAGCGGACGGCGAGCGGCGGCTACCGGTTGGCCATCCGCACGCCCGCCGGGCTGGACTCCGACCGGATCGTGGCCCTGCTCGATCTGCTCAACCGCGCCGACCGGTTCGGCAACACCACCGCCACGGCGTGGGCCGAGCTCGATCCCCTTCGCTGACGCAGCGCACGGCGGGGTGGAAGGTCGGCCGGTCCGACCTTCCACCCCGCCGCACCACCCGCTACGCGCCGGCCCGCTGGTCCGCGTTGGCGATGATCGCGTCGTGGAGCCACTGGGCGAGGCCCGGGGCGAGCTTCTCGTAGGTGTCGGTGAAGCGGTGGTCGGCCACGTACATCGCGGCGAGGCAGCGGTGGATCTCGTAGGTGCAGTCGTAGAAGTTGTCCACGATGTGCCGGCGGTGCTCCTCCGCGAGGTCCATCGCCTCGGCGGTGTCGGCGGCGAGGCCGGCCAGGAGGGCGGCGGCCAGGCGCTCGTTGAACGCGTCGGCCTCGGCCTTGATCCGGCGCCAGTCGTCCTTGCTGTACCCGCCGGTCCGCCGCTGGGACTGCTTCCAGGCCTCGGTCTCGCCCCACCGCTGCTCGGCCTCCGCCTCCCAGTCCTCCCGGTAGTCCTCCCCGAAGACCTCGAACTTCTCCTCGGGTGTCAGCTGAATGCCCATCTTCTGTGCCTCCATGGCTCGTTCGACCGCCGCGGCCAGCTCCTGGAGGTGTCCGATCCGGGCGCTGAGCAGCTCGTGCTGGCGCCTGAGGTGTTCGGTCGGGCTCACCGAGCCGTCGTCCAGGATGGCCGCGATCTCCTCCAGCGGGAACCCGAGCTCGCGGTAGAACAGGATCTGCTGCAACCGGTCCAGGTCCGCGTCGCTGTACCGGCGGTAGCCGGCGGCGGTGCGGCCCAGCGGGGACAGCAGCCCGATCTCGTCGTAGTGGTGCAGGGCGCGGACGGTCACCTTCGCGGCCTTCGCGACCTGCCCCACCGAGTATCCGTTGCTCACCTTGCGGGCTCCCTTCCTGCTGGTCCCAACCCTCCGGCCTCACGTCGCGTGAGAGTCAAGCCCAGCTTCGGGGCGCCCCACAGGCCCCGGGCGGCGACAGCGCCGTGCGAGTCTCCGAGCGGGCGGCCGGGCGGGGGCCGGCCGTTCGACGAAGCCGCCAATTGCCGGGCCCCGGCGCCCGCGGCGACGATGTGGCCCATGACCACGACTCCTCCGCCCCTGGCCCGACGACTGGCCGCCGAGGCGGTCGGCACCGCCGTCCTGGCGGCCGTCGTGGTCGGCTCCGGCATCCAGGCGACCGGTCTCAGCCACGACGGCGGGGTCCGGTTCCTGGCGAACGTCGCGGCCTCCGCGCTCACCCTGGTGGTCCTGATCGAGCTGCTCGGGCCGGTCTCCGGCGGGCACTTCAACCCGCTCGTCTCGCTCGTCACCTGGTGGGCGGAGCGCCGTGGCGTCCTCATCCCCATGACACTGCGCGAGGTCGGCGCGTACACCGCCGCGCAGGTGGCCGGGGCGGTCGGCGGAACGGGGCTGGCGAACGCGATGTTCGAGCGGCCGTTCGTCCAGGTCTCGGCACACCAGCGCACCGGCTCCGGCCTGTGGCTGGCCGAGGCGGTGGCCACCGGCGTGCTCGTCCTGCTGGTCTTCGGGCTGCCGCGCAGCGGGCGCGGACGCATCGTCCCGATGGCCGTGGGTCTGTGGATCGGCGCGGCCTGCTGGGCGACCTCCTCCGGGAGCTTCGCCAACCCCGCCGTGACGCTCGGCCGGGCTTTCACCGACAGCTACACGGGGATCTCGCCCGCCTCGGTGCCGGCCTTCGTGTTCTCCCAGGCGGTCGGCGCCGCACTCGGGGTGGTGCTGGTGGCGCTGCTGTTCGGCCGGCCCACGGCGGCGGGCGCGGCCGAGCCGGCGGTACCCGCGGTGCCGGACGACGCCCGCAAGCTGGTCACCGGCTGAGTGACCGGCTGAGTGGACCGGCACGCCGGGCCGCAGCACGGGTGTTCAGTACCCCGCGCCCACCGGCACCTCGGCGGCGCCGCCAGGGGCCGCCGAGGTGCCGCCGATGGGTGGCCGGCCACCGCGGCGCGGCTGCTTGGTGGGCCAGAGCAGGACGTACGCCGTGGACAGCAGCACGAAGGCCAGCCGGACCAGCCCGCGCACGGAGTCCGACGGGATCAGCAGCGTGCCGCCGTACAGCATCACCAGTGCGATCCAGCTCCACCACGGCACCAGGCGCTTCTGCCCGACGGCGTCCCAGAGCAGGGTGCCCAGCAGGATGGACGCCGTGTAGTAGGTGTAGACGCTGGGGTCCAGCAGGATGCGGGCGTTGGCGCCGAGCAGCACGACGGCGGGCCAGCGGCCGCGCCACACCGCGAGGGCGCCCAGGCCCAGCCCCAGGGCCGCCTGTGCGGGGCGGTCCCACCAGGGGGTGGTCGGGTCCGAGACGCCGAACCAGCGCAGCGAGGAGGCCGGCTGGTTGGGGATGGTGAACTTGGCCGCGGCGAGCGAGTCTAGGTTGCCCAGGTAGAACGGCAGCCAGGCGACGGCCACCAGGCCGCAGCACCACAGGATCGCCCGTCGCCACTCCGGGCGCGGCAGCGCGAGGAGCAGGGGGACGAAGGACAGCGCCCACGGCTTGGAGTCCACCGCCAGCGCCAGGTAGACGCCCACCGCCGTCGCCCGGCCCCGGCTGAGCGAGTACGCGGCGAGGGTGGTGAAGAACAGCGCCAGCACGTCGTCCAGGTGCGCGAACCGCACCGAGAGCTCGACCCACATCGGGATGAACGCCAGGCCGGCGACCAGGAGCCGCTGTTGCAGGCGGCGGTGGTTGGTGCCGGTGCCCAGGTAGTACCAGGCGGCGGTGCGGCCGACCACCACCAGCATCACCAGGCCGAGCGCCGACATCGTCGCCTCGGCCAGCACCTGGCCGGTGTGGTCGGAGAAGGGCGCGAACAGCCGGGCGGCGGCCAGGCTGACCGGGCCGATCTGCAGTTCGGGGTGGTGGGCGTAGAGGGAGAGTCCGCCGCCGGACTCCGCGCCGAAGAGCAACTGCTCGCCCTGGCGCAGGTAGTGCCAGGAGACCCCGCCGCTCGGCTCGACGAGCAGGAACCACAGGATCGTCCATGCGACCAGCAGGACGTGGTGTCTGCGGATCGGCAGGCCGGCGATCCGGCCGGTCGCTGCGTTGTAGTCGGTGGCCGCCCGAGCTGACCGCGCTGCGCGCACCTGCACCTCTTCCCGATCTGGCGCCCCCTCGGCCGGTCATCCTATGTGATCGCGGAGTACGGGCAAGGCGCGTGAGCGACCGACGGGCGGCGCAAGGGCGTCCGGCGGGTCGGCGCACGGGCGGTGGGTGGACGTCAGGCGGGGCCGCGGGCGGCGGGTGGCGGGAACGCGGAACCCCTCGGGTGGCGGCGGGTGGGCCGCTGTCCCGAGGGGTCGCGTCAGGTCGGACTCCGGTCAGGCCGGGAGATGTCAGCCCTGCTGGGCGGACTTGCGGCGGCGGACCACCACGAGGGTGCCGATACCGGCGGCCAGCACGGCGCCGCCCGCGAGGGCGATCGGCGTGGTGTTGCTGCCGCCACCGGTCTGGGCGAGGTCCTTGCCGGCGGTGGTGGCGTCGCTGGTGACGGCCTTGGCCACGGCGGCGGGCGTGATCTTCGGCGGGGTGACGGTCGGGTTGGCGACCGGGAAGTCGACCGGCTGCACGGCGGCGTCGCTGGTGCTGGTGGCCGGCGCCGGGGCCGCCGAGGTGCTCGTGGAGGCCGACGGGGTGGCGGTGGGCTTGGCGGTCTCGGTCGGCTTGGCCGTGGTGGTCGGGGTCGCGGTGGCCGTGGTGGTCGGGGTCGCCGTGGCCGTGCTGGTCGGGGTCGCCGTGGCCGTGCTGGTCGGGGTCGCGGTGGCCGTCGTGGTCGGGGTCGCCGTGGCCGTGCTGGTCGGGGTCGCCGTGGCCGTCTGGGTCGGCGTCGCGGTCGGGGTCGGCTTGCCGGTGTGCGACGGGGAGGCGGTCGGGCTCGGGGTGCCCGGCTTCGGCGCGCGGATGGTGAAGCCCGCGCCCTTGATCCGGTCGCAGGAGAACTCGCCCTCGCCGACCGGCTCGTGGGTCTGGTCGTCGAGCTGCGCGAAGTACGCGACCGGCACGACGCCGGCCTTGCCGAGCGGCGACTTCTGGGTGAAGGAGAGCCGGACCTTGATGGTCAGGCTGCCGCCCTTGTTGACCCGCAGCAGGGCGGTGTCGGCCGGGCCGCTCTCGTCGCCGTCACCGAGCAGCATCAGCGCGGCGTCGTCCTCGCCGTCACCGCCGCCGGCCGCCGCACCGGCGGTCAGCCAGCTGCTGCTCTTCGGGAGCTGGTACTCCAGCTTGAAGTCGGCGGCGCGCAGCTTGCCGTCGGCGCTCTTGAGCTTCAGCAGCGGGAAGAGCACGAAGTCGTGCGCGGTGGAGTTGTCGATCTTGAACGTGAACTCGCGGGCGTCACCGCCGGCGAAGAACTCGTTCGGAACACCCTTGACCGCCAGGTCCAGGTTCTGGTGGGCGCCCTTGTTCTGGGCGGCCGCGGCGGCGGTCGGGGAGGACGCGGCACCGACGGCCACGGCGCCCTGGGCACCGGCCAGCACCATCGAGGACGCGAGCGCGGCGGCACCGGCGAGGGCAAGACTGCGACGAATGGACACGAAGACCTCACGGAGAAGGTCCGGGCGCGGCCCGGAAGGGCGCGGCAGGGCGGACTGCGAGAGCAGTGGCCATCCTCCGCGAAGCTGAAAAGTCCGACGGAGACTACCGAATGATCCAGCCATTCGGGAAGGCGGGTGCCGACTGGCGGACCGCCACCCCCGACTCGGCGCCCGATTGATCCAACTCCGTCATCTGGAGCGGCTTTTGTGCCGTCGTTGACATGACCGCAGCCCGACAATACCCCCATCGGACGGGCACCGGAGCATCACCCCTGGTCGACGCGGCAATGGCCGGAATTCGACGCTCCTCGTCCGGATGTCCCGTCAGTCCTCAGGCTCCGGCGGGCGGCGGGGCGTGGGGCGGCGGCTCGCGGTCGGCACGGGCGTGCACGGGTCACCGTACGTCGGTTCGGATCGGAGCGGAGCGCAGCGCAGCGCAGCGCAGCGCAGCGCAGCGCCCCGCCCTGCGGCTGGATGTGCGGGGCAGGTCAGGCGGGCAGGCCGGAGCGCCGGCGGGAGACCGCGGCGACGGCGGCCCAGTCCTTGTCGGCGTCGCCGTGCGCCAGGGCGTCCAGCAGGGCCTCCTGGAGCACGTCTGCGAAGGGCAGCGGGACATTGACGGCGGACGCGGCACTGAGCGCCAGGTTGACGTCCTTCAGGCCGTGCCGGAGCTTGAACCCGGCCGGCTCGAAGCGGCGCTCGGCGACCATCGGGCCGTAGCCGGAGTAGGCCGGACCGGGGAAGAGCGTGCCCGTCAGCATCCCGACCAGGTCGGCGGGCCGGACGCCGTTCGCCTCGGCGAGGCTGCACGCCTCGGCGAGCGACTCGATGGCACAGGCCAGCAGGAAGTTGGTGGCGATCTTCGCGACGTTGGCCTGCGCCGGGCGCTCGCCGAACGGCCAGACCCGTCGGCCCATCGCGGCGAACAGCGGCTCGACCTCGGCCAGCAGCTCCGCCTCCCCGGCGGCGAGGATGTTGAGCTCGCCGGCCGCCGCGGCCGGAGGGCGGCCGAGTACGGGCGCGGAGACGTACCCGATACCGTGCTCGGCGTGCAGGGCGGCGGCGCGTTCGGCCAGCACGGGCGAGACCGTGGCCATGTTGACGTGCACGACCGCGCGGGCGCTCGCGAGCAGCGCCGGGTCGAGCAGGAGGGTCTCGACCGCCTCGTCGTCGGCGAGCATGGAGACGACCACCCGGCCGCCGTAGGCCTCGGCGAGCGAGGTGGCCACCGCCGCGCCCTGGCCGACGAGGGCGCGGACCGGCTCGGGCGAGCGGTTCCAGGCCCGTACCCGGTGGCCGGCCTCCAGCAGACGGGCCGCCATGCCCCGGCCCATCGCGCCGAGGCCCACGAATCCGACGTCCATCGCAGCCATCGCTCACTCCTCGCCAGCGGGAACAGGGATGCTGACTGTACGTCAAATCGGCACTCCGGCCCCGAGCGCCGCGAGCACCCGGCCGCGGAGAAGTTCGTACTCGGCCTGGAGCCGGCCGGGGCGCTCGGGCCTGGCGACCGGGCGGCCGGGGCCGACCAGCTCCCCCGGCCCGAACTGCTCGCGGGTGAGGTCGACCTCGACGCCGGGGGCGAAGCGGTTCCACCAGTGCAGATCCGTGCGGACGCCGTCGACGTGCACCTCGCCCATCATCAGCTCGCCGCCCAGCAGGTCGTTCAGCACCATGGCGACCACCCCGCACTGCCCGCGCGCCGGATTGCCGGGATGCCAGCGGCCGAGGTCCTCGGGGGCACAGGTGTCGACACCCCAGGATGAGCGGATCGCACGTTCGATGTCGGTGAGGGTCCACGGCGTCATGGCCGGAAGCCTGCCACGCGGCACTGACAAACCGGCGGCACCGACGACGGACCGGGGCACGCGGACGGGCGCGCACCCGGGCGAGCGGGTGCCCGGCCCGGCCGCGCTCAGTCGGCGATGCCGCGCTCGGCGGTGACCCTGTCGATCTTCACCCGGACGAGCAGCTCTCCCGGCACCCCGTTGCGCGCCCCGTACTGCTCGGCGAGGTCCTCGCCCACGTAGCGGGCGGCGATCCGGGTCGCCCAGCTCCGCACCTGCGGCAGGTCCTCGCTGAGCTCGACCGTGCCCTGCACCAGCACGTAGGAGAACGGCGGCCGGTCGTCGTCGACGCAGATCATCACCCGGCCGTCGCGGGCCAGGTTGCGGCCCTTGACGGTGTCCCGGCCGGTGTTGAAGAGGATCTCGTCGCCCTCCAGCAGGAACCAGACCGGCGCGAGGTGCGGGCGGCCGTCGGCCCGGCTGGTGGCGAGCTTGGCGGTACGGGTGCCGGCGGCCAGGAACGCGCGCCACTCGGCTTCGGTCATGTTCGTTGCCATGGCCCCATCCTGCTGGATCCACCGGCCCGCGGCCCGGGGATACGCCGGACTCCTCGTGTGGGCCGGGACCCGGCCGGGCCGCCGGGGGCTCATCGGGGGCTCATCGGGGGCCCGTGGGGAGCGCACCGGGTGCCCACCGGCCGCCCGCACACCGGCCCCGGACCCGCCTGGTTGCCGCCGCCCGGCCGCCGGCCTACTTGCCGAGTGCCGCGACGCCCGCCTGCGCGAACTGCTCGTCCAGGTCGCCGCTGGGCGCGCCCGCGACCCCGATGCCCGCGATCGGCGCGCCCTTGGCCTGTACGGGGGCACCGCCGGCGAGGAAGAGGGTGCCGGGGATGTCCTTCAGGTTCGGGGTCTGCGCCAGGCGCTTGACCAGCTCGGAGGTCGGGGCGTTCCAGGAGACGGCGGTGAAGGCCTTGCGCTCGGCCGACTGCGGCGACTGCGGGCCGGCGCCGTCGCCCTTGAGCAGCACCCGGGTGATGCCGTCGCGGTCGACCACCGCGACGGTGACGCGCTGGCCGGCCTTGGTGGCGGCGTCCAGCGCGGCCTGCGCGGCCCTGGTCGCCGCCTCGGTGGTGAGGACGGTCGTCTGGGCGAGGTTCCGGTTCTGGGTGTCGGCCTGGACGGCGGCCGGCGCGGCCGGGGTGTCGGTCTGCCCGGCGCTGGCGGAGGCCACCCCGAGGGTGCCAGCGCCGAGTGCGGCGGCGGCGACGGCACCGGTCAGTACCCGGGTGCGGATGCTCAGCTTCTTCATGGGTCCAGCTCCTCGTCGGATCCGGGCCGGAGCCGTCCGGCTCCGCCCTGCTTCGATCCTCGGGCCGCCAGCGCCCGTACCGGGTCGGCGGTCCGGCCCGCTCCCGCAGGCATGATGGAGGACGGACCGGTCAGCCGATCGGTTGATGCGCAGGGGGGCCGGGCGGGTCACGATCGTGGGATCAGACCTGGTCAGGACGAGGAGCGAGCCGTGCACCACCCCAGCCGCCACCCCACCGACCCGGACGCGGGCCGGCTGGCCGCGGTGCTGGACTCCGCCTTCCTGCTGCTGCTCGCCGCCTCCCTCACCCGCTACCTGACCCACCACCCGGGCAACCCCCGGGTGCCGTGGGTGATCGGGCTGAGCATCGCGCTCGCCGTCGTCCAGCTGGCCGCCCGCCGGCTGCCGGGCGCGGGGCGGTCCACCGGGCCCTCCGCCGCAGCGTCCCCCCGGCCGTCCACCGGAGCGCCGGACGGGGTCGGCACGCAGGACGGGGTCGGCGCGCAGGACGGCGTGGGCGCGACGGGCCGGCCCGCCCGGTGGCCGCTGGCGGCGGTGGTCGGGATCTGGGTGGTGCTGGTCCTGCTCGCCCCCAGCTTCGCCTGGTGCGCCGTACCGCTGGTGTACACCGCGCTGCGCACCCTGCCGGCCCGGGCCGCGATCCCGCTGGTGGCCGCGCTCACCGCGCTCGTCGTGGTGGCCGAGGTACGGCTCGCGCACGGCCTGGACCCCAATCTGCTGCTGGTGCCGCCCGCCGTGGCCGCGCTGGCGACCGCCGTCTTCCTGTACATGGAGCGGCAGGCCGCCCGGCAGCGGGCGCTGATCGACGATCTGGTCCGCACCCGGCGCGAGCTGGCCGCCACCGAGCGGCGCGAGGGCACCCTCGCCGAGCGGGAACGGCTGGCGATGGAGATCCACGACACCCTCGCCCAGGGCCTGTCCAGCCAGCGGATGCTGCTCCAGGCCGCCGACCGCACCTGGGACACCGACCCGCCGACCGCCCGTACCCACGTCCGTACGGCCGCGTCGGTGGCCGCCCGGAACCTGGCGGAGGCCCGCCGGTTCGTCCACGACCTGGCGCCCGCCGAACTCGCCGACGGGCGCGGGCTCGGCCAGGCCCTGCGGGCACTCGCCGAGCGGGAGTCCGCGGAGAGCGGGCTGCCCGTCCGCTTCCACCTGGACGGCCCGAACGTGGCGCTGCCCGCCGCCGCCCAGGCCGCGCTGCTGCGGATCGCCCAGGGCGCGCTGGCCAACGTCCGGGAGCACGCGGGGGCCTCGGCCGCCGCCCTGACCCTCTCCCACCTGGGCGACCAGGCGGTACTGGACATCGCGGACGACGGACGCGGCTTCGCCCCGGGTGCCCCCGCCGACCCCGCCGCAGCCAAATCACCCGGCGGCCCCGACGGCCCCGGCCGGGGACACGGGCTGCCCGCGATGCGAGCCCGGCTGCGCCAGCTCGGCGGCACCCTCACCGTCGAGAGCACCCCCGGAGAGGGCACCGTCGTCTCCGCCGTGATCCCCCTGGAGGTCCGATGAACCCGCCCCCGGCCACCCCGGCCCCGCCCGTCCGGCTGCTGGTCTGCGACGACCACGCCGTGGTCCGGGCCGGCCTGCTCGCGCTGCTCGCCAGCGCGGGCGACATCGAGGTGGTGGGCGAGGCCAGCAGCGGCGAGGAGGCCGTGGCACTGGCGGCCAGGCTGCGGCCGCAGGTGGTGCTGATGGACCTCCAGCTCGGCGACGGCATCGACGGTGTGGAGGCCACCCGGCGGATCACCGCCGGCCCCGACGCGCCCCACGTGCTGGTCCTGACGACCTATGACACCGACGCCGACATCACCCGCGCCATCGGCGCCGGCGCGACCGGCTACCTGCTCAAGGCCGAACGGCCCGAGGAGCTGTTCGCCGCCGTGCACGCCGCCGCCCAGGGCCGCACCACGCTCTCGCCGCCGGTCGCGTCCCGGGTGATGGCCCAGGTGCGCGCGCCCGCGCGGCAGCTCACCGACCGCGAGCAGGACATCCTCGCCCAGCTCGCCCAGGGCCTGGGCAACCGCGAGATCGCCCGCGCGCTGTTCATCAGCGAGGCCACGGTGAAGACCCACCTGGGCCGGATCTACGACAAGCTGGGCGTGGACACCAGGGCGGGCGCGGTCGCCACCGCCAAGGAACGCCGTCTGCTGCGCTGAGCCGCCACCCGCCGCCCGCCGGGAGGGCGGGTACCGCCGCCGGGCGGGCGGGTACCACCGACGGGCGGGCGGGTACCACCGACGGGCGGCCCGCGGTGCCAGACTGGCCGGCATGGCTGAACTGAACGGCCGGCCCGTCTCCCCCGAGGCCCTGGCCGCCCTCGCGCTGACCAACTACGGCCACTTCACCACCCTCCGGGTGGAGGACCGCCGCGCCCGCGGGCTCGCCCTGCACCTGGACCGGCTGGTGCGCGACTGCCGGACCGTCTTCGCCGCCGAGCTGGACCCGGAGCGGGTCCGGGCGCTGCTCCGCCGCGCCGTCGGGGCGGCCGCGGGGCCGCTGGTGGCCCGGGTGACGGTCTTCGACCCGGCGCTGGAGGTCGGCCAGCCGGGCGCCACCGGCGCCGAACCCGCCGTCCTGGTGACGATCCGTCCGGCCCCCGCCCTGCCGCTGCCGCCGCTGCGGGTGCGCTCGGTGCCGTACGCGCGGGAGTTCCCGGCCGTGAAGCACGTCGGGCTCTTCGGGCTGCTCGCGCACCGCGCCGCCGCCCAGCGCGCCGGGTACGACGACGCGCTGTTCACCGACGGGCGCGGCTGCGTCTCGGAGGGCGGCACCTGGAACGCCGCGTTCCACGACGGCGAGCGGCTGGTCTGGCCGGACGCCGAGTGCCTGCCCGGGGTGACCATGGCGCTGCTGCGGCAGGTGTGGGACACCTCGGGGACGGCCGCCGTACCGCTGGCCGAGGTGGCCGGGTACCGGGCGGCGTTCGCCACGAACGCGGCCGTCGGCGTACGGGCGATCGCATCGGTGGACGGCGTCGCGCTGGCGGTCGACGATCCGGTCACCGGCCTGCTGCGGGCGGCGTACGCCGAGATCCCGGCCGACCCGCTCTGACACCGACCCCGATGTGCCCCACCCCGCAAGGGCCTACAGCGCCGACCAGAACGGGCAGCGCACGTACGGCAGCGGCGCCATGTCCTCCACGCTGCCCGGGTGCTCGGGCGAGCCGGGGGTGCCCGGCGGGTACTCCAGGTACGCCGAGCGGGCCACCGCCGGTGAGGCGGCGGTGAAGTAGGCGTTCCCGGCCGTCCCGAAGTCCAGTGCCAGCCGGAAGCCCCCGGCGGTGACGGCGTAGATCGCCGGCAGCACGGGGTCCGCGTTGACGGAGGTGATCGTGCAGCCGAACCTGCGCCAGTGCCGCTCCACCACCCCCAGCAGGGCGCCGCGGCGGGCCGGCGAGACGATCGTCATGACGTTGCGGTTGCGGCTGACGTACCAGCCGAGGTCCGCGCCGGCCGGGGTGCCGGGCGCGGCCAGGCGGGCGCCGGAGCTCGGCACGCCGTGCCGCCAGACCAGCTCCGGGCGGACGGCCTCCAGGGTGTGCTGGAGCAGCGCCTCGCAGCGTTCGGCCGCGCCCGCCTGGTCGAGCCACGGCGGCCCGCCGCCCGGGGTGGTGCTCACTGCGGGACCACCGGGTTGTTGCGGTCGCCGTGGCCGGTCACCACATTGGCGGCGGCCTTGAAGTAGGCGGGGTCGTTGGGGTCGGCTGCCAGCGACTGGCCCTTCGGGAAGCCGTCGGAGACCCGGTCCTCGAAGTCCGGATCCTTGTTGATCACGACGCTGGTGGCCGGGCAGCCCTCGTTGGTGTCCAGCGCGTTGTGGATGGTGCCCTCGTAGGCGCCGGTACCGATCGCGGTCAGGCGCGGCGGCGGCCCGTCGTCGTGCGTGGTCCTGACGCCGTTCAGGAACTGGTTGAAGCCCTGGCCGTTGGGGGAGGAGGCGCCCCCGCCGGTCATGCTGATCGAGGTGCTCGCGACCCGGGGCGGTGCGTCGTAGTTCATCCACACCACCGTCGCGGTGGGCGACTTGGGGTCGGCCTGGTTCGCGGCGACGTTGAGCCGCTTGCCGAACTCCAGGTCGCCGCTGACGAACTCCTTGTCCAGCCCGCCGCTCGGCGGCACGTACGCCGCGACGTTCTTCGCCTTGTCGGGGTTGCCGTACGCGACGATGGCGTTGAACGCAGGCACGTTGGTGGCCGAGCCGGTGCCGGCCGGGTCACCCAGGCCGAGCAGCATCCGGGGCGGCGTGGAGGGAGAGTCCAGCTGCTCCTGGAGCGAGACGAGTGAGTCCAGCTTGGTGCGGCTGGCCCACTGGGCCGGCTGCGGGGCGGCCAGCTCGCGCTCCATCTCGGCCCGCACTTCGGGCAGGTGGAGCCGGTTGGCGGTGTCGCGGTCCTGAGCCGGGATGCCGTCGGTGTTGCCCAGCTCCGGGTAGTCCTTGAGCAGCTGCTGGCGAACCTCCGGGGGCAGCGAGTCCCACCACTGCTTGACGGCCTTCGGGTCGCTGTTGGTGACGACGGCGTCCGGCAGGACGCTCCGGCGCTCCTTCTGCGCCTGCTCCTGCTGGTAGCTGCTGTAGCGGTCGTCGACGACGGCCAGGCGGGCGGTGTCCGCCGCGGCCTCCAGCGTGCCGGCGTAGTCGTCGTCGGCCTCCCGGACCGCCTTCTCGAACTCCTCGATCCGGCTGAGGAGCTCCCTGCGCCTGGCCGCCCCCTTGGTCATCCCGTCCTGGTAGTCCGGGTCGTGGCGCAGCTGCGGACTCTCCTCGCCGTACGCCGCCAGGTCGATGGTGACGTGCGGCGGGCCGTCGACCAGCTCGTTGATGGTGAGCTCGTCGGCGCGCGCCTGGTCGTGGATCGCCTGGCGCTGGAGCTTGAACATGGTGAGGCGGTCGGCGGCGGTGCGCATGGTCGTGCCGATGGTGTCCAGCTCGCGCTGGCAGGCCTTGAGCTGGCCCTCCCACTTCTCCAGCTCGGTCCTGGCCGCCTCGGCCGCCTCACCCGTCCAGCCCGAGTTGAGCACCCGCTGCTGGGTGTTGGCGGCCCAGTCGCGGGAGTGCGCGAAGTACTTCTCGGCGAGCGCGTCCCAGGCGTCGGCGGCCGCGTGCAGCTTCGCCGGCTCGGCGGCGCCGACCAGCCAGAGCAGGTTCTTGTCCTGCATCAGCTGCCCGGCTTGATGGCGTCGAGCCGCATGCTGTTGCCCTCCTCGGCGCGGCGGTACTCGGTCGCGGTGGTGGTGAGGTTCTGCGCGACGACGTCGAGGGAGGCCGCGAGGTCGCCCAGGTGCTTCTGCCAGGCGGTGGCGCAGTGCTCGGCGGCCGAGCCGATGCGCAGCCCGTACAGCGCCTCCTCCAGCCCGGTGGAGGGGCCCGCGACCTGGGGCACCTCCTGACGGATCGCCTCGGCCACCGCGTGGCCGGACGTGGCGGCGCCGTCCAGCTCATCGGGCTTGACGGTGAATCCGCTCATGCGATCCCCCCATGACTCATCGGCTCTGCACGGTCAGCCAGCGTAGTGGATGCTTCCGAGCGCGCTCCGACGCCCGGGTGCCGGGGTGTGCTACCCGGTCGGGGACGGACCGCCGCCGGGGTCCTCGGTGGGCTCGGCGGGCTCGGTGGGCTCGGACGCCGTGGCTGCCGCCGTCTCCGCCTCGGCCGCTGCCGCCGCGCGCCGGAGCAGCAGGGTGCGCTCACGCTCGTTGCGGGTCAGCGCGGCCGCGCGCTCGAACTCCGCCCGGGCCTGCGCCGGCCGGCCGAGCCTGTCCAGCAGGTCCCCGCGCACACTCGGCAGCAGGTGGTACTCCCGGAGCGCGGGCTCCGAGGTGAGTTCGTCGACGAGGGCGAGCCCGACGGCCGGGCCGAAGGCCATCGCCAGCGCGACCGCCCGGTTCAGCTCCACCACCGGTGAGGGCGTCGCCCGGGCGAGCGCCGCGTACAGCGCCGCGATCCGTACCCAGTCGGTAGCCTCCGGCGTGCGCGCCCGCGCGTGGCAGGCGGCGATCTCGCCCTGGAGGCGGTACGGACCGCGCGGCGCGCCGAGCGCCTCGGCGCGCGCCAGTGCCGCCAGCCCCCGCCGGATCAGGACCTGGTCCCAGCGCGCCCGGTCCTGCTCCAGCAGCAGGACCGGCTCCCCCGACGGGCCGGTCCTGGCGCCCGAGCGGGAGGCCTGGATCTCCATCAGCGCGACCAGCCCGTGCACCTCCGGCTCCGCCGGCGCGAGCTCGGCCAGGATCCGCCCGAGCCGCAGCGCCTCCTCACAGAGCGCCGGGCGCATCCAGTCGTCGCCCGCCGTGGCCGCGTAGCCCTCGTTGAAGATCAGGTAGACGACCTCCAGTACGGAGGCCAGCCGCTCGGCCAGCTCGGGCCCCTGCGGCACCTCGAACGGGATCTTCGCCTCGGCCAGGGTCCGCTTGGCACGGACGATCCGCTGCGCGACGGTCGACTCGGGGGCGAGGTAGGCCCGCGCGATCTCCCTGGTGGTCAGGCCGCCCAGCAGGCGCAGCGTGAGCGCGACCCGGGCCTCGGTGGAGAGCACCGGGTGGCAGGCGGTGAACAGCAGCCGCAGCAGGTCGTCGCCGATGTCGTCGTCCAGCGCGGCGTCGAGGTCGGGCTCGGCCGCCTCGCCCTCGACGGCCAGCTCGTGGCCGAGTTCCCGGACCTTGCGCCGCAGCACCTCGCGCCGGCGCAGCTGGTCGATGGCGCGGTGCTTGGCGGTGGCCATCAGCCAGGCGCCGGGACTGCGCGGGACGCCGGTCTGCGGCCACTGCTCCAACGCGGCGACCAGGGCGTCCTGGGCGAGCTCCTCGGCGAGGCCGACATCGCGCACCAGCCGGGCCAGACCCGCGATCAGGCGGGCCGATTCGATCCGCCAGACCGCGTCGATCGCGCGCCGCGCCGCCTCGGCGGCGTCCGACGCGTCGGCGGGCGGGGCGTCGGCGGGCGGGGCGTCGGCGGGCGGGGCGGCCTCAGGGGCCGGGGCGCAAGCGGGTGCCCCGGCATCGTCGGGACCGCCGGGACCGCCGGGACCGCCGGGACCGCCGGGACCGCCGGAGGTCTCGGTGCGGTCGTACTCGTCCTCGCCGGAAGCCGTCACGGCCACATCAGAACAGCTGGGCGCGCGCCGGGCCAATCCGGCGCGCGCCCAGCTGGGTTACGGCTTCACGACGTCACGGCCGCCCGGCCCCGGCGCCGCGCGGCGTCACGCCTTGGGCGCGTTGCGCAGCTGCTGCTCCTGCCAGGCCTGCTCCTTCGCCGCGATCTCCGGCGAGAGGATCTCGGGCGGGAAGTCCGCCGCGTCGAACACCTGCCGCACCTCGACCGTGCCCTCGTCGAAGGGCACCCGGGTCGCCCACTGGACGGCCTCCTCCTTCGACGAGGCCTGGATCAGCCAGTACCCGGCGATCAGCTCCTTGGCCTCGGCGAAGGGGCCGTCGGTGACGGTCGGCCGGCCGCCGGAGTAGGAGACGCTGGCGCCCTTGGAGCTCGGGTGCAGCCCGTCGGCGGCGAGCAGCACCCCGGCCTTGACCAGCTCGTCGTTGTACTTGTCCATCGCGTCGATCATCTCCTTGGTCGGGAGCACGCCCGCCTCGGTGTCGTCGTCCGCCCTGACCAGCATCATGAATCGCATCGTCTTGTCCTCTTCCGTCTCCGGATCCTCGGCAGGCCCTCCCGGAACCAGCCTCTACCCATACGTCGAACGGGACCCGGCGACATCGACACGGCCGGAGAACTCGCCGGCGGGATCACGGCCGTCCCGCCGATGACCGGCGCGGCCGCCTCGCGCGACCACGTCCGGGAGCCGGGCCGTTGAGCGGATCCCGGCCGGGGCCGCAACACGGCGGCTCCTCTCAGTTGCCAGGAACCAGACCTCAGGTTCCTGGCAGGTGCGAGGTGCACGGGGTCCGTCCGGCTGGTTGATCCTCCAAGGCGAGGGGGGATCACCGGTGTGCGCCTCCACTCGTGTACGCCGACGTACCGCGCACCGAGGTGCACTTCACCCGGACCTCCGACGCCATCGGACCGCTGGGCGCCAAGGTCGATGAGCGAGAGCCCGTTCAACCCGTCCCGCCGGCCTTCGCCAACGCCCTGCGCGACGCCACCGGCATCCGCTTCACCGAGGCGCCGTTCCTGCGCGACAAGGCCTGGCAGGCCTTCGACGCCCACCGGCGCCGTGGCTCGCACCCACCGCGGGGATGACACCCCGGCCGGCCCGGGCGCACGAGGCTCAGCCCTGCGCGCCCGGGCCGGCCGCGGCGATGGCGTCCACGCTGATCCGCCGCCCGCCCGGCAGCGTGACGACCGCCGCGGTGCGCGCCGGCGGGTTCTCCGGGAAGACCTCCGCGAAGACGGCGTTCAGGGTGCCGAGGTCGGCCAGGTCGGTGTAGAGGACGGTGACCTTGGCGACCAGGTCGAGCCGGCTGTCCGCCACCCGCAGCACCCGTTCGAGGTTGGTGAACGCCTGGCGGCACTCCGCCTCGAACGGCCCGTCGGGCACCGCGCCGGTCTGCGGGTCGACGCCGGTCTGGGCGGAGAGGAACACCAGGCCGCCGACCCGCACCGCGGGCGAGTACGGCCCGAGCACCTGGATCTCCGGGCTGGTGACGGGGTGGAGGACGGCTGCTTCGGACATGCTCGGTGGGTTCCTGTCGTCGGTCGGGGCGTCGGGAGAGGCGGGGGTGGGGTGCCGGGGCGGATGCCGGGAGGCGAGGGGCCTCAAACGTCAGGCGTCAGGCGTCAGGCGGCGGGGCGAAGCATGTCCGCGAGGTCGCCGGGGTGGATGTTGCCACCGCTGATCACCGCGACGCAGGGCAGCTCCGGGGAGAGCCGCTCGCGGTGGAACAGGTAGCCGGCGGTGGCCACCGCGCCGGAGGCCTCCGCGACCAGGTGGGCCCGGGTGGCGAGGAAGCGTACGGACTCCCGGATCTCCTCCTCGGTGACGGTGACGATGTCGTCCACGTACGCGCGGATGTGCTGCCACGTCAGGTCCCCCAGCGCCGGGGTGCGCAGGCCGTCGGCCACCGTGCGGCCGGCCAGCGCCGCCGTCCAGCGGCTGATCCGCCCGGTGCGCAGGCTCTCGGCCGCGTCCCCGGCGAGTTCGGGCTCCACCCCGATCACCCGGCTGCCGGGGCGCCGTTGCTTCACCGCCGCCGCGACACCCGAGATGAGCCCGCCGCCGCCGACCGGCACCAGGACGGTGAGGTCGCCCGGCAGGTCGTCCAGCACTTCGAGACCGACGGTGCCCTGCCCCGCGATGACGTACGGGTCGTCGAAGGGCGGTACGAGGACGCAGCCGCGCTCGGCGCTCAGCTCGACGGCCCGCGCCCGGTACAGGTCCGGGGCCACGGTGACCACCTCGGCTCCCAGCGCCCGGGTGGCGTCGATCTTGACCTGGGCGGCGGTGTCCGGCATGACGACCACGGCCGGGATGCCGAAGGCCTTCGCCGAACGGGCGACCGCCTGGGCGTGGTTGCCGCTGGAGTGGGTGACGACCCCCAGGGCACGCTCCGCCTCCGTCATCGACGCGATCCGGTGGTGCGCGCCGCGGACCTTGAACGCACCGGTGACCTGAAGGTTCTCCGGCTTGAGCCAGAGCGGATGCGTCATGCCCGGCACCTGGACCAGCGGCGTTCGCACCACGCTACCGGCGATGTTCGCCCGGGCACGGTCCAGGTCGGCCGAGGAGATGAGCGTCATGGCGAGGTGCTCCCTGGGTCGGAGAAGGAGGCGGATCGGATGGTAGGAGCGCCGACGGCCGCGGCCGGTACGGTCCGGGCGGAGGCCGGAGCGGGGGCCGGAGGCGAGCTCAGAGCCACTGGTCGTGTGCCAGCTTCCCCACGGTCGCGAGGACGGCCAGCACCAGCACGGCCCGGACGAAGACGTCCCCGCCGCGCAGGGTCAGCCGGGCGCCGATAGCGGAGCCGGCGATGTTGGCCACCCCGAGCAGGGCGATCAACGGCCAGCTCGTGGGGCCCCTGGAGATCAGCACGGCCGCGCCGCCGATGTTCATGCAGCACTGGATCACCTTCGCCGTACCGAGCGAGTCGACCAGCGAGCGGCGCAGGATGCGCTGGTGGGAGAGCAGCAGGAAGCTGCCGGCCGCGGGGCCGATGATCCCGTCGTACAGGCCGATCATCCCGGAGGAGGCGGCGAGCGGCAGGTTCACCCCGCCACCGGGCGAGGACGCCCCGGCGGAGGACGCCCCGGCGGAGGACGCCCCGGGCGTGGACGACGGCGCGGCGGCCGCCGCGGGCCGGGCCAGGCGTCCCCTGACCACCAGCCAGAGGATCGCCACCAGCACGACGATGACGATCGGCCGGAAGAGCCCGATCGGCAGACCGGAGGCCAGCAACGCGCCCGCCATCGCGCAGAGCACCGCCACCGTGCCGGACCACGCCAGCAGTTGGCGGTTGAGTCTGGTGCCCGGGTTGCGCCGCCAGTACACGGCCGCGGAGGAGATGTTCCCGAGCGCGGACACCGCCTTGTTGATGCCCAGCGGGGTGGCGGTGCCGAGTCCCGGAAGCACGGCGAGCAGGAAGGGCAGCTGGACGAGGCCCCCGCCACCGACGATGGCGTCGACCAGACCCGCGAGCAGGGACACCAGCGCCAGCAACGCCACCGTCCGGCCCGGTAGGTCCAGGAATATGTGCACGGGGATCTCGTCCTTCCCGGTGGCTAGAGCACGCGGACCGGCCGGCCCGCGAGGAAGGCGCCGACGCACTCGACGGCGTCCGAGTAGCTCAGTTCGAAGTTGCCCCGGGTCGCGTAGCCGATGTGCGGCGTCAGGACGGTGTTGGGGGCGCGCAGGATCGGGTCGGAGGCCGGGATCGGCTCCACCGGGTGGACGTCCAGGCCGGCGCCGGCGATCCAACCGCCGTGCAGGGCGGTGAGCAGCGCGTCCATGTCCACGATCGGGGAGCGGGAGGTGTTGACGAGGTAGGCGCTCGGCTTCATCAGCCGCAGCTCCGCCTCGCCGACCACGCTCCTGGTCCGCTCGCTGTACCGGAGATGGATCGAGACGTAGTCGGAGCGCCGGAACAGGTCCTCCTTGGAGACCGCTTCCACGCCCGCCTCGGCGCCCTGCTCGGGGGTCAGGTTCTGGCTCCACGCCAGGACGTTCATCCCGAACGCGGCACCGACCGCGGCGACCCTGCGGCCCAGTCTGCCGAGGCCGACCACGCCGAGGGTCGCGCCGGCGAGGTCCAGGCCCACGGTGCTCTGCCACCGGCCCGCGCGCAGGGCGTCCTGCTCCGCGCCGGTGTGCTTGGCCAGTTCCAGGATCAGCGCCCAGGTCAGCTCGGCCGCCGGGTGGGGCAGCATGGCGGTGCCGCAGACGGTGATGCCCAGCGAGCGCGCCGCCGCCACGTCGATGGCGGCGTTGGCCATCCCGGTGGTGATCAACAGGCGGAGCTTGGGCAGCCGTTCCAGCAGGGCGGCCGGGAACGGCGTGCGCTCGCGCGTGGCGATCACCGCGTCGAACTCCTGCAAACGCTCCACCAGCGCGGCGGGGTCCGTCAGGTGGTCCGGGAAGAAGGAGACCTCGGCCTGCTCGGACAGCTGCTGCCAGCAGTCGAGCGCGGCGGCCGGCCCCTGGTAGTCATCGATGACGGCGACCCGAAACACGTGTAGCTCCCCTTCCGTCCGATCACCGCCGGGTCTGTGGCGGCGGTGCCCTGCCGGCCCGCGCGGGGCGGCGGCAGGGCACCGGTCGATGCTATGCGCTGATCGGGGCGGCGATCTGAACGCGCTTCAGGTGCCTGGTCGGGTCCTCGAACGCGTTGCGGGAGTGCAGCATCCGCCAGTTGTCCCAGATGATCATGTCGCGCTCCTGGTACTCCACGGCGACGTGGCTCTCGTCGTAGATCTCCTTGCCGAGCTCCAGCAGCCGGGCCGCCAGCTCGTCGCCCTCGGGCACCACCAGGTTGTTGTAGGAGAAGCGGAAGACCAGCTCGCCGTCGATCTCCTCCAGCACCGGGTGCTCCGCGTTGTGCTGCACGCCACGGCGGGCCAGGCCCTCCGTCGACTTCCACGCGTAGGTGGTGTCGGTGAAGTGCTTGCGCTCGTCCTCGGTGAATTCGCGCAGGATCCGGTTGCCGTCGAGCATGGTCGTCTCACCGCCCAGGCCCGAAGCCGGCTTCACGCACCACAGGGCCATGTAACGCGGCGGGGTGCCGCGGAACTCGTACCCCTCGGTGTGCGGCACCAGTGGTCGGCGGTTCTGCGCATGGTAGATGTCGTCCATGTCGGCCTCGGGCTTGAGGTCGCCGATCACGGTGCCGGTGGGCGTCGGCTGGAAATCACCGAGCTCCTTGAGGAATGCCACGTGGTCGAAGCTGTCCGGGACATTGACGATCTGGACATAGCCGTTGTTTCCCAGCAGCTGGCGGAATGCGTACTTGAGGACGCTGTCGGGCAGCAGGTCGTTGTTGACGTCGTAGCAGGAAAGAACACTGTCGGGCGACTTCGGCATTATGACTTCCTCTGGTCTACCTGATTTCCCGGGACGAGGCTCTTCCCGCCCCCGGTGAACCATCGTTGCCGCCCATGCACCGCAATGCCAGGCGCTAAACCGTCGCTCCGCAGACTGTCCGTTTGTCGCCACCGGAACACTCCGTGCGCAATCAGCCAAATCGGACGAACGGGCGCTGCGCCACCTCAGGCGAACTCTGCGTACCCCAACCGCACCACCATGACCGCCACCACGACCAGCAGGACGGCCCGGACGAAGCCGCTGCCGCGGGACATCGTCATCCGGGCGCCGATCAGCGCGCCCAGCACGTTGAACAGGGACATCCCCAGCCCCAGCACCCACAGCACGTTGCCCTGGAGCGCGAACACCAGCAGCGCGCCCAGGTTGGTGCCCACGTTGATCGTCTTGACGGTGGAGAGGGCTCGGATGAACTCCAGGCCGAGCACGGTGGTGAAGGTGATGATGAGGAAGGTCCCGGTGCCGGGACCCACCAGGCCGTCGTAGAAGCCGATCCCGCCGCCGGCCAGCAGCACCAGCCAGGCGACCCGCCGCCGCTCGGGGGCCTGCCGCTGGGCGTCCGGGCCCTCGCCCTTCGGGCTGCCCGAGCCGAACTGCGGCCGCAGCAGCACGAAGACGGCCACGCCCACCAGCAGCACCAGGATGACGGGCCGCAGGAAGTCGGAGGAGACCGCCGTGGCGACGACCGCGCCGGTGGCCGAGCCGACGACCGCCGCGCCGCCGCCGATCACCGCCACCTTGCGGGAGATGGGGTGCTTGCGCCGGTAGGCCAGGGCGGCGGCCAGGGTGCCCAGCGTCGCGGCCAGCTTGTTGGTGCCCAGCACCGAGGCGACCGGGAGCGAGCCTCCCGCGAGCAGCAGTGCCGGGAGCTGGAGCAAGCCCCCGCCACCCACCACCGCGTCGATCCACCCGGCCATCGCGGCCACCGCCAGCAGAGCTAGTACGGCTTGCCAGTCCATGAATTAACGATTCCTCAGCGTGTAGGACCGCCCCCGATCGGACGGCCGGGCAACGGACACAAAAATGCACGTGCCCGGCAGTCGTCGATTGCCGGGCACGTGCTCAGGGGTTCAGCTTCGGCCCCAGCCGGTGTCCATCTGCGGAACGCCCCAGCCGGTGTCACCCGGGAGATCGATCGTGGTTCCAGCGGCGGCACTCACGACGGAGGCGCCGGCGGTCGGCGCGGCAGAGGCCTGTACGACCCCGAAAGTCGCGGAAAGCAGACATCCGCCGAGGAGCAGAGCGAGCACGGGACGGCGGACGGTGTGAATCTGAGCAGACATAACCGGATCCTAAGAACGAGGCGGCCGCCGGTGGGGTGGCGGCCGTGCGTTTACGCCTCAATTCTCGCCGACTTCAGATACGAATCAAGGGACGACCCTGCGCACGTTTCCGTCAGGCGGGATGCGACAAGTGGTCAAACCATCGCCATACCGGGCATTCACCCACAGCGACGGCATCGGCACGCGCTGGGACCCCTGGACGCAAGGTAGGCCACGCGGACCGCGCTGCCAAGGGTGCGTGCAGACGAAGGATCCTGACGGTTTGCCGCCCGTGGACGATTTGTCCGCCTGACGGCAACGAGCCAGTCGAGGAGCCGCCACGACCTCGGCTGGAGATCACCCCGCCGGACCGGGAAGCATCGTCGGGGCCCGGCCGGCCCGTTCGGCCGACCCGGCGAACCCACCGGCGCCACGCCGCACGAACGAGATGTGAGAGCCGTGGTCGAGACCTATTCCATCCAGAAGTGGCTGTTCGAATCAGCGAACGGCAGGTACGACATCGATCTCGCCGCCAGCGGGGTCCAGTTCCTGCACACCGGCGACGTACGGATCGCCGACGAGTGGCCACTGAACTACAGCCTGGACCGCGGGCTGCCCGAGCTGCGGGAGGCCGTGGCCCGGCTGTACGGCGGTGCCGTCCGCCCGGACTCCGGGGTGCTCATCGCCCACGGGGCGCAGGAGGCCCTCTACCTCTGCTACCGCACGCTCCTCTCCCCGGGTGACCACGTCATCGCCACCGTGCCCGGCTGGCAGCAGTCCTGGGCCGTGCCCCGGCACATCGGGTGTGACGTGTCGCTGCTGGCCTGGACGCCCGGGGAGGCGTTCGACCCGCGGCGCCTGGCGGAGCTGATCCGCCCGGACACCAGGCTGATCGTGCTGAACAGCCCCGGGAACCCGTCCGGATGCCTGATCCGGCCCGAGGAGTGGGCCCGGATCACCGAGCTCGCGGCCGCCAACGGCAGCTGGATCCTCAGCGACGAGGAGTTCGCCCTCGATCTCGACGGCTCGGTGATCAACGGCTACGACCGGGCGATCTCGGTGTCCGGCCTGTCCAAGACCTACGGACTGCCCGGACTTCGCCTGGGCTGGGCCGCCGGCGCCTCGCCCGAGGCAGTCGAGCTGCTCGAACTGATGGTCAACTACAAGCGGTACACCACGATGTGCAACTCGCCGCTGAGCGAGCGCATCGCGGTGGACGTCCTGGCCGAGCGGGAGCGCCACCTCGCCCGCTATCGCGAGCTGCTGGCCGCCGGACGCACCCTGCTCGACGGATTCGCCGCCGAGCACGCCGACGCGATCTCCCTGGTGGCACCGGAGGGGACGCCGTTCGCCTGGCTCCGGCTGCCCGGGCGGACCGATTCCACCGCCCTCGCCGAGCGGCTGCTCGCGGAGCACCGGGTCCTGGTGATGCCGGCCGAGGTGTTCGGCGCCGAGCACGGTGTGCGGCTGACCTACGCCCGCCCCCAGGACGTGCTGGCCGAGGGGCTCGCCCGCTTCGGACAGCTGCTGCGGCCGGCGCGCTGAGCGCCCGACGCACCCGCAGTACGCACGGGACCCGGCACGCACAGGACCCGGCACGCACAGGACAAGGAGGCACCCGATGACCACTGCCGCGGACGGCGACACCCAGCGCCTCGTCTCGGTGCTCGACCGGCTCGGCCGGATGGCGGTCGAGAGCTACTACAACCCCTACCGGATGTTCGAGTGGCCCGACTCGCTCCCCACCGACCGGCCCTGGATGAGCCCCGCCCTGCTGAGCGTGCACGGCACCTCGGCCCAGGGGGAGCTCGACGAGCAGCAGCTGCTGGCGCTGAGCCGCTGGGAGAGCGTCAACTTTTACAGCCTCAACGTCCACGGCATCCGGGAGCTGCTGACCGAGGTGATCAACCGGGTACACACCCCCGGCTTCGAGATCGCCTCCGAGTTCTTCCACCACTTCATCGGCGAGGAGAACGAACACATGTGGTTCTTCGCCGAGTTCTGCCGCCGTTACGGCGGGAGGATGTACCGGTTCCCACGGCTGCGCACCTCGACCGCACCGATCCAGGACCCGGACGTCGAGAGCTTCCTGGTCTTCAGCCGGATCCTGATCTTCGAGGAGATCGTGGACCACTACAACGCGCACATGGCCGTGGACGAGTCGCTGCACCCCACGGTCCGCGAGATCAACCGGATCCACCACAAGGACGAGTCCCGGCACATCGCGGCCGGCCGTGAGCTGGTCACCATGCTCCACGCGCGGCTGCGGCGCCGGCACACCGCGGCGGAGCTGCGCTCGATCGGGGCCGGGCTCCAGGAGTACCTGCGGTTCAGCCTGCACTCCTTCTACAGCCTGGACGCGTACGAGGACGCCGGGATCGCCGACCCGCTGGCCTTCCGCCGCAGGCTGATCGAGGACCCGCGGCGGCAGGAGATCGACCGCTCCACCGCCCGCAAGCCCGTGTCCTTCTTCCGCAGGCTCGGCGTCTTCGAGGAGGTGACGGCGCGGTGACGACGACCCGGACCGTGCCGCCCGGCGGGGTGAGGACCGATGCGGGCCTGGCCACACTGGGCCCCGAGGCGACCCGCCTGGTCGCCGCACTGGACGAGGTGTTCCTGGCCTGGGCGGTGCAGGCGGGCGCGGTCGAGAAGACCCTGCCGCCGCTCCTGCCGGTCGCCGAGCTGGAGGCGCTCGGGGTCTACCGGAACTTCCCGCAGCTGGCGATGGTCGCCTCCGCGCTGCGGGCCGAGGAGGTCGCCGAGGCGGGCGCGCTGCCCGGGGAGATCCCCGCGACCCTGCTGGAGGCCGCGCAGCTCGCCCTCCCCTCGGCGACCTGCTACGGCGTGTACCTGGACCTGAAGGGACAGGAGATCCCCGACGGGAGTGTCGTCACCGCCGTCGCCGGCTGCTACCGCAACGAGACGCGCTTCGACGGACTGCGCCGCCTGCGGGCCTTCCGGATGCGCGAGATCGTCGCGCTCGGCTCCCCGGAGCACACCCAGCGGCACCTGGCCCGGTTCCGCGACGTCATCCTGCGGTTCGCGGAGCAGGCCGGCCTGGAGCTGGAGGCCACGGTGGCGACCGATCCGTTCTACGACGCGGAGGGGCCGCAGGCCGCCTGGCAGCGGCTCAGCCCCGTCAAGCACGAGTTCGTCCACGGCGGCGACCTCGCCGTGGCCTCGGTCAACGCGCACCGGACCTACTTCGGCGACCGCTGCGCGATCTCCCTGGCCGGCTCGGGCGCCAGGATCTCCACCAGCTGTGTGGCCTTCGGCCTCGAACGCTGGGTCCACGCACTCGGCGAGGCGCACGGCGGTGACTGGGACCGGATCCTCGCCGCCGTCGAACGCTCCCGCGCGGTGTCCCTGCGCTGAGACCGGCTCCCACGCCGACCCACCTTTCACATCCCATCGGGCAACGAGGTCACCATGGTTCAAGCGAGCAGCGCACTGGCCGAGGTCGAGGAGTGGATCCTCGCCCGCAACGAAGGCGTGTCCGGGGTCGGCCCGGACACCGACCTGATCGAGGGAGGACTGCTCACCTCGCTCTCCTTCGTCGAGCTCACCTTCCTGCTCGGCCGGATCACCGGGCAGAAGCTCCGCGTCGACGAGCTCCACATCGACCAGTTCCGCACCCTGCGGGCGATCGGCGACAACTTCCTCGCCGGCGCCCGCCGATGAGCACCGAGGCACCGGCGGGCCTGGACCTGTCCCTGTCGGGACCGCCACCGGCGCCGCCGGACGAGACGCTCGCCCTCGCCCGGTACCCCGCCCTACGGGAGTTCCGCGACCGGCTCGGGAGCACCCCGCTGATCGAGGTGCCCGGGCCGGCCGGCGGCGCCCGGATCCTGGCGAAGGTCGAGTCCGCCAACCCGTTCGGCTCGGTCAAGGACCGCCCGGCGTACGCGCTGCTCTGCGACGCGGTCAACCGCCACGACCACGCCGCCCGCCCGCTCAAGCTGGTGGACTTCTCCGGCGGCAACCTGGCCAGGGCGCTCGCCGGGCTCGCCGCGCTCACCGGGATCCCGGTGCGGCTCGCCGTACCGGACTCCATCCCGGCCAGCCTGCTCGCCACGCTGCGGGCCGCCGGCGCCGAGCTGGACTTCGTGCCCGCCGACCGGTTCCTGTACGGCATCATGCGCCGCGCCGCGGACATCGCCGAGCAGGACCCGAGCTGGACCCTGCTGCACCAGCACCGCAACACGAGCAACCCGGCCGTCCACGAGTTCATGACCGGCGCGGAGATCACCGAGCAGCTGGGGGCGAGCACCCCGGGGCACTGGGTGGCGGCCGTGGGCACGGGCGGCACGCTCACCGGGGTGGGGCGGGCACTGCGCCGCCGCCTCCCCCGGATCGGGGTGGTCGGCGTGACCCCGCTGGAGATGCCGTACGGCACGGACCGCCCACCGAACGGCGGCCCCAAGTTCGCCGGCGCCGGCGGCATCGGCTACGGCCTGCGGCAGCCGTTCCTGGACGGCCTGCTCCCGGGCGTCGTGCACCGGACGGTGTCGTACCGGCAGGCGCTGACCGCGATGGGCGAGTTCAGGGCCCTGACCGGCATCGCGATCGGGGCGTCGTCCGCCGCCAACTGGCTGACGGCCCAGGAGATCGCGGCCGGCCTGGGCGGCGACGAGAGCGTGGTGACCTTGTTCGCCGACGCCGGCACGCCGGAGGACTGGGACCGTGTCGCGACCCTGCGGCCCTGAGGTGGCCGGCCTGCTGCCGACCGTGCGGGAGGACCTGCGCACCGTCCTGCACCGCGACCCCTCGGTCGCCACCCTGCGCGAGGCCGCCCTGCACCCGCCGCTGCTGGCGGTGTGGACCCACCGGCTCGCACACCGGCTCTTCGCCCGCGGCCACCGGATCGGCGCCCGGCTGCTCTCCCAGCTGGGCCGGTTGCTGACCGGAGTGGAGATCCACCCCGGGGCGCGGATCGGCCGGCGGCTGTTCATCGATCACGGCGCCGGGATCGTGATCGGCGAGAGCGCCGTGATCGGTGACGACGTGACGATCTACCACCAGGTGACGCTGGGCGCCGTCGGATGGTGGCGCGACAACCGCCGCCCGCCCGGCGAGCGCAGACACCCCCGGGTCGGGCACGGAGTGGTGCTCGGCACCGGATCGACGCTGCTCGGCCCGATCGACGTCGGCGACGCTGCGGTGATCGGGGCGCACGCGCTGGTCACCACCGACGTCCCCGCCGGCGGGCGTCTCGTCGCACCGGCCGCCCGGCCCCTGCTCCACCCGCGCGCCGGGCGCTCCCTGACCAAACGAAGCCAGAGCTGAAAGAGGTACACACGTGCTGAACGCAACCGAGCCGGCGCACAAGAGGGTGATCGTGATCGGCGGCGGCCCCGGCGGCGCGACCGCCGCGGCACTGCTGGCCCGCGCCGGGGTCGAGGTACTCCTGCTGGAGCGGGAGAGCTTCCCCCGCTACCACATCGGCGAGTCACTGGCGGCCTCCTGCCGGGTCGTCATGGAGCTGTCCGGCGCCCTGGAGGCGGTCGCCGCGGCCGACTTCCCGATCAAACGGGGTGCGCTGCTGCGCTGGGGCGCCGAGGAGGACTGGACCATCGACTGGTCCAAGCTGTTCGGTGAGGACGTCAGCTCCTGGCACGTCGACCGGGACGTGTTCGACAAGATCCTGCTCGACAACGCGGGCACGCAGGGGGCGGAGGTCATCTGCGAGGCCACGGTGAAGAACGTGGTCTTCGACGGCGACCGCCCGGTCGCCGTCGAGTGGCGCCGCAACGGCGAGCCGGACACGGTGATCCGCACGGGCTGCGACTTCCTGATCGACGCCTCCGGCCGGGCGGGTGTGCTGTCCAACCAGACCTTCCGGCACCGCCAGCCGCACGAGATCTTCCGCAACGTCGCGATCTGGGGGTACTGGGAGGGCGGCCACACCCTGCCGAACACCCCCGAGGGCGGGATCAACATCCTCTCCGCGCCCGACGGCTGGTACTGGGTGATCCCCCTGAAGGACGACCGGCTGAGCGTCGGCTTCGTCACCCACCAGAGCAACTTCGTCGAGCGTCGCAAGACCTTCGCGTCCACCGAGGCGATGCTGGAGAAGCTGGTCGGCGAGTCGGAGACGGTCAGCTCGCTGCTCGCCGAGGCACGGTTCGGCGGCCCGACCCGGGTGGAGCAGGACTTCTCCTACGTCGCCGACACCTTCTGCGGCCCGGGCCACTTCATGGTCGGTGACGCCGCCTGCTTCCTCGACCCGCTGCTCTCCACCGGTGTTCACCTGGCGATGTACAGCGCGATGCTCGCGGCGGCGAGCATCCTGGCCGTCGAGGACGGCGACGTCGGCGAGGACCAGGCACTGGCCTTCTACGAGGCCACCTACCGCCACACCTACTCGCGGTTGCTGGTGCTGGTAGCCGGTGTCTACCAGCAGTACCAGGGCAAGGACAGCTACTTCTGGCTCGCCCAGCGGATGGTGAAGGAGCGGGAGAGCTTCACCCGGCCCAACGACGCGTTCACCGAGCTCACCTCGGGGCTCACCGACCTCAGGGACGCCGAGGAGCGCCCCGGCCGGGCGGAGGTCCAGGCCCTGCGCGAGGAGGCCGAACGCGCCAGGCTCGGCGCCGACCGGGCCGCGGCCGGGGCCGGCCGGCCCGGACTCGCCGTCTTCCGGCTGGAGGCGTCCGACCTCTACGACGAGGAGACCGGCCTGCACCTGGTCACCGGCCCGCGGCTCGGGCTGCGCAAGTCCGACTGAGGCCCCGGGCAGCGGTCTTCACCATCCGGCGCCTCGGAACGGGGCGCCACGAACAAGGCTCCATGGGCGACGCCCCTCAGCGACGTCCATCAGCAACGCTCCGCGAGCAGAACGAGGGGGACTCCGGTGGCCACCGGCAGCGAGAACACCGTCGGCAGCACGGCCCGGCCGGCCCGGCGGATCACCGCGGCGGGGCTGGCGGGACTGGTGGCACTGGCCGCCGCCGTGGCCCTGTGGGGCCCGGCGGCGGCCCGGGGCGCCGTGCACCACCAGGGGGCCGACCCGGTGGTCCGCTTCCTGCTCGCCGTCGCCGTGGTCATCCTGGTCTGCCACCTGCTGGGCGCGCTGCTCGCCCGGCTGGCCCAGCCACCGGTGGTCGGGGAGATCCTGGCCGGCCTGCTGCTGGGCCCCTCCGCCCTCGGCCTGCTCTGGCCGCGCGGCGAGGAGCTGCTCTTCACCCCGGCGGTCGTCGGCGCCCTCCAGCAGGCCTCACAACTCGGCCTGGTCGCCTTCATGTTCCTGCTCGGGTACGAGCTGCGGCTCGACACCATCCGGGAGCACCGCAGGACGGTGGTCCTCACCAGCCTGGGCTCCCTGCTGCTGCCGTTCCTCCTCGGCTCGGGCGTCGCCCTGCTCGGGCGCTCCGCGCTGGCCGGCACCGGCACCGACTCGACCGCGTACGTGCTCTTCCTCGGCCTGGCGCTGTCCATCACCGCGCTGCCCGTCCTCGCCCGGATCCTGCTGGACCTCGGGCTGGACGGCTCCCTCGCCGGGACCCTGGCCGTGGGGTGCGCCGCGGTCGGGGACGCCGTGGCCTGGATCGCCCTGGCGGGCATCCTCGCCATGGGCGGGGTGAGCGGCGGCGGCCTGGCCGCCGCCGGATCGGCCGTCTTCGTGATCTGCTTCGCGCTGCTGGTCGTGCGCCCCGCCCTGGCCTTCGCCGTCCGCCGGCTGGAGCGCACGCCCAGGGGTGAGCAGCTCCTGCTGCCGGTGCTGCTCACCGGGGCCATCGGCTTCGCGCTCCTGACCCAGCTGGCCGGGCTGCACCTGGTGATCGGGGCGTTCCTCTACGGCGCTCTGCTGCCGCGCGAGCGCCCGGCCGTGGAGCGGGCCGGCGCCCAGCTGCGCGGGTTCACCCTCGCCGTGCTGCTGCCGCTGTTCTTCGCCTGTGTCGGGCTGAGCACCTCCCTGGGCCTGCTCGGACGCTCACCCGGCGCCTGGCTGCTGTGCGGCGCGGTGCTCGCCGTGGCCGTGTCGGGGAAGTTCCTCGGCACCGCCCTGGGAGCGCGCGCCGGCGGCCTGCCGCGCACCGACGCCGTCCGGCTCGGCATCCTGATGAACTGCCGTGGCATCACCGAGCTGGTCGTCGCCTCCATCGGACTCAAGTACCGGCTGGTCAGCCCGCTGGGGTTCACCATCCTGGTGCTGATGGCGCTGGTCACCACGGCGGTGACCAGCCCGCTGGTGGTGCGCCACACCCGTGGCCTCACTGCTCGTCGAGCAGGCCGTGGCGATGGATCAGATAGCCGGCCTGGAGCCGGCTGCTCGCCCCGAGCCCTTCGGTGATCTTGACCAGCCGGCGTTGCAGGGTACGCATCGAGATCCCCAGCCGGCGTGCCACCGCGTGGTCGCTCTCCCCGCTCACCAGGAGGCGCAGCAGCGTCTGATCCATGTCCTCGGACACGGTCTGGATCTGTTCGCGATCGTGGTCGACCGGGAACTGGTCGGCCTTGAGCCAGATGTGCTCGAACGCCTGGACCGCGAAGTCCACCACGCTGCTGTCCCGGACCACCACCGCGCCCCTGGGGGCGTCGACCAGCGAGATCAGCGCGACCTTGCGGTCGAAGACGATGAGCCGCATCAGCGTGGCACTGGTCGTGCGGACCTCCCCGCCCAGGTCCGCCAGCCGCTCGACGTACGCCGCGGTCGCCTGGTGGAACCGCGCGGGGTGCTGGTACAGCGTGCGCATCCTGATTCCCCGGCGCAGCATCCCCTCGTCCCGCTCGACGGCCTCCGTCAGCTCGTCCACGCTGCGCCGGCCGCCCGGCTGGGCGGTCAGCACCTCCTCGCGGCAGGCCGCCGCCTGCTGCTCCAGCATGGCCAGCACGTCGTCGAGTTCGGGCAGGACCTGGAGCCCCTCGCTCTCCCGCCCGCGCTTGGCGCGGTGCTCGAAGAGCGGCTGGAGCGCCTCGATCTCGTGCCGCAGCCGCTCGACCTCCTCCATCTGCTGCCGCAACCTGTTCTCGATCGGCATCGCGACGAGTAACGCCGCGGAGTCCGGGCTCACGGCCGTGACGGCGAGTTCCGGGCCGGACCCGTCCTCGTTCAGGAGCCGCAGCGCCGCCAGACGACGGATCGAATCCTGGGCCTCCGTACGGGAGATCGCGAGGCCGGCCGCGATCGCGCTCACCCCCCGGCGGCCGCTCTCCACTACGTACTCGTACAACCGGCGGTCCCCGTCCGCGAGGTAAGCCTCGCCGGTTCGGGCCCTTTGGAGTATGTCTGACACGCTCTGCCCCCTTGGCGCGTTCCGGACAGTCCAATAGATGATCCCATAGGCCGCTGACGCTCCCCCAGTGACCTGGGGCACGATGAATCGCGTCCTTGCGCAGGTCACAGCCTGCCGAGAGCCTCCGAGTTCCGGCAGCCCCACCGATCCCTTGATCCCTGGCGACAAGGGGGCCACCTTCCCCCACCGCGGTGCGACAGAGGAGTCCTGATATGGCAGGCAAGCATTCTCTGGCAGCGGAATTACCGCATTCCGCTGATTTCGGAATCACCCTTCTCGACGTAACACTGCGCGACGGCGGCTACGCCAACGGACACGCGTGGACCCCGGAGGAGGCGGAGTCGGTGGTGCGGGCCGCCGACGAGGGCGGTCTGCACTGGACCGAGGTCGGCTACTACCGGCCCGCGACCGGGGACGCGCTGCGCCCGCCGTCCTCCTGGTGCCCCGACGGGTACCTGAAGCGGCTGGCCGCGTGCCTGACCGGCACCCGGATGGCCGTGATGGCGCACCCCGGTCAGGTGACCGCCGCGGACGTCGGCCGCCTCCCCGGGCTGGGCGTCGGCATGCTCCGGCTGCCGGTACGGCCGGACAACCTGCCCCAGGCTCTGGAGTTGGTCCGCGAGGCCCGGGCCGTGGGCCTGGAGTCCTGCCTCAACATCATCAGGGTCAGCGAACTCCCGGACGCCGAGCTGGAGCGCATGGTCGCGGCCGTGGCCGGCAGCGGGGTCAGCGCGCTCTACATCGCCGACTCCAACAGCAGTCTCTTCCCCGAGCAGGTCGCCGAGCTGATCGGCCGGTGCGTGCGGGCGGCGCCGATGCCGGTCGGGTTCCACGCCCATGACGGGCTGAGCCTGGCGTTCGCCAACAGCCTGGCCGCGCTGCGGGCCGGCGCCCGGTACCTGGACGCCTCGATGGGCGGCATCGGCAAGGGCGGCGGCAATCTCGTGGCCGAGCTGATCGCCCCCTACCTCAAGCTCCACCACGGCCTGCCGCTGCGCCTGCAACCGCTCACGCGGGCCACGGCGGCGGTCGTACAGGGCTGGCTGACCACCGACTCGGCCGCCCGCGCGTCCTCGGTGGTGCACGGGCTGCTCGACCACAATCTCGACGCCATCGCGGCGTCGGCCCGGGACTCGGCCGGCGGCGACCTGATCTCGCTGTTCGACCGGGCCTCGGAACCTTCCCACGTATCTCTCAAGTCCCTTACCTGAAAGCGGATCCGTAGATGAGCAACCAGGAATTCATCGACGAACTCGACGCAATGATCGCCGAGCGTCGCAAGATGACCAGCCCGCTGTACCAGACCATCCTCGGCGGCAAGGCCACCCAGCGCCTGCTCCAGGGCTTCGCCATCCACCGCTGGCCGATCAAGAACCTGTGGGTGCGTCACCTCCTCGGCGTCGCGCACCGCCTGGAGGACCACCGCATGCGCGTGCTCTTCGTGGAGAACGCGTTCGAGGAGGAGACCGGCCGGCTCTCCGACTCCCGCCGGCACGTGGAGTCGTTCGCCGACTTCGCGCGCTCCGTGGGCGTCACCCGCGAGGAGCTGGAGAACACCCCGTTCCTGCCGGAGACCCAGGAGCTGCACGACAACAACCTGCGGCTGTGCAACAGCGACCTGCACTTCACCGCGGGCGCCGCGGGCGTGCTGCTGCTGATGGAGGGCCAGCCGCCGATCGTCAACGCGGCCGGCGAGAGCATGCTCAAGGTGATGCGCGACGAGTACCTCCTGCCGGACTGGGGCTACGACTTCTTCGTCCACCACGCGTCCTCCGACGCGAGCGAGGCGGCGGTCAGCGAGCTGGAGGACGAGCACTCCGCGGCGGTGCGCACCATCCTGCGCGAGTTCTGCACCACGCCGGAGCTCAGGGACCTGGCGCGCACCTCGCTGGCCCACTCGATCGAGCTGCGCCACCGTCACTTCGACGCTCTGATGCGGGACTACTACGACCCGTCCGAGCCGGTGTTCCGCTACCAGGGCGAGCAGTGATCCGTCCGCTGGCATCCTTCCCCGTCGTCCACCACGCTGGTGGGTGGACGACGTGGGAGGGCGCTGTCCTGCACACGTCCAGCATCACGGCCAGGTACGGGGTGTCCCTGTTCGAGGGCGTCCGCGCGTACCGGCAGTCGGGGGGCGGCCCCTCGCTCCCCTTCCTGCTCCCCGATCACATCGACCGGCTGCGGCGCTCGCTGGCCATGACCATGGTCCCCGACCCCGGTCTCGCCCGGCTGCCGGAGATCGTCGACGAGCTGGTCCGGCGCAACGAGATCACCGACGACGCGTATCTGCGCATCGCGGTCAACGCCGCCAACCCGGGCGGCCTGACCGACGCGATCATCCCGCAGCTGACCGTCACCGCCGCGGCCATGGGCCGCAAGCGCTGGCTCGCCTCGGACATCGGGATGGCGCTCACGGTCAGCGGCCAGGAGCGCGCCGACGCCCGGGTGTTCCCGCCGGCCGCCAAGAACATCTCCAACTACGCCGGCCCGCGACTGGCCCAGATCGCCGCGCTGGAGGCGGGCTTCGACGGCTGCGTGCTGGTCAACCGGGCGGGCCGGCTGGCGGAGGCGCCGACCGCGGCCGTCTTCCTGGTGCTGGACGGCGAGCTGGTCACCCCGTCGCTGGACGAGGACGTGCTGCCCAGCATCACCCGGCAGTGGGTGCTCGACCGGGCGCGGACCCTGGGGATCCCGGTGTCCGAGCGACCCGTCGAGACCGCCGAGACGGCCGCCGCGCAGGAGGCGTTCCTCTGCGGCACCGGGATCGAGTTCGCCCCGATCCGCTCGTTCGACGGGAGTGAGTGCACCAGCTGGGAGACCCGCCCGGTGACGCGCTCCCTGACAGCCGCCTACTTCCGGGAGGTCCGCAGCCTCCCGGCGCGCCCCGAACCGGAAGGATCAGTGGTACCGCAGTGATCTCCTGGAAGGCGGCCGCCACGGACGCCGCCCTGCTGCTGGCCGACCCGGCCCTGACCACCAGGACCGGCGCGGATCCGGGCCTGCCCGTGTTCCGCAACCGCGACTTCCCGCTCTCACCGCTGCCGCTGCTGATCGACGCCGAGCAGGTCACGCCGGTCGTCCGGCGCCTGGAGGAGTACGTCGAGCTGCTGGAGAAGGTGGTCCGCCTGCACCGCGCGGAGCCGCGGGTGCGGGACTACTACGGGCTGCGCGGCGACGCGGCGATACTCGCGGACGCCGACTCCGGCGGCTCCCGCGCGGTGCGGGTCTGCCGGCTCGACGGCTACCTGGAGCAGGGCAGCGAGAAGCTGCGGATCCTGGAGAACAACGCCGACGCCCCGGCGGGCACCCTGTTCACCCCGCGGCTCAACCGTGCCGTCGACGGCATCGCCGACAGCCTGGCCCTGGGCTACCGCGCGCAGCTGACCGAGCCCGCCTTCGCGTCCGGTCAGGAGTTCCCCGACCTGCTCCTCGGCTACCTGCCGCGGCCCACCGGCCCCGGCCCGGTCCGCGTCTGCGTGCTGCAGATCGAGGGCCGGGCCAACCGGGAGAGCGAGGAGCTGGTCGCGCAGCTGCGCACCCGCGGGGTCGACGCCTGGCTGGCCGACCCCAGGGCGCTGCGCTTTCGGGACGGTGCCGTCGAGGTCGGCCGCGGGGTGCCCGACCTCTGCTGGAACAAGATCAACAACGCCGCCTGGCAGGACCTGCTGGACGCCGACCCCGAGCTCGCCCCGCGCTGGGCCGCGGCGGTCGGCCGCTGCGGGCTGCTGCACGTCAACCCGTTCTCGGCCCGCTACGTGGCGGAGAACAAGCTCACCATGGCCCTGCCGCAGGAGCCGGCGCTGGCCGACCTCTTCACCCCGGCGGAACGCGAACTCTCCCGGGAGCTGGCGCCCTGGTCGCGCCGGCTGTCGCCCACCGCCCTGGCCGAACGCCCGGGCGGCGAGGGCGGCGGCGAGCGCGAGGGCGGCGAGGTGACGCTGCGCGAGGAGCTGCTGGCCCGGCAGAACTCCTACGTCCTCAAGGAGCAGTACGACATCCGCGGTGACGGGGTGACCATCGGCCATGCGGTCGACCGCCGCACGTGGGAGGAGGCGGTCGAGCGCGGCTGCGCCGAGCACCACCTGGTGCAGCGGTACGTCCGGCCGACCAGCTACCCCGTGCTCCGCGAGGACGGCACCGGGCTGGTGCCGATGCCGGTGAGCCTGGACACCTTCGTGTTCGACGGCCGGGTGGTGGGCTTCGGCTCGAAGGCCAGCCTGAACGCCAAGGTCAACGTGTTCGCCGGCGGGCAGAAGCTCGCCGTCCGGGTGCTGGGCGGGGCCCGCCCCACCCCCGCGGGCCCGACACCGTCGGCTCCCGCGCCCTCAGGGCGCACCCCTTCAGGCCCGACCTCCGGAGAGCAGGCATGAACCCCACCGATCCGTCCCGGCTGCTCGCCCGCTTCGGCACCGGAGCGACCAGCGACGCCCTCGACCTGCTCGGCATCGACGGTGGCCTGCAGGGCCTGCGCCCGGTGACGGTGGAGCGCTCCGTCAGCGGTCCCGCCTTCACCCTGCAGTTCGTCGAGGTGGAGCCCGGAGACCCGGCCCCGGCGGCGGAGTTCATCGACGACGTACCGGCCGGCTCGGTGGTGGTCATCGCCAACGCCGGGCGCCTGCACTGCACGGTGTGGGGCGGTCTGCTGTCCCGCTTCGCGGCCGGACGGGGCCTCGCCGGCACCGTGATCGACGGAGTCTGCCGGGATCTGGACGAGAGCGCCGCCTGCGGTTACCCGCTCTGGGCCCGCGGCGGCTACATGAAGTCGGGCAAGAACCGGGTCCGGCTGGCGGCGGTACAGGTGCCGGTCGAGGTCTGCGGCACCACCGTCCACCCCGGCGACCTGGTGTGCGCCGACGCGTCCGGGGTCGTGGTCGTCCCGTCGGCGGTGGCGGCGGACGTCGCCGCCACGGCCGAGCAGATCACGGTCATGGAGGAGCAGGTACTGACGATGATGCTGGCCGGAGTGCCGCTGCGCGAGGCGCGCTCCCGGGCCGGCTACAACAAGGTCGCGTTCCGGCGATCGGCGCAGCGATGACCGCACCCTCCCCAGGTCCGGTCCGGTCGGGCCGCCCCGCCGGGTCGGACCGGGCCGGCCTCGGGCGGGAGTTCGGCAAGCTGTGGACCGGCGCCACCGCCTCCGCCATCGGGGACGGGCTCGCCGTCACGGCCGCCCCGCTGATGGCCGCCGCGCTGACCGACGACCCCCGGCTGATCGCCGGCGTGAGCATCGCCCTGACCCTGCCCTACGTACTCTTCGGGATCCCGGCCGGCGTGCTGGTGGACCGGGTGGACCGGCGCCGGGCGATGGCCTGGGTCGACCTCTTCCGGGCGGCCCTGGTGGGGGCGTTCACCCTGCTGCTCCTGCTGGGACACGCCGGCCTGTGGGCGCTCTACGCCTGCTTCTTCGCCATCGGCACCTGCGAGACCTTCTTCCGCAACGCCTCGCAGTCCCTGGTCCCCGCGGTGGTACCGCGGGAGTCGCTGGTGGAGGCGAACGGGCGGCTGATCGGCGCGCAGACCGCGGCCAACCAGTTCGTCGGCCCGCTCGGCGGGGCCGCGCTGTTCGCCCTCGCGCCCACCCTGCCGTTCGGTATCGACGCACTGACCTTCGCGCTCTCGGCGGTGATGCTGTTCGGTCTGCGGATCGCCCGGCCCCCGGCCGTGCCGAGCCCGGGTGGGGCCGGCGGCGAGCGCCCGCGCCTGCTCAGCGGTCTCGGCGCGGACATGGCCACCGGCGTGAAGTGGCTCGCGCGGCACCGGCTGCTGCGCAACCTCGCGCTGGGCGCCGGCCTGACCAACCTCGTCGGGGCCGGCGCGATGGCCGTCCTGGTCGTGTACGCCCACGACCGGCTGGGCCTGGGCAACCGCGGCTTCGGCGTCCTGCTCGCGTGCGAGGCGGTGGGAGCCGTCCTCGCCTCGCGGGCGGCGCCGCTGCTGGTGCGCCGGATCGGCCGGGAGTGGGCGCTGGTCGCCGTCGCGGGCGCCCAGATCATCGTCAACCTGGTGCTCTGGCAGGCCGAATCGGCCTGGCTGGCGGGAGCCGCGCTGGCGCTGGGCGCAGCGGCGTCGTGCGGCTGGGACATCGTCGTCGTCGCCCTGCGCCAGACGCTCATCCCGGACGGCCTGCAGGGCCGGGTCAACAGCGTGTACCGGCTGGTCGCCTGGGGGTGCATCCCGGTCGGCGCCAGCCTCGCGGGGGCGCTCGCGCACTCGTACGGCACTCCGACGGTGTACGCCCTCGGCGCGGTGGTCATGACGCTGGTCGGGCTGCGGATGATCGCGGGCGCCCGGAGCCGCTGGATCACCACCGCGGACCCGGCCACCGCGGGGGCTCCCGCCCCCGCCGGAGCCTCTGCCACCGCCACCGAGGCGCCCGCCGCCATCGCCGACCCGGCCACCGCCGGAGCCGACGACCTTCTCGACCCCCGGTCCACCACGGCAGCGAAGGGCCAGGCATGACCAGCACACCCGAACCGGCCGGCACCGCCGGTGCCCCCGCCACCGTCCCGGACGCCCCGAACGCCCCGGACGTCCCGGACCCCACGGACGCCACGGACGCCACCTCCGGTGTGATCACCGCGACCGATCCGCTCACCCTGACCAGGCACCTGGTCGCGACGGAGTCGGTCAGCGGCAACGAGCGCCTGCTGGCCGACCTGGTCGAGCAGCGGCTGCGCCTGCGCGCGCCGCACCTGAAGATCCACCGCATCGGCAACAACGTGGTGGCCCGCACCGAGGCCGGCGCGGCGCAGCGGGTCCTGCTGGCCGGCCACCTCGACACCGTCCCGCTCGCGCCTGACGCCGCGCACCCCCTGCGCCGCGCCACGGCGGACGAGGTCCACGGGCTCGGCGCGGTGGACATGAAGGGCGGGATCGCCCTGATGCTGCTGCTCGCCGAGGAGGCGCACCGCAGCCGCAGCGACTGCACGTTCGTCTTCTACGACCAGGAGGAGGTCGGCTCCCGGCGGAGCGGGATGAACACCCTGTTCGCCGACCACCGCGAGCTGATGGCCGGAGACTTCGCCGTCGTGCTCGAACCCACCGGCGGCCTGCTGGAGGCCGGCTGCCAGGGCAACCTGGTGTTGGAGCTCGAATTCTCCGGCGCCCGGGCCCACACCGCGCGCCCCTGGCGCGGGCAGAACGCCATCCACCTGGCCACCGAGTCGCTCGGCCGGCTCGTGGCGTTCCAGCCGCAGCCGCAGCTGATCGACGGCCTCTCCTACCGCCAGGCGTTCTCGGTGGTGAAGGTCGAGGGGGGCGTGCAGGGCAACGTCGTCCCGGACCGCTGCGTGATCCGCGTCAACTACCGCCACGCGCCCGGCACCAGCACCGAGCAGGCCACCGCCGAGATCACCGCCCTGGCCCCCGAGGCGTCCGCGGTCCGTACGCTGCTGTCCTCCCCTCCGGCCCGGCCCGAGCTGGGCCACCCGCTGCTGCGCCGGCTGCGCGACCCGGCCGGTCTCGCGGTACGCCCCAAGCTCGGCTGGACCGACGTGGGACGGTTCGCCGGCCACGGCATCCCGGCCGTCAACTTCGGTCCGGGCGATCCCGAGCTGGCGCACAGCCCGTACGAGGTCGTCGACCGGGCCTCGCTCGAAGCCTGCCGGCGGGCGCTGCACGGCTTCCTCGGGCTCGGCCGCGAGCGCCTCCCCGGGCTCTCCGCCGGGCTAGCCCCCGAGCTCTCTCACGGGCTCTCCCACGGGCTCTCCCGCCCGGCGGATTCCACCCCCGAGGACGTGGTGCAGCCGTGACCGAGCATGTGATCGTCATCAACCGGTGGTCCGACGGCTACGCGGACTACGCGGCCTACCTCGACCACGCCGCGTTCACCGTCTCCTACGTGACGACCCGTCGCGGACACCGGGCGGTCCCGGCGAAGGCCGCCGGGCACGCCCTGGTGGAGACCACCGACGACCTGGCACAGCTGCGCGCCGCGACCGCCGCTCTGATCCGCGAGCACGGCGCGCCCGCCCGGCTGGTCGCCCTGCACGAGGGCGACCTCGACGCGGCGGCGCAGCTGCGGGTGGAGCTCGGCCTGCCCGGTCAGCGGCCGGACGACCTGCGGCCGTTCCGCGACAAGCTGGCGATGGCCCGGCGGGTGGCCGCCGCCGGCATCCCCGTACCGGCCACCGGAGCGGCGTCCGACCACGCCGCGGTGCGCGAGTTCGCCGCGCAGCACGGCTGGCCACTGATCCTCAAGCCCCGTTCGGGGTTCGCCAGCGCCCATGTCAGCAGGCTGGACTCGCCGGCGGACCTGGACCACTACGTGTTCCCGCCGGGCGTGCCCATGCTGGTCCAGCCCTACCTCCCGCACCCGGTGCTGCACGTGGACGGGGTCGCGACCGGCTCGGCCCTCGGCCCGTGGCGGGCCTCGCGGTACCTGAGCACCTGCCTGGAGTTCACCGGGGGAAGCACGCTGGGCTCGGTGGAGATCGACGACGACGCCCTCGGCGAGCGGATCGGCGCCTTCACCGACCGGGTGGCCCGGGCCATGTCCGACGGGCCCTGGGTGTTCCACCTCGAAGTCTTCCTGCACGAGCGCGAAGGCCGTGAACCGGAGCTGGTCTTCCTGGAGGTGGCGGCACGCACCGGCGGCGCGGAGATCCCGTTCCTCTGGCGCGAGGTGCACGGCACGGACCTGATGGCGCACGCGTGCGCCCTCCAGCTGGACGGCCTGCCCGGGCTGCCCCGGGCAGCCGAGGCGGCGGCGCCGCCCGCGGGCACCGTCGCCGAACGACCCGGCGAGGTCGGCGGCTGGCTCCTGGTGCCGGCGCCGGCCACCCGCCCGGCCCGGGTACGCTCCGCCCCCACCCAGCTCGGGCTCCCCGCCGGCCCGTACGCCGAGGTGCTGCCCGCGCCCGGGCGGATCGTCGCGGCGGCGGGGGGCTATGAACACGTCGGGGCCCGGTTCCGCTTCCGTGGCCGCAGCAGCGCCGAGGTGGAGGCGGCGGTGCGGGCCACCGCCGAGCGGTTCAGGCTCGACTGCGTCCCGCTGGACCCGGCCGCCCGACCCCGCCTCGTCGTGGTCGGCAGCGGCGGCCGGCCGTACCGCGAGTACGCCTTCGCCTCGCTCGCCCGGCGGGCCGACGTCCTGCTGCTGCACTCCGCCGAGGCCGACTGGCAGCGCGCCCACCTGCGCGAGTCCCGCCAGATCGACACGCGCGATCCGCAGGCCCTCGCCCGGGCGGCCGACGCGTGGCTGGGCACCGCTCCGGGCCCGTCCGGCGTGCTCACCTGGGACGAGACGGCGCTGGAGGTCACCGCCCGAGCCGCCGAACTCCTCGGGGCGCCGCACCTGTCGGCCCTCGCCGCCGCCAACTGCCGCGACAAGCTGGCGACCCGGCGGCTGCTGTCCGCGGCGGGAGTGCCCTCCGCCCGGTACCGGCATGTCCGCAACCTCGCGCAGGCCCGGGCGGCGGCTGCCGCGATCGGCTACCCCGTCGTGGTCAAGCCCCGCTCGCTGGCCGGGAGCCTGGGGGTCGCCCTGGCCGCGGACCCGGCCGAGCTGGCCGAGGCGTTCGCCCGCGCCGGTCAGGCCAGCTTCCCCGGCCTCGACGCGCGGGAGGGCGTGATCATCGAGGAGTTCCTGCGGGGCCCCGAGATCAGTGTCGACAGCGTGGTCGTCGGTGGCGCCGTGAGGTGTGTGAACGTCGCCCGCAAGCGCTTGGGCTTCGCCCCGTACTTCGAGGAGGTCGGTCACCTGGTCTCCCCGTGGCGGCACGAACCCTGGGCGGACGCGGTCGTGGACGCCGTGACCCGGGCGCATGCCGCGCTGGGAGTCGAGACCGGTGTCACCCACGCCGAACTCCGGCTCACCCCGGACGGCCCGCGGCTGGTCGAACTGAACGGCCGGCTCGGCGGCGACCTCATCCCGCGGCTGGGCCACCTCGCCACCGGGATCGACCTGGTCGCCGCGGCGGCCGAGGTCGCGCTGGGCCGCACCCCCGACCTGACGGCGACGCAGGACCGGTGTGCGGAGATCAGGTTCGTCTACCCCGAGCACGACGGGGTCGTCCGTTCCCTCGACCTCACCGCGGCCACGCGCACTCCCGGGGTGGAGGCCGCCTTCGCCCTCGCCGCGCCCGGCGACCAGCTGCTGCTGCCTCCGCGCGGGCTGCTGCCCCGGCTGGCCGCGCTCGTCGTCACCGGCCCCGACGCCGCCTCCTGCACGGCCGCGGCCGACACCGCCGCCCGGCGGGTACGGGCCGACGTCGCACCCCTGTCACCCCCGCCGCTCACGTCACCCTGACCACCGCGTCACGACCCGCGTTCCCCGCCCCGCACCCAGATCCCCACCCGCACCCCGTTCCCAGCCCTGCACACTGGAGCAACCACCGCCATGTCTGTTGAGACCCGCAGCCCGCTGCCCGAGGCCCAGGCCGGCCACCGCCCCACCGGCACCCACGCCGAGCGCTACCTGGCCCGGCTCTCCGAACTGGGCACCCCGCCACCGGTGCTGGTGGAGGCATCGCGTCGCTCCCAGCTGCTCACCACCGCCTACGGCGACCGCTTCCTGCCCCGCCCGGTCTTCCTCGACGCGGCCGACCGCACGCAGCTCGCGACCGACCTCAACCTGCTCCACGACCTGCTCGCCTCACTGCCCGAGCGGCTGTTCGACGGCAGCCGGTCCGACCTGGCCCGCGCGGTCGGCATGGCCCCGGCCCAGGTCGCGGCGGTCGGGCGGAGCTCCGGCCCCGCGCCCGTCAGGATCGCCCGCGCCGACCTCTACCGCACCCGGACGGGATTCCGGCTGCTGGAGTTCAACATGGGCAGCGCCCTCGGCGGCTTCGAGAACGCCGAGCTCAACCGCGCCATGCTCACCCGGCCCGAGCTCCAGGACTTCGCGGACGAGGAGCAGCTCTCCTTCACCGACACCCTGCGCGGCTTCGTCGCCACCATGCTCGCCGCCTGCCCGCAGGTGACCGCGGAGCGCCCGGTGGTCGCCCTCGCCGACTGGCCCAGCAGCTACGAAACCCTGGAACCCCGGCTGAGGTTCATGGCCGACCTGATGGCCGACATGGGTGTCGACGCGGTGCCCTGCCACGTCGGTGAACTGCACGAGCGGGGCGGCCGGCTGGAGATCCACGGCCGCCCGGTCGACATCGTGTACCGCTTCTTCCTGATCGAGGACCTGATCGACGGACCGGACGCCCCCGCGCTGGTCGAACCGGTGCTGGCAGCGGCGGAGCGCGGCACGGTCGCGCTGTTCGCCCCGATGGACTCCGAGCTCTACGGCAACAAGGGGACGCTGGCGCTGCTCTCCGACGACCGCCACCGGGCTTCGTTCACCACCGCCGAACTCGACTTCATCGACCGCTTCCTGCCCTGGACCCGCCATGTCCGCCGCACCGCCACCGCCCCGGGCGGCGAGCAGGTGGACCTGCTCCGGCACGCCGAGCAGCACCAGGACGACCTCGTACTGAAGCCCACCCTGATGCACGGCGGCATCGGCGTCGTGCCGGGCTGGACCGTCTCCCCGCAGGAGTGGTCGGCCCGGCTGTCCGACGCCCTGGACGGCCCGTTCGTCCTCCAGCAGCGGGTCCGGCCGCTCGCCGAGCCGTTCCCCGCCCTGGACCGTCCGCAGATCCGCGACCTCGTCCTCAACTGGGGGGTCTTCCTCGTCGACGCCGCTGCCACCGGAACCGACGGCTTCGGCGGCGCCATGGTGCGCGGCACCGCCGACCCGGAGGTCGGCGTGGTCAGCATGGGCAACGGCGCGGCCGTCGGCTGCTGCTTCCACCAGGAGCAGCGGTGACGTCGGAACCGCCGACCGAGCGCTGTTCGCTCCAGGCCCGCGCGGCCGCCGAACCGCTCATCGGCACGGCACCCACCGCCGCCGCCTGGATCGCCGTCGAACACCCCGGGCCATGGGGCCCGGTGGCGCCCAAGCAAGTCCCCGGTCTGCCCACCGAACTGCTGCGCCGGGCCGCACAGTTCGGCGCCCGGGTGGTGCTGATCCGCCGGCCCGGCCGAGCCGGCGGCGCACCGGCGGCACACCGCACCGCCCTGCTGGCCTCGACCGCACCCGGCGCCGGCTGGCTGACCCGGATCCGCTTCACCGACCCCGAACAGCTGCTGGAACTGGACCTCGCCGCACTGCGCGGGCCGACCCCGGGCCCGCTCGGCGAACCGGACCCCGGCACGGTGTTGCTGGTGTGCGCGCACGGCCGGCGGGATCGGTGCTGCGCCATCGACGGGCGCGCGCTCGCCGCTGCACTGACGGCGGACGCACCGACCGCCGAGGTCTGGGAGTGCACCCACCTCGGCGGTCACCGGTTCGCCCCCACCACGCTGCTGCTCCCGTACGGGCTGGTGCACGGCGCACTGAACGAGGCGTCCGCACTGGCGGCACTCCGCGCGGCCGAGCAGGGGCAGGTGTCGATCGACGGCTACCGGGGCCGCTCGACCTGGACCCCCGCCGGCCAGCTCGCCGAGGCCGCCGTCCGCACCCACGCCGACGAGTACGACGCCGACGCCCTCACCGTGCTCTCCTGCGCGCCCGCACGGCCGGACACCACCCGGGTCACCGTCGCCCACCGCGACGGCCGCCACTGGCAGGTGGACGTCGACGAGCACCCCGCCCCCCGGCCCACCGCCCCCAGCTGCGGCAAACCCGCCCTCACCCGCACCCACCTGGCCCTACGCGCCGTCACCCCCCTCACCCCCACCCCGGCCTGACCGACCCGCCCCAACCCACCACACCCGAACCCCCGTTGCCCCCACCGGCACGGCCACCGCAGGCTCTATCGACAGGTCTCCCCGGCATACCTGCACTGCCCACCCCCGGGCCCCTCGACCACCAGAACCCGCCCCTCCACCCAGAACCGCCAGCCGGCCCCGATCAAGGCCGGCCGTTCCAACCGAAACCACTCGACACGCTCGACCAACAGCAACCGCGGCGCAACCGGGCGATCCCCCTCGAAGTCCATCCGCCCATTGTGCCGATCCAGCAAAACGCAAAAGGCCCAGCTCGGGGATCACGCCCCTCAGCTGGGCCTTTACATATGGAGCGGGCGACGAGAATCGGACTCGCGCCGAGCGTCGCATTCACCGAGCTGACGGCTCGACCGCCCTCGACGGTCACGACCAGTCGTAGGTAGCCCATAGAGCGCCTCCCGGGGCGACGAGCCGCAAGCCGGTCCTCCCAGGCGAATGAGGCCGTCTTCCGAAGGCGGCCGCCGTCGGCGCCGGCGTGGTGCTACTTCTCCTCTGCCAGCAGCGCGGCGTCAGCCCCACTGGCCCCGAGCGCTCGCACCTCGTCGATGTAGAGCTCAGCAGGGTCGAATCCCATGCCGGTGAAGTGCCCGGCGAGTTCGAGCGAGAGGACGCCGTGCAGGCGGGTCCAGAAGGTGAGGGCCCGGCGGAGCACCGATGACGGGGCCGGGTGTTCTCCGGCCCAGGCCCGGTTCTCGGCGAGGTGGCTGTCGAGCGGGCGCGGCGTGGCGGGCGGCTGCCCGGCGGCGCAGGCGTCGAGGAGGTGCGCCATGATCTCGGCGGCGATGCGCGTGGTGTCCTCGGGCGCTTCGTACCCGGGCACGGGAGTGCCGTAGACGAGGAAGTACCGCTGGGGATCGTCCAGGGCCCACCGGCGCAGCGCCTGCGCCAGGCCTTCGAGGTCGGTGCCGGCCTCGGTGCGGGCGGCGAAGGTGTCGGCCAGGCTGCGGTAGGCGTCCTTGACGAGCTCGGTGATCAGCTGGTCGCGGTTGGCGAAGTACCGGTAGAGGGCCGGCCCGCTCATGCCCATCTGCTTGGCGATGGCGTTGAGGGACAACGCGGAGGCCCCTGCGGTGGCGATCTGCCCCCAGGCGTGCTGCTTGATCTCCTCCTGCACCTGCGCCCGGTAGCGCCCCCTCGGTGTCCTCGTACCCGGTTCGCCCATGACCCGCCTTCCTCTCTCCAGCCACTGTTAGCTAGAGGCTATCACTATCGCTCTTGACTCTCACATTCCGATAGCGCTATAACTTCTAACGAACACGAAAGCATCTACGAGAAAGAGGCGATCATGAGCACCGAACGTCGCATCGAGGTCGTCCTGCCGGGCATCGTGGCGCCGGAGGGCCTGGAGATCCGCGAGAGCGCCGTTCCGGAGGCGGGCCGGGGGCAGATCGTGGTCGCCATGGAGGCGACCGGCGTCTCGTTCGCCGAGCAGCAGATGCGCCGCGGGCGGTACTACGACCAGCCGGCCTTCCCATTCGTGCCCGGCTACGACCTGGTCGGCCGGGTGCTGGCCACCGGCGCGGGTGTCGACCCGGCCTTGGCCGGGCGGCGGGTGGCCGCGCTGGTGAAGGTCGGCGGGTGGGCCAGCCACGTCGTCGTCGACGCCGACGACGCGGTCCGAGTCCCGGAGAGCCTCACGGCGGCGGAGGCCGAGACCGTCGTGGTCAACGGCATCACGGCCTGGCAGATGCTGCACCGCAAGGCCCGGGTGTGCGCCGGACAGACCGTCCTGGTGCACGGCGCCGGCGGCGGCGTCGGCTCGGTCCTGGTCCAACTCGCCCGCGCGGCGGGCGTGAAGGTGATCGGCACGGCCTCCGCCCGGCACCACGACGCCCTGCGGGACCTGGGCGTCCTCCCGGTCGACTACCGAGCCGGTGACGTGCCCGCCCAGGTCCGCGAACTGGCACCCGGCGGAGTGGACGCCGTCTTCGACCACGTCGGCGGCCGGAGCGTCGTCGACTCCTGGCACCTGCTCGCCCCCGGCGGCACCCTCATCTCCTACGGCAGCGCCTCCACCCGCGACGACTCCGGCTCCAAGCAGTGGCCCGTCCTGAAGATCCTCGCCCGTACCTGGCTCTGGAACACCCTGCCCAACGGACGCCGCGCCCACTTCTACAACATCTGGGCCGGCCGCGCGCTGAACAAGGACCGCTTCCGGGCCCGGCTGCGCGCCGACCTCACCGAGGTCTTCGCCGCCGTCCGCCGCGGCGAGGTCACCGCCCGCATCGCCGCCCAACTGCCGCTCGCCGAGGCCGCCGAGGCCCTGCGCCTGGCCGAGTCGGGCACCGTCTCCGGCAAGGTCGTCCTGACCCCCTGACGCGCGCCCATCTCACGGACCCACCTATAGACCCACCACTACCTGAAGGAGCCCCACCATGAAGTCCAGCCCGCGCCGCACCCTGACCGCACTGATCAGCGCCACGGCCGCCTGCGCCGTACTCGGCGCCACCGCCGCTGCCGCACAGCCCGCCGCACAGAGCCTGCCGAAGGCCGTCGCCGCATGGGCCGCCGCATGGAACGGCGCCGACTCCCAGGCGCTCGGCACCCTGTTCACCGCGGACAGCACCTACACCGACCAGGGCGTGGGCGTCACATTCCACGGCCGCCAGGAGATCGCGGGGTGGAAGGCCCGCACCGACAGCCTCATCGACGACGTCCACGTCACGGTGAAGGCCACCCACCAGGACGGTTCCCACATCACCGTCGAAGCCGTCTACTCCGGCCACCTCAAGGGTGCGCCCAAGCCGTTCGCCGTGCCGATGGCCACCCTCCTCGACCTCGGCGAGCACCACCGGATCGCCTCCGACCAGGACTACTACAGCCTCAACTCCGTCCTCACCCAGTCCGGCCTGCCCGCCGACTGGACCCCGCCCACCCACTGAGCCGACGCTCCCGACCACTCACCGGTTCAGCTCGCCCCCGTCGGGGATCCTCGAAATCCCGGGCGAGCAGCATGATCAGCAGGCAGGCTCGCGGCTGCGGCTCGGGCCGACCCGGCCGACGAGGTGTGCGCTGCCCGTTCGCCCCCCGTTCCCGTGACCAAGCTCCCCCTCTGACCGCGCAGATCGCTCGGGCGAGCAACCCGAGGGGCCGACGGCGACGTTGGTGCGGGACCGGCTGGACGGGCTGTGGCACGACGAGGACGTCGTCGGCTGGCACCCGCGCGACGGCCGCCCCGGGCTTTCGCCCGCAGGAACAAATGCTTCGACGGGACAACGTCCGCATCGACTTCGACCGCCGACAAGTCACCTGCCCCCTGGGGCAGGTGAGCCATGGCATGGATGTGGAACTCACCCGGAAGTTCGAAACAGGCACGCCTGACCAGTTGGGCGCCCGAGGGGCACGACGGCCGAAAGCAGCACACCAACAGCAAAGGCCCAGATCGGGGATCATTTCCCTGACCTGGGCCTTGAGCGTTGGAGCGGGCGACGAGAATCGAACTCGCGCTATAAGCTTGGGAATCTTTGGCCTTTCGAGCCCAAAATGGCCTCTGACCTGCGGCGATACCCGATCAGGTGGGTTCGTGGCGGGCCCGGTTCCGACCACCACTGACCGTCCTTCACCGCCCGTTCTGGCACGGAACTGGCACAGCCTGATCAGGTCGCCCGGTCAGCGCTCGCTCGTGGGCTCATGGACAATGCGCCCGCCACCCTCAGCCTCTCACGCCGAGCGCCTCGTTCACAGATCTGACGGCCAGTTCGCCACCGACGATCACGACCAGTCGTAGGAAGCCCACAGAGCCGCCCCCTGGGCCGAAGAGTCGCGAGCCGGTCCTACCCGGTGACTGAGGCGGTCTTCCCCCGGCCCCTCTCCGTGCCTAACACTGCTGACAGGGATCTTCGGAGGGGGCCGCATGGCCAAGCGAGGCGGACGTCGCTCATCCGCGCGGAGGCGCCGGAACAGCCAGTGGAAGGCAGCCGCCGTTGGCGCCGGTGTACTGCTGCTTCTCCTCGCGGCCTTCTGGTCGCTGATCTGGCCGTACCTCCTCGGCACGGTCGGGATCAGTGGTGTCGGCGCGCTGGGGTGGCGGCTGTGGCGCACTGACCGCCTCCTTCGCAGCGATCGGAAGTGGCGGGCCGAGGAGCTGGTGCGGGCCGGGCACCGGACGCTCGCCGATGTGGACAAGATGACCGGCACCGAGTTCGAGGAGCTGGTAGCCGACCTCTGCCGCCGAGACGGGTGCTCCGAGGTCCAGCGAGTAGGCGGGGCCGGCGACAACGGAGCCGACGTGCTCGGCCGCCTTCCGGACGGACGCAAGATGGTGATCCAGTGCAAGCGCTACGCGCCCACCTCCTCCATCCCGAGCCGCGAAGTCCGGGACCTTCTGGGCGCCAAGCAGCACTTCAAAGCCGACATCGCCATCTTCGTCACCACCACCCGGTTCACCCGCCCCGCCGAGACCTTCGCCCAGGAAAACGGGATCATCGCCATCCACCGCGACCACTTCGGCGTCTGGAACAACGGCGCCACCCTGGAGTCGCTGACCCACGTCAGCGGAGCTGGCCAAGGCGATCCGAGTCATCGTGCTCGGTGGAGGAAGACCTATCAAGCCAACGGTCGGTGAGTCCGGTCAACCCATACCTACCACGGCGTCAGATCTGCTGGTCGGGCCAAGGTGCGGACCGCGTGCCGGAACGCCGCACAAGCTCGTAGCGGCAATGAGCCCAGAGACATGCGCCAGTCACTGGCCAGGAGTTCCACAGATTACCGAATCGGACCCAGCAGATGGACTGCACACCGGTAGGGTACGCATCAAAACGCATTGTCATCAGGCAGATCGAATCAGTAGCCACGAGCCAGTCTCAAGGGGGAGTCATGGCCAGCCCGCTCGGTGCCACACGTCTGACCGTCACCGTCCTGGACGACGATCCGCTGCGGGAGGCGCGCGACCTTCGGTCTCTTCAAGGGGCCCTGACTCGCGACGGTGTGCCCACCGAAACACGGCAGACCCGCATCGGCACGCCTGACTCCGATTCCAAGGGCCCGAGCACCTCCGAGATCCTCTCTCTGATCTTCGAGGGAAGCGGCCTCGGCATCGCTGCCATCCAGCTGTGGCTATCCCGGGTACCCGCACGCCGTCTCCGGATCGAGCGTGCTGATGGCAGCGTCCTCGAAATCGACGGGCGTACCCAGCGCGAAGACGCCGACGTGGTGAAGGCGTTCTGTGCCCCTGACGCGCCGCGCGAGGTCGAGGGCAGCTAGGAGATGCAGGACAACGATCGCCACGCTCTTCTCATCGGCGTCAGCGCCTACGACGCGCCCCACTATCAGGATCTTCCGGCCGTACAAGCCGACCTTCATTACATGCAGGCCGTCCTGGAGCGGACCGACATCGGCATGTTCAACCCGTGCACGATTGCGGCCGAGCCGACCGCCGCACAGATGATGCGTGTCGTCGAGGATTTCCTGTCCGAACGGACCAGCACCGACACCGCCCTGCTGTACTTCACCGGTCACGGTCAGTACTCCGCCGCCGATGGTCAGTTGTACTTCATCACCCAGGACAGCGATCCCGACGACTTGTCCCACACCGCCGTCGCCGCCGAGTTCCTCCACCAGCAGCTTCAGGAATGCCGCGCCACGGCCCGCGTCGTCCTGCTGGACTGCTGTGACAGCGGCGCCGCCGTCCAGTCCTGGTCCGCCAAGGGCACCACCGCCGGCCCGCTCAAGGCTCCCGCCGAAGGCGTGCTACTCAGGCCCTCCGGTGTCTACGTCATCACTGCCTCCCGGGCACGCCAGAGCGCTTCGGCGAAGGCCCCAGAGGGATCAACGCTGGGCACCTCCCGTTTCACGGGCGAGATCGTCGAAGGCTTGCGCTCAGGGCGGATGACCGACAAGAACTGGGTCACCACCGACGACCTCTTCACCTACGTCTCCCAGCAACTGCGCGCTCCCGGTGGCCAGCAGCCCACTCGCTCCATGCTCGCAGCCACCGGCACCCTGCGTCTGGCACGCGGCGTCGCCTCGCCCGTCTCCCTGCCCGGCCACGGAGCGCAGCCCGGGGACACCACGCCGTCGATCCCCGACAAAGCTCTACACAGGGCGGCCGACGAGTCCAGGGGCAGCGCCCGGTGGCCGCAGCTTACCGATTTCTACCTCTCGTGCATGTCCAAGGAAGCGGCCGCCGACTGGCTGCCGACCCGCAGCCAGAGGGACAAGTACGAGATCCTCGGCCGCGGCCGGGAACTCCTGCAGTCCGGCGCCGGGCAGACCATGCCGGCTCCCAGCCGGCTCCCCGGCACCACGCTCGGCAGCGCTGACAGCGACCCCGAAATCTGGTACGGCTACCCCGTCGTCACCTTGCCAGCCACCGGCGGAGCTCGCAGGAAGGGCACCGCGGACAGCACTCGACTCGCGCCCCTGCTCCTCCAGCAGCTCGAACTCACCACCGACGAGCACGGCTCGCGGATTCTACAGTCGGCTGGTGTACCCATCCCGCACCCCGGCGTCCTCGAGGAGTTCCTGGAGACGCACGAGATCACCGAACTCACCAGTTCGTGGCAGCCCGACTGGCAGCACGGCAACACCGCCCAGATGCTCCAGAGTATTCGCCAACTCCTGAAGATCCTCGGCATCGACGAGATACAGCCGCTGGATCCCCTCCTCCTCCAAGGCGACAGCGTCACCGCCGAAGTACGCCCCAGTGCCCATAACTGCGCGCTCCTGCTGACTTCCTCAGGAGCCGACCGTGCGACCGTCGGCCTCGTCGCCAACCTGCGTGAACTCGCCGACCGGTCGAGCGAGATCGAGAACACCGCTCTGGCCGACCTCATCTCCGACCGCCACCGCGACAACCGGCGCCGACGGAAACCCGTGGAGGATCTCAGCAACAGCCCGATCGTCTCCGTCCAGCCTCTCAACGAGCGCCAGGAAGAGATCATCCGTGCGGTCCTCGGAAACGGACTAACTGTCGCAACCGGACCGGCCGGGACGGGCAAGAGCCAGCTGGTCACCGCTCTCGTGGAGACCGCGGCTCACCTCGGTTGGAAGACCGCCGTGGCCTCCACCAACAACAAGGCCGTCGACGAAGTCGAAGGCCGTTGCTCCGCGATCGCTCCCGGGCTGCTCCTGCGGACCGGAAACCCAGACGTCCGCGTCCGCGAAGCAGAAAACCTGGCCCGCCTCCTGCAGGACGCCGAACCCCCGGAGTGCTCGCCAGGCACGGCCAGCGGCGAACTACGCATTGCTCGGGACGCCCTGGCCGCCGCCCGCACCCGCCTCGCAGGCGTCACGGAACACGAAGCCGCGCTGGTGGCCACGGCGACCGAGCGCAACCGAAGGCTGACCGACGCCGGCGCCGAGCACCCCACGCTCTCCAGCGTCTGGGCCGGACAGGACGACCAGCTGCGCCGCTGGGCGCACCGGGCGCGCAAAGCCGCCGACGCCCGTCTGCTGGGACCCTGGCGCAGGCGCCGAACCAGCGCCGCCCTGCTCAAGGCCCTCGATGCAGCCGGCACCACCGCACCCACCCTCGCGGCCCGCGCGACCGACCCTGCCACCGTGTCCGCCACCCTCGCGGCGCTTGCCGACGCCGGCCAAGCCGAGTGGAAGCTGCGCCAGGACCTTCTCCTCCTTCCGCCGGACGCGGCCGCTCAGGCCATGGCCGCTCTCACCCGCGCCGGCGAACAGGCCAGTCTGGCATCAGGGCGCCTGATCCGCTCCACCACCAACGGACGGGTCCGGGCCGCCCGCACGCTCATCCAGGCCAGGCTCAGCGCCTTCCAGCGCGGCCGCGACCTGCGCCGCACCCAACGCGACCTGATGAGCGTCCTCGGCAGCTGGGCCGTGACAACCCACTCCGTCCAACAACTCGACCTGGCACCAGGCCACTTCGACCTTGTCATCATCGACGAGGCCAGCCAGTGCTCCATCCCCGCAGTGATGCCGCTCCTGTTCCGCGCCAAGCGAGCTCTCATCATCGGCGACCCCGCTCAGCTGGGGCACATCAGCAGTCTCACGGTCGGTACTGAACGCGACGCCCGTCGCCATGCCCAGCTCAGTGCATCCTGGCTGGAAGAACGCCGCCTCGGCTACACGACCGCGTCGGCCTTCGACGCGGCCGCCCACGCCTTTGGCGAGCCGATCTTCCTCGACGAGCACTACCGCTGCCACCCTGATATCGCCGAGATTCCCAACCGTGCTTGCTATGCGGGCAGGCTCCGTGTCCTCACCGATGTCCGCAAGCTCGAGCGGCCGGGTGCAGGCCACTCCGCGACGCCGCTGCGCTGGATTGACGTGTCCAACAGCCAGCCCCTGCCCGGCCCCCAGGGGTCCTGGTACAACAGCTCGGAAGTCCGACAGGTCCAGGAGATCGTCAGCGACCTGACAGCCGCCCTCCCACCGCACGCGACAATCGGTGTCATCACGCCCTTCCGGGAGCAGCGCAAACGACTCCAAGCCCAGTTGGACGGCACCCGCGTCGCGATCGGCACGGTCCACCGGTTTCAAGGCGGTGAGTGCGACGTCATCGTCCTGAGCCTGGCCGCCAATGCCACCATGCCACGGCGTACCGTCAACTGGCTAAGCCGAGAAGCCCAGTTGTGGAACGTCGCGATCACTCGCGCCAAGGCCCAGCTCATTACCGTCGGCGACCATGCGTTCTGGTCCGGGCAACCCGGACTTCCCGCCACGCTCGCCCAACAGTCCGCCGAAGACGGGCCCTTCGTGTTGCCGGCACTGACCACGCGCGTGGACCAACTCAGCGATATGCTTCACGCCCACCTGATCAAGGCCGGTCACACGCGCGTTCAGCGAGACGTTCGTCCGGACGGCCATCAATGCGACTTTCTGGTAACCACCAACGAGGGCGACATCGCTCTTCTCATCGACCGAGGACCAGAAGTCGACGAGGACGCTGCCCGCCACCTGCGCCTGCTTCACGCCCAGGCCGCCCTACTTCCCGGGTTGCTCCCCAGCACACCGGGCGGCAGCTGTGACCCGATCATTCGAACGGTACGAATTCCCGCCTGGAAGATCCTCGCAGCAGAGCACGCTGGTGATCTCCTGGGCGACTGATCGTCGGCCGCGACACCAGCCGCCCACGCAAAACTCTTACCTGGAAGAACACCAACCGAGCTCCGTCACTGTCGCTGCCGCCCATGGGGCGGGTGCCGGGGGCGGTGAAGACCAACGCGGACGCCAACGGTGGCACAGGCGTCGAGAAGGCGCTCCAGGAGGGCCAGAGCGCTAGCCCTTGGATGGCCTCCCAGCTGGCGACTTGCGCCATGGCCACTGAAATCCACTGAGGTAGCGAGCCCGGGCTGCTGGCAACTGGCCAGGCAGCGTTGGTTTGAACCGGTTCTCCGTGTCGATATTGCTAGGGCCGATACCACCTGGGTGGCTGGCGGGAGGGGGATCCATGGGGATCAAGGTCGTGCCTGTGTCGGGGGTTCAAAAGGAACTGCTCGCTGCAGCGATCGCGTTGGGTGATCGCTACACCAAGACACTGGGCCTGATGACACCACCGGCCTACGAGAAGATGGCGGACGACGGCGGGCTGCTCGTTGCCGTCGATGGGGACGACGTCATCGGCTACGCGCTGTTCGGGCTCCCGAAGCGGACCCCGCACGTGCGGCTGGCCCATCTCTGCGTTGCCCAGGAGCACCGAGGCAAGGGAATAGCACGCGACCTGGTGGAGGCGATCCGGGCCGGCCACGGGCAGCGGTTCGGGATCAAGGCCAAGTGCCGGCGCGACTACGGGCTCACCGGGATGTGGGAGAGCCTCGGATTCAATCCGCGGGGTGAGGTCAAGGGTCGCAGTCGCCGCGGCGACATTCTGGATGCCTGGTGGCTGGACTTCCGGCACCCGAGCCTCTTTGCCGAGGTGGACAGCGATGCCCTGCTGACCGTCGTGGTGGACCACGGCGTCTTCGCGGATCTGCACGGCAAGGTGCTGTCGCCCGACGCCGCCGAGTCGCAAGCGCTCGCGGCCGACTGGATGGCCGACCTGGTCGAGGTGGCGATCACGCCTCGGATCAATCACGAGGTCCGCGCGATCGAGGACACCGTCGAGCGCCAGCACCAGCGCTCGGCTCTCACCGGGCTGCGGGAGATCACCCCCGATCCCGAGGCCGCCACCACCTGCGGTCGCGATCTGCTGAACGCCGCAGTCGCGGCCTTTCCCGACCTCACCGAACGGTCCGGGCTGGAAGCGCGGCTGCGCTACGTCGCCGAGACCTCGGCCGCCGGACTGCAGGTACTGGCCACCCGCGATCCGCTGCTCACGCAGCTGGCGGATGTGGCCTGGGCAGTCGCCGGGGTCCACGTGGTGGCACCGTCGGTGGTGACACTGCACGTGGACGAGCTGCGACAGGCTCAGGTCTATCGGCCAGCCGGCCTGATGGGCACCGAGTTCCGGATCAACGAGGTCGCGCCGGGTGCAGAGGCAGAGCTGGTGGCCTTCTTCGAACAGACAGGGGGCGACAGCGGCTCAGCCTTCGCCGAGCGCCTGAGGGCCCTGGTGGAGGACTCGCTCAGTTGGCGCCGCGAACTCATCCGCGACGGCAGCGGGCATCCGGTCGCGCTGTACGCCTGGGCGGTCGACGGCCGCACGCTGACCGTCCCGGTTCTGCGCACCGCCACCCATCCGCTGGAGGAGACTCTGGCACGGCAGCTGCTCTTCACCTTGAAGCAGAGCGCTCGCGAATCCGGCGCCCACGTCGTGCGCATCACCGACCCCTTCGTATCAGCCACCGCGCGGGCAGCAGCTAGCGACGACGGCTTCCTCGAGCACTCCGGCGGCCAGGCAACGCTGCTGGTGGACATCTGCGGAACATCGGCAGCGGTCACCAATGCAGCCGCCTTGGCAGCATGGGAGCTGGGCCAAACTGCGGATGTCCTCCCCGCTGAGCTGTCGGCCGAAGTTGCCGGCGTGGCCGAACGGTCCTGGTGGCCGGCGAAGGTCATGGACTCGCAGCTGCCGTCGTTCATCGTGCCGATCGACCCGCGCTGGTCCACGGAGCTGTTCAACGTGCCCGCGATGCTGTTGCCCCGACGCAACGAACTGGGCATCAGCAGGGAGCACGTCTACTACCGCTCCCCCGGCCACCGCGGCGAGAGCGTCCCAGCCCGCCTGCTCTGGTACGTCAGCAAGGGGCTGCCCAACCAGGAAGGGCAGTTGGTGATCGGTTGCTCACGACTGGAGGAAGTGGTGGTCGACACAGCTGAGGCCCTACGCGCGCGATTCGAACACTTGGGCGTATATGGTCAGCGGGAGATCCACGAAATCGCTGACAGATCATCAGGCAAGGCTATGGCCTTGCGGTTCTCGGACACCGAGCTCTTCCCTAAACCGGTGACGTTGCGGCGCTTGACCTCGCTGGCGGAGGGTCTGGGGCTACGGTTGTCCCTGATGTCGCTGACGAAGATCGACAACAGGCTGTTCCAGGCGGTCTACCAGGAAGGGCACCGACGGACGTGAACGAGATGGAACGCGCGCTCCTGCTCTCAGTCCACCCGCGCTTTGCCACCGCGATCCTCGCGGGTAGCAAGACGGTCGAGGTGCGACGCCAGCGAGTCGCCGTTCCTCCCGGAACGCCTGTCGTGCTCTACGCCACCGCGCCTACCATGGCTCTGGTGGGCATGGCCCGCGTCGCTGCCGTCCAAGTCGGCACCCCTCGGGAGGTCTGGTCGGCCAGCCGTTCCCGTACCGGGATTACCCGGCGCGAGTACGACGAGTACATGAGCGGCGCCGCCCAGGCCAGCGGTCTCACGCTGGAGGAACCGGTCACCTTCGAGGAGCCCGTGCCGCTCAGCGCGCTGCGGTCTGCCGGGGCGTTCCACCCGCCGCAGAGCTACCGCTACGTCGCCGGCGACGCCCTACGGCAGATGGCCGAGGCTTCGGCGGCGACAAATACAGCTCTGCTCGGCATGTTGAGCACCCCGGCGCTCGCGTAGATCGTTCGGCTTCGAGCACTGCGGCATCTAACCGGCAGCGGGCTGTTGCGACGCCTTGGCGCGCGCAGTCTTCCCCCAGCTGGCCGTCCGTTCCACCGCCGTTCTGGCACGGGCTGGTCAGTCCCTCGTCAGCTCCCGCTCAGCCCTCCGGCAACTCTGGCAGAGCGGCATCGACGAAGGCGGCTGAGGTCGCCTCCGAGAATCCCCGACTATCCGTCAACTGCCTCAGCAAGACTGATCGGAGCAGGGATCGCAACTCACTCTCCGTGGGCAGCGGCGGCGTTTGCGGCGCCTGCACGGTCAAACTGCGGCGCCGGTTTGCCGCGTGACTGCAGGTGTCGAGCGCGCGGAGGAGAGCTGGCCAGAGCGCGTCGGCCACTTCAGGCCCTACTCCGGCGGCGAGGAGCGTCGCGGCGGCCAGCTGGGCGACGGCTTCGGGTATGTCCTCGGGCGGCTTGAGCGCGGTCAGCCCGAGCACCGCGAACGCGTACCAGTCGCCGAGACGGTCCGGTGCGTTGTCCCACAGCCTCTCAACGACGGTGGCCCACAACGGTTCCGCCGCCCCGGAGGCCCACAGCTGGGGCCGTGCGAACACAATCGCCGCGCACCCGGGCTTCCAGTCGCCGCCCGCCGCTGCCGCCTCGATGAGGTCATCCGAGGACAGGGGCAGGTCCACGACGTAGGACTCCAGCAGGGTGCGGATGTCGAGGTCGTGGCGCTCGGCGGTGAACTCCGGGTAGCCGTTGTGCTCCTTCAGGACGTGCAGTAGGGCGACCGTTCCGAAGGTCGGGATGCCGGCCTGGATGAGGAGCCCGCGGAGGGCTACGTCGTCGCACCACAGGGCGCTTCCGATGGCGAGGGCATGCTGCGCGGCCGAGAGCCACGGCACATCGGCGTCATCCGGGCTGGTGGGAAGACCGAGCAGGTCGCGGATCAGGGCGAGGTCTGTGACGTCCATAGCCTGGAGAGTGGGGATGATCTCGGTGAAGGCGATCGCCTGGCGTGCCAGGTGTTCCTTGTCCTGGTCGGAGTACTCGGACATCGTGAAGCGTCCGTCCCATACCCCGAGTTGGCCAGAGGATCGCAGCATGCCGTCGAGGGCGTAGCGGGTCCTGATGACGTCGTCGTAGACCGCAGTCGTGGTGGGAGTGGCGGTAAAGACCGATCGGAGCTGGTCGAACCGACCAGGTAGGAGCGTGGTGAGCGCAATGGCGCTGACGTCAAGGACGACGGTGCCGTTCAGCGCGCCGAGAGCGGCCCGGACTTCGGCTTCGATGTGTGCGCTGTCGATGCTGGCGGCAGGGATAAGGCCGGCTGCCCGCTGGGAAAAGGTGAGGGCGACGGGGCGCGATGCCGCGTAGGTCCCCATGGAGATGCTGCCGACGCGCACCGCGTCGGCGGCTGCCTGGATCAGCCATTCGCGGGGTCCGAGGTCCTGTTCGACAAACCGTACGAGGTCTTCCGCTGTCCCTGGCATCATCGTGAATGCCCGGCTGTTCGCCGGAGGGTTGGCGAGAAGATCTCGCAGTCTCCTCTCCAGAGCCTCGGGTAGTACCAGGGGCTGCTGCAGACCAGCGTCGCCGGGTTGTGGTCCCTCCTCCGACGGCCCACCAGTCGCGGTGAGTAGGCCGCCCAGGAGAGCGCCAGCCAGCTCTGCGTCGTCGGAGTAGTAGCGTTCGGCCAGGTCGATCGCGGTCTCGGCGAAGGTGATGGTCCACCCGGACCAGCCGACGAGCATCATCCACGATCTTGCGTCGTCCGTGTTGCGGATCTGCGGCGCGAACCGGGCAAGCGTGTCTCGCGCGGATTCGAGATTTCGAGCGTTGAGCTGCGCGCGGATCGCCGCCCACACGAAGGGGAGGGCTGCCTCAGGCAGAGCAGTCGGGTCACTTGCCAGGGCGGTGATGTCTTCGATTCCGACTTCCTCGGCTAGTCCGACGAGCGAGTGGTCTTCCATGTCGGTCCAGTCCGCCCGGTCGTTGGCCCACTGGATAGCCATGCCGCGCAAGTAGCGACGCATGCCCGTCGGTAGGAACGGCCGACTCAGGAGCGTCAGCGCCCGGATCCGTGCCTGTTCCGCCTCGCCAGAACGGTCCCACAGGTCGACCGCAAGGACCCTCAACGAGGCGTCACCGAAGCGGATGCCAGCCCGCTCTGCAACTTCGGCCGCCAGCGCCAGCTGCCCGCCGCGCTCATACATGGTGATCAGTCCGGTGGCGGCCACCACACTGATGTTCTCCCAGGTCCGCAAGCGGCGGATCGCCGCGGCTACCTCTCCGGCCTCGGCCTCAGCGACGGCCCAACGCGTCTGGTACACCGCTTCGGGGATGATGCCCTGCTCGAGGAGTTCATCGAAGTGCGGGACCGGCCAGACACCGAGGCCAGTCAGGGCGAAGGCCGCGGCGCCGAGCTGGTCCTCGTCAGTGGCCCCAGCCGCTGCGGCTTCCCAAGCGGCAATGCGCGCCTCGCGACTGCTGGAGAGATCCGCGTCTGTGGAGAACGCGTCGAGCTGAAGCTTGGCGCCCTCGTCGGTCAGCCCCTGGGCGAGCGCCTCAGCGAGATCGAGTTGGCCTGCTCGGTGGCACAGACGTGCCGCTTCCAGCTGTAGCGGCTGGAAGGTGGTCTCCGGGCCCTGGGCTTCTCCCTCTGGCTCGGCGATCGCGGTGCGGATAGCGGCCATGACGTCGTCGGTCAGAAGCCGGGCCTGCATGAGGACAGCTGCTGCGAAAGCGCTCGGCCCGTGCCAACGCCGATAGTCGGCACGTGCGGCCAGCGCGAGGCGTTGAGCCCGTCCCGCGTCGAAAGACGCCTGGCGTGGTGCGCCGGAGGCGTTGCGGCGTACCAGGTACTGGGCGCATTCGAGCTGTAGGTTCGGCTCGTCCGGGGCGATGCGCAGGGCCTTTTCGAGAGCTTCCTCGCCCTCGTTGTCCCGGCCAGCCGCGAAGTGACAGTGGGCGACAAACCGCAGGACATTCACGTCTCCGACCGCGCTCGGGTCTTGGGCTGCGATCGCCTGTGCCACCGTTTCCGGTAGGTCCCTAAGGTGCCCGCCCTCTGCGTCGAGCAGTGCCCTGGCGATGGATGCCAGCATGACGTAGCCCGCCCGTTCGCCAGCGGCGGCCAAGTCGGGGGCACGATCCGGCGCATGGACGGCGGCGATGATCGCTGCAAGCGCAAGGAGGCGACCGTTGTCCTCTGGGTCGGCAGCGGCAGCGCGCTCGAGTGCATCGACGACCGGTAGCCCCAGCTCATGCGCTGCGGCATAGGCCGCGATCGCCTTCCATGCACCGCGCTCGTGCTCTGGCTCGAGGCCGCTCAACCAGGCTGGTGGTTGCGTCAGGAGCCCGATCACCGCGATGCCGGGGTCCGGCGCTTCCGCAAGCAGTACCGCCAGCGGCAGGGCGTGGCTGGCACCGGCGCGGTGATCAGACAGCAGGCGAGTGCGGCTGTCGCCAGGGAGCTGGTCTGTCGCGGCCTGGAGTGGGTCGGGATCGGTCTGCGGCCGGGCCGGGATGCTCAGCGCAAAGGCGCTGCCGGTGTCGATCTGCTGGTTCGAGGGCACGTAGACCTTGAAGTCCTTGCCCGTGCTGATCAGTGTGCTGCTGTTGACGTGTTGCCAGTGGACGCGTTCGGTCTCGGGGTCGAACAGCATGACGACGACTGGTAGGGAGTGGTTCTGCCAGTAGGCCACGTGGGCAGCATCGCAGCGAAACCACCACCCCCCTTCGGTCGCAGAGGCGAACTGACTCGCCCCGGACTTGATCTGCACCGCAAGTAGACGGCCGGTCGCACCGCCCGTGGTCTTCGCGGTCAGGCTGGCGCCGGTTACTACCTCGAGGTGGGCGTCGATGCCGACGTCACTCGTGTCCTGCTCGCGAAAAAGCCAGCCGAGCTGTGTAGCCACCAGGTAAGCGGCCCTGTTCACGCCGGCCCGGTCGACCAGATGTGTCGCGCGGACGATCGTCAACGTCTCGTCTCCCCTGTCCGTGGCTCTCTCGCGAGAAGGCAGGTATACCGAATCCGTGCCCCTCCACTCAGCGTAGGCGTGAGGACCGACACCAAGGCCGCGCGCTGGCCCGGCTCGTGCTCATAGACGCATGCCTGCCCCCAGCAGGCCGTAGGTCGGCGTTCGGCCGACACTGTTGCTGTGACTCTTCGATCAACTGATCCGGCGGCCCGAGACCGCCCCTTTGACCTCGGCACCGTGCGGCGATTCGCCAAGGGGGACTCGGTGGAGCAGCTGACCCGCTTGCTGCATCGCGCATACGCCGATCACGCCGCCGCTGGGCGGGTGTTCTTTGCCTCGCACCAGTCCGCGCAGGACACGGCCTACCGCCTGGGCAAGGGTGAATGCTGGGTGGCGTTCCAGGGGGACGCGATGGTGGCGACGGTGACGGTGGCGGCTCCTTTCGCGGCCCCGGAGGGGTACCCAGCGCCGGCGGGCGCGGGGTCGTTCTGGCAGCTGGCGGTGGAGCCGTCGCAGCGGGGCACTGGGCTGGGGCAGCGGCTGCTGGCACTCGCAGAGGAGCGGATTGCCGCGTTGGGTTCCGGTCAGGTAGTGATCGACACGTCGTCCCAGGCGAGCGAGCTGGTTGGCTGGTACCTCCGACGTGGCTACGTGCCGGCGGGAACGTGGCGGTGGGACGTCACCAACTACGACAGCGTCGTCCTGGTGAAAGACCTGTTCGCGCGCTGATCGTGGTGGTGGGAGGCATGCTGCGAGCGGCGGCCTCCGCGTGGGGTCGCCGCTCGCAGCATGCTCATGCACGTGGACGGCTACTGGTTGAGGGCGCGGGTCGCTTCCTGGACAGCGATGCTGAGGGCCTCATCGAGGGCTTCGACGCGGCGGCCTCCTGCGTTCGCGACTGATCCCTTGCCGCCTGCTCCACCGCCTACGGCACGGGCGGCAGCGGCGAGGATCTGACTGGCCTCGGCACCGGCGCTGAGCAGACCGGGCGTGATCGCGGCGACGAGCAGGGCCTTGCCGTCGTGTTCGGTCCCGAGGACGACTACGGCGCGGTCGTCGCGGAGGTGGTCTGCTGTGCCGGCGGCGAGGACGCGGAGGTCATCCGCCCCGAGCCCCGTGACCCGCTGCGAGACGATCCGGCCCCCGGGCACCTGGCGGGAGCCCGAGGCGAGCTGTCCCGCACGGTTCCGTAGTTCGGCCTCGCGCAGGCGGACGAGTTCCCGCTGCGTGGTGGCCAGGGCGTCGAGGCGCCTGCGCAGGGCCTCGGGGACATCCTTCGGGCGTGTGCCGAGGAGCGTGGAGACCTCTTCGAGCAACCGGCGCTCGGTGTCGTGGTGGCGGAGGGTGCCGTAGCCGGTGAAGGCTTCGATGCGGCGAAGGTTGGAGCCGACCGAGGACTCGCTGAGCAGGCGGAAGGCACCGACCTGGGAGCCGTGGCCGACGTGGGTTCCGCCACACAGCTCGCGAGAGAAGTCGCCGATGTCGACGATGCGCACCGTGTCGCCGTACTTCTCACCGAACAGGGCGATGGCTCCGGCGGCCTCGGCTTCGACGCGGTCGGCGTGCCAGGCCCGGACGGCGGGGTCGTCGAGTACGTGGCCGTTGACGGCGGCTTCGATCTCGGCGAGCTTGTCGGGGGTGACGGCGGAGAAGTGGGCGAAGTCGAAGCGGAGCCGGTCGGGTTCGACGAGGGAACCCTGCTGGCGGGCGTGGTCGCCAAGGGTGGCGCGGACGACGGCGTGGAGGATGTGGGTGGCGGAGTGGGAGCGCATGAGGCCCTTGCGCCGGTCGGCGTCCACGGCGGCTTCGCCGCTCGCTCCGGTGCGGATCTCGCCTGCGATCACGCGAGCGTTGTGGACGCGGAAGCCTTCCAGGCCGTAGCGGGTGTCGGTGATCCGAAGAAGCGTGCCGTCGGTGGTGCGCAGGGTGCCGGTGTCGCCGATCTGACCGCCGGCCTCGGCGTAGAACGGCGAACGGTCGAGGACGAGTTCGACTTCGGCGCCTTCGGGGGCGCTGGTGGTGACAGCACCGTCGAGGATCAGGCCCAGGATGGTGGCCTCCGCCGCGAGATGGTCGTAGCCGAGGAAGTCGGTGCGGGGCAGCTGGGCGGACAGCTCGCGGTAGGTGTCCTGCTTGCGCAAGGCTTGGGTGGTCTTGGCCTTGCCGCCGGCCTTGGCGCGCTTCTTCTGCTCGTCCAGCAGGGCGGTGAAGCGGTCTTCATCGACTGTCAGCCCGGCGTCGTGGGCTGCCTCGACGGTCAGTTCCAGGGGGAAGCCGAAGGTGTCGGCCAGTTCGAAGGCGGTCTCGCCCAGCAGCGCGGTGGAACGGCTCTCACGGGTACGGGTGATCGCGGCGTTCAGCAGCCGGGTGCCCTGTACGAGGGTACGGGTGAACGACTCCTCCTCAGCGGTGACGACCCGCTCGATGAGGGCGGCCTGGTCGGAGAGTTCGGTCCAGACGTCGCTGAGGTTGGCAATCACGCTGCTGGTGGTCGGCGCGAGGACGTCCTGGTCGATGCCGAGCAGGCGGGCATGGCGGACCGCCCGGCGCATGAGGCGTCGCAGGATGTAGCCGCGTCCGTCCTTGGCGGGCAGGACACCGTCGGCGATGAGGAAGGCGATGGAGCGGGCGTGCTCGGTGACGACCTGGAAGGAGACCTTCTCCTCTCCGGTGCCGGGGTAGTCGCGGCCAGCGAGTTCCTGGACCGTCTTCAGGGTGGGCAGGAGCAGATCGGTGGTGCAGACGTTCTCGACGCCCTGAAGGATCGCGGCGAGCCGGTCGAGGCCGAGGCCGGTGTCGATGCTCTGCTGGGCGAGGTCGCCGAGGATCGGGAAGTTGCCCTTCTTGTCGCCCTCGCCGCGTTGGGACTGCATGAAGACGAGGTTCCAGATCTCCATGAAGCGCTCACCGTCAACGGCGGGGCCGCCTTCGGGGCCGAAGGCGGGGCCTCGGTCGTAGTGGAGTTCGGAGGAGGGCCCGCAGGGGCCGGGGACGCCCATGGACCAGAAGTTGTCGTCCGTGCCCAGGCGTTGGATGCGCTCGGCGGGGACGCCGATCTTGCGCCAGAGCTGCTCGGCCTCGTCGTCGTCCTCGTAGACGGTGACCCAGAGCCGGTCCTTCTCCAAGTTGTAGCCCTGGGTGAGGAGTTCCCAGGCGTAGGCGATGGCGTCGGCCTTGAAGTAGTCGCCGAAGGAGAAGTTGCCGAGCATCTCGAAGAACGTCGCGTGCCGGTTGGTGCGGCCGACGTTGTCGATGTCAGAGGTGCGGGCGCACTTCTGGAGGCTGGTGGCCCGCGGGTTCTCCGGGGTGACCTCGCCCAGGAAGTAGGGCTTGAACTGGTTCATGCCGGCGTTGGTCAGCAGCAGCGTCGGATCGGAGGGGATGAGGGGACTGGACGGGACCTGGTGGTGGCTGCGGTCGGTGAAGTAGTCCAGGAAGGTGGAGCGGATCTGCGTCGAGCGCATGGCGGTATGGCCTCACGGAAGAGTCGTGGAGGGTGGGGGGAGATCACACGCCGAGCCGGGCCGAGAACAGGGACTGAGAAGTTCTCAGTTCTCCAGCTCGACGCAGATAGCTCGCGCCCCCACGGTGTAGACCATGACTCCAGATCCGTTGCTCACTGATGGTGCAGCGCACGTAGCGATCTTCTGTGCGCTGCACCATCGAGCGTAGCTGATCTGGAGTCAAGATCGCTTGCTGTTCCCGTCGGATTGCCCCGCGTGCAGTAGGGCGAGCAGCACGTCGGTGAGCTCGGCGGGGTCGAGCAGGACGAGGTCGGCGCCGAAGCTTGCGAGTTCCTCGGGCTCGGTGAACCCCCAGCCTGCGCCCACGGAGGTGACGCCCGCCGCTCTGGCAGCGTGGATGTCCGCGTCCATGTCCCCAACGAAGACGGCGGCGCTGGGAGCGACGCCGAGCCGGTCGAGGGCGAGGTACAGTCCGTCGGGCGCGGGCTTGGGCGTCGCGTCCTCGTAGCAGACGACGGTGTCCATCAGGTCGTGGATGTCCGGCGACAGCAGCCAGCCCAGCCGCCGGCGGTCGCGCCGGGTGACGATTCCGGTGGCCAGGCCCTCGGCCCGGAGCGCCTTCAGGGTGCCGGTGACGTAAGGGAAGACGACGGCGTCGAGGCTGGCCGTGGAGGTGGCCGCATCCCAGCCGTCCTCGTTGATCGCTCCGTACAGGCCCAGCTCGGCCAGCACCTGCGCTCGCGGGGTGGTCACGGCCCACGACGGGAGGTCCGCGACGCTGACACGGCGGCCGAGTGCGAAGGTCGCGAACCCTGCCAGGGCGGCGAGTTGGGCGGTCTTGCTGTCGACGAGTACGCCGTCGACGTCGAAGAGCGCGGCTCGTCTCACGCAGCGTCTCCGTTCCTGGGCGAGGGCAGGTCGGCCTCGGCGAGCAGGCTGTGCAAGGTGACCCGCTGGTCGGCCAGCAGCGAGCGTCCGCCGAGCGGGCGCTCCAGCACACACAGGGCGTCGGCGACGGGGGCTCCGGCGATCCGCAAGATGCGGGCCATGTTGAGCAGTTGGCCGCCGGAGCGGACAACGTCGTCGACCAGGACGGTTCGACGGCCGTCAATGGCGGCGCCTTCGATCTGGCGGCGCGAGCCGTAGCGCTTGGGCTGGCGGCGCAGGAAGACAGCGGGCAGGCCGGTGGCTGCGGAGAGGGCGACGACGAGCGGGACGCCGCCGAGTTCCACGCCGGCCAGGACCTGGGCGTCGTTGGGGACGAGGTTAGCCATGGCGGCGGCGACGTCGTGCAGGAGCGTCGGATCGGCGGCAAGGCGGTACTCGTCGAAGTAGGTGTCGAGCTGGGTGCCGTTGACGAGCTTGAACGAGGCGTTGACGCATGCGGTTTCGGCGAGCCTGGCGGCGAGGCCGGCCAGCGGTGTGCTGGTGGTCATGCTCCTCCAATCGGGGCTGTATCGAGGGCGGCGAGGTGAGCGCGGAAGGCGTCGGCGGACTCGGTGACGGTGAGGAACCCGAGCGGCCGGGTGGGGGTCTCGAACAGCCACCTCTCCTCGCACAGGAAGGCGAGCAGGCGAAGGGCGGTCGGCCCGGCAAGGTAGACCGGCACGGGGCGGACGGTGGTCGCGTAGTAGAGGGCGGCGGTCAGCTCGTGCAGGGTGCCGACGCCGCCGCCCATCGCAACGATCAGGTCGGCGTGTTCCAGGTAGTGGTTGAGGCGGGCACCGAGGTTGGGCAGGTGGACCGACAAGGTGGCGTGCGGGTTGAACGCTCCCCACTCGTCGTGCTTGCCGATCAGCGTGACCGCGGTGACCGCGGCTCCCTGGGAGGAGGCCCCGCGGGCGGCGGCCTCCATCAGCCCGTTGTAGCCGCCGTGGAGAAGGGAGTACCCGGCTTGGGCCAGGGCCCGGCCGATCTCCTCGGCCAGCTTCTCCTCCTCGGCGGAGGCGGGGACGACGCCCCCGAAGAAGACGGCGATGAGGCCCTCTCGGGCCCGGCTGGTCGCCGGGCCCGAGAGGTGGAGCGCGTTCACACGAGCTCCAGGTACGCACGGTAGGCGGCGACGGCGTCGCGCAATCCGTCGAGCGCTTCCGGGCAGGTGCGGTTCACCAGGGCGAGCATCCGCTCGATCGCCGAGTCGACGTCCGCCGCCAGCGGGACCGCCGGCCCGCTGATCGCCGCGTCCAGGTCGCCCAGGCAGGCCCGGCCGATCGGGGTGACGGCGATCTCCTCGCGCAGCTGGTACCAGCCCCAGTACCGGGAGGTCGGCGCGAGGGCGGTCTTGATGAGGTCCTTCGTCGCGGTGTGCAGCCGGTGCCATTCGGAGTAGGCGACGAACCGCTGGCCGCGCTTGATGCGCTTGTGGAGCAGTACAGCCAGCACCAGGTGCTCGATCAGCAGCTCGGTGCACGAGCGCGGCCGAGCGAGGAACTCGACGGCGAAGCGCTCGGCCAGCGCGACCGCTTCCGGCGCGGCGGGCGCGGGCCGGCGGTCGAGGAGCGGGGCCGTGGCGACCGTCGCCTGCAGGTGGGGGACGCGGGATGCGGGCACGAGGTAGAGGTCGATCTGGTGCAGCCTGCCCTCATCCGGGATGAGGAAGACCGTCCCGACCCCGCCGCGGTCGGCGACGATCGTGTCGCGCCAGCCGGGCAGCAGGGCGCCGGCCTCGATGGACATCAGGTCGTTCAGGGCCTCGACGAAGGCGGGCAGCTGGGCGTCGTCGACGCCGACGACGAAGTCGACGTCGGAGAGGCGGTCTGCGGTGCCGTGGGCCAGTGAGCCGCGGACCATCAGGTGGGTGACGGCCGGGGAGGTGGCCAGGATGTCGGCGAGCTTCGCCAGGAGCGGGAGCTGGGTCGGGCGGTTGGCCTGGGTGAGCTCGGCCAGTTGCAGGGTGGGCATGCGCGTCCTCTGTTCGGATTCCGGCGGGGTTGGACAGTACGAGGTGAGCGGCCGGTCAGGGCGTGAGGGCGAGGAGGCGCCGCTTGGCCACCGTCCAGCGCGTCGCGGCCTCCATGTCGCCGAGCGAGGTGTGCAGTTCGGCGATCAGGTCGTAGACCGTGCCCTCGGGCAGGGCGTAGGCGTAGAACAGCCGCAGCAGCATGCGTTCGGCCGCATCGGTGTAGCCCAGCGCTGCCATGCCGCGGGCGGCTTCCAGCCGTTCGGCGAGGGTCGCTTCGTCGGCGGCGGGCAGCAGTTCCGCACCCGACGGGTGGAGGGACGGGCGCCGCGCGAGCCGCCGGTAGACGTCGTCGGCGTACACGTCGGCGATCAGGTGGATGCGGTCGGGGCCGAGCAGGTTGCACACCCCGTGCGCGTAGGTCGGCGTCAGACGCCAGATCCGGCCGCCGGTCATGTGCACCTTCGTGCCGCCGGTGACCAGGAACGCGGAGGAGTTGGTGTGCAGCGGGATGTGCAGCCGGTGCCGCTCGACCTGGTCGAGTTCGTCGTAGTCACGGTGTTCCCAGAGGAAGGCGTTGGCCTCCAGTCGGGCCAGGCGCACCCACATGTAGTTCAGGCCCAGCTCGGTCAGCAGCGCGGCAGTGGCCGGCATCTGTCCGAGGAGCGCGGTCGGTTGGGCGGTGCAGTCGTCGATCGTCACGTCGCCGGCGTCGCCGGAGGCGTTCATGAGCGAGGTCGTCCACCAGCCGCCGGACTGGTAGGCGCTGTACTCCGCCTTCCAGGGGGCCCGCGCGGTCAGGGCCTCGTGGCGAATCCGTTCGAGCTGTGCGGGATCCACCGCGTCCAGTTGGGCGATCTGCCCAGCCAGGGTGGTCAAGGTGTTGTCCATCAGTTCCCTCCCGTTGCCGGCCTGCCGCTCGGCAGGCCGTGTCCACGTGGTGCTCGACGTGGGTGTCCTCGGGGGCTGCTGGTCTCAGCAGCTGATCTCACGCTTCGCTGTCAGGAATGCACGGAAAGCGAAGGAGTGCTCAGGATGGCGGCGCGTCGACGGGCTTCGATACGACGCCGCTGCCGTCTTCTGGCCGCCGTCGTTCACGGGCGGAGCGAGGGGCTTGCGTCGTCGCGCGTCATGACTGCCGTCATGAGCACCGCCATCTTGGCCGGGCGGCGGCTGAAGGGGTTTCCTGCCGAGCTGCCAGGGCTATCGTCAGAACAGATGAACGTGGATCGGAGAGGATCTGCTGTGGCTCAAGATCCAACGCTGTTAAGGGTGTTGACGCTACAGCGGCACTGGCAGGTGCACGAGACCTTCCGGCTCCGGTTCGAAGCGACGGCCAACCGGCTGGCGCAGGAGGACGACGACCCTCGACTGGAGGGACTGTCGGTCTCCAAGCGCCAGTTCGAACGCTGGTACGGCGGCGCGGTCAAGACACGGCCGTATCCGGACCTGTGCCGGGTTCTTGAGGCCATGTTCGGAGTCAGCGTCGATCTTCTCCTGGCGCCCGCACCGGACAGGCCGAGCCCGGAAGTCGTCGCACCCTCGTTCGTCGTCCCCCCGGCACGGCCAGCCTCTGTCCTCCTCTCGTCCGAGCAGGCGCACGTGCTGCCTGCTGGTGACCCGTTCAGCATCGAGACCCGCTTTGACGCGGGCACCACGGAATTGGAAAGGCAGGTCGCGATGGCGGCTCGTCGTGCGCTTCGGTTCACCGCGATGGCGGAAGGCAGCAGCGTCGGCCCGGAGACCCTGGGGCAGATCCATGACGAAGTGCGGCGGCTGACCGCCGCTTATCCCCGGCTTGCCCTCCCTACTCTTCTCGGCGACTTGGTCGAGGTACAGGACCTCACCTTCCGCTTGCTGGAGCACGGCAGGGTCAAGCCTCTGCAGGCCCGCGACTTGTACCTCCTCGCAGGGATCACCTCAGGAATGCTGGCCAAGGCCAGCCACGACCTGGGCAACCCGAGCGCCGCGATGATGCAGGCCCGCACCGCCTACGTGTGCGCCGACAACGCCGACCACCACGCGATGCGCGCCTGGGTCCGTTCCCTGCAGTCGCTTATCTCCTACTGGGCCGGCCGCCCCGCCGAAGCCATCGACTACGCCACGCTCGGGCAGTCCGCGGCCAGCAGCGTTCGCGGCACCACGAGCGTGTGGCTTGCCAGTCTGTCCGCTCGCGCCAACGCCCTGCTCGGCGATGGTGAAGCCACTCGCGCCGCCATCCAGAGAGCGGAAGACGCCCGTGCGGCGGTCCAACTCGACGACCTCGATGGCTTCGGCGGCATCATGACCTTTCCGGTGCCCCGTCAGCTCTACTACGTCGCCGAGGCCACCGTGACCCTGGGCGAGGACCCCACGCTCGGCGAGAGCCAGTCGCAGACTGCCGTCGCCGCGTACCGTAGCGCTTCCGAGGATGAGTGGGCCTTCGGCGACGAGGCCGGCGCCCAGACCGACCTCGCGCTCGCCCGCATTTCCCGCGGCGAGTTCGAGGGAGCGGCCGAGGCTGTCCGTCCGGTGCTGGATCTCCCCGTCGAGCAGCGGAACTTCGGCATCACCAGCAGTGCCCAGCGTGTCCACAGCGCGCTGCACGCCGACGGACGACGAGGTGGCGGACCGATCACCAGCCTGCGTGAGGAGATCGAAGCCTTCACCGCCACCCCGACGTCGGTCCTCATCCGGTGACCGCGCCGGTAGGCTCCGCAGCCATGACCTCAGTCCACCTGGCCGGCCCTCGCCTGGCACTGCGCGAAGTCGAACCCGGGGATGCCGACGCCCTTCTGGCCATCTACGGCGACCGGGAGGCCACTCGGCATCTCAGCTTCGAACCGCGGACCCCGGACCAGGTCCAGCTGATCACCGACCGCTCAATCGCGTCGGCGAAGGACAGCCCGAGGACGGAGTACTGCCTCGCCGTCACCCGACTCGGCCAGCACGAACTGATCGGCTATGCCCGCCTGGCGACCGAGCCCCAGCAGGCGGCCACCATCGGCTTCGCCCTGCACCCCGCCGTGTGGGGGCGGGGGCTGGGCACGGAGACCGTCCATCTGCTGTGCGCGCTGGCGTTCAACAGGCTTGGCCTGCACCGTGTCTGGGCAGCCCGCTCGCCACTCAACGAGGCTTCGGCGCGGACTCTCCTCCGGGCCGGGATGACCGAGGACGGCCGTATCCGCGATCACGTCTTCGTCCGAGGCGCGTGGCGCGACTCGATCACCTACTCGATCCTGGAACAGGAGTGGTCGCCGATCGACGGGGTGGAGACCGCCGCTGCCGACGGAAGCTGACCTTGGGGGAACGTGTGGTTACGGACCCGGCAGTGCCCCACCAGGTGATACCCGGGATCGCCGACTTCGTCCGTGGCGGCCTGCCCGCCCCGGCCGCCACGGACGACGGCAACCACTGGGTCGACGGCGTCTACTGGCTCTACTGCGGTCAGCAGCGGACACGCGTGCTGTGGATCGGCCCGGCGAGCGTGGCCGGCGCCCAGGCGGCGATGTACGCCTGCGGGCCCTGCATCCAGGAACTCCAAGAGCGGGTCTGGCAGTCGATCGTTCTCAACGACGAACCAGGCCAGCCCGGTCCAGCGACAGATTTGGAAGCAGCGCAGTGGGAAGGGCCGGCGTGCCGGACGCCATCGCGGCCCCCGCAGGTTCCTGCGTCGCACCTGAAGTCCAGGCCGCCCTCTGCGTCACTGACTCAGCGAGGACGGTCGCGGTGCCGGTCTCGCCGAGTAGCGTCCTCGGATATTGCTGGGTTGCTTCGGAGACGCCTCCACGATCAGTCACCCGTCCTATCCGCCTCTTTGAGGAGCCGACGTGAACCCGACCACTCACGAGCCCACGGGCATCGCCGCCGCGATCGTGGTCCGCGAAGGTCGCGTGCTGATGTTGCGGCGCCGGGTCAGCGAGGGCGAGCTGTCCTGGCAGTTCCCGGCCGGCAAAATCGAGGCCGGGGAGACGCCGCTGCAGGCCGCTGTCCGTGAGACGCGGGAGGAAGTGGGCCTCGATGTGGCAGCCCTCCGTCTCCTGGGCGAGCGAGTACATCCGAAGACGGGGCGGCGGCTGTCCTACGTGGCTTGTGCGGCACGGACTGGAGCCGCGTACGTTGCAGCTCCGGACGAAGTCGCCGAGCTGGCCTGGGTCTCCCCTGCGGAGATCCCCGCGTACGTGCCGTACGGGATCTTCGAGCCCGTGCGGGCATACCTGGACGACATGGGGTTTCCGCTGCTGCTCCACGGACTTGGCGCTACCGACATGAGACGTGCCCTGGGCCGCCAACGCGTGTTCAGTGAGTGAGTTACATCGACATGCCCACAACGAACCAGAAATAGCGGCATCCTGGAACACCGATGTCGAAGGGGGCTTGATGGCTAAGCAGTTGACCGTCCACAACGCTACGATCAACACAGTGGCAGTGGAGGTGAAGACTCTCAGCATCTCGGGAAAACAGGTCACCCTCGCCGTGTTTCGCCAGCTCCGCGAGGAGCAGATCATCGCTGACGATGGGACCCTCAACGGCCAGCCCTGGGGGTTCGTGAACTATCACCCCGACAAGTGCGATGGCGCACGGGCACACAAGCACTACGTCTGGCAACGTGGAGACGAACTTCTGCGAGGCAGGGTGTACCACGTTCCCGACTTCGACCTAGAGGTGGACTGGAGACTCCCCGCTGACTTCCGATCTGATGAGGCCGATCGCTTCCTCAATGGGTTGGTTCGGGAGTGGATACATGGGGCTGTCGAGGAGGCACCCCTGACGCGCGAGAACTACCGCTCGCGTCATACAGGCGAGCGCAGCCTGGGACAGATGTTCGGATTCCGCGTGATGGCATTTGCTTCCGATGCTGCGGTGGAGGCAGCGGACAAGAAGCTCGAAGCTGATCAGCAGCGAGGACGGCTCGCGGAGAAGCTGCGAAAGGCTTCGGAGCCACTTGGGCGCTACGAGACCACGGAGTCGCGCGAGAGCGAACTCAGTCGACAGCGGGAGTCAGCAGCGAACGCTGACTCCGAGCTCGCCGCAGCACTCGCCATCCTCGAAGCAGAGCTCGACGCTTGGGGCATGACGTACGACGTGCTGAAAGACGAACTGACGGCGGCGGCCAAAGCTGAGGCCGACCGGCGCCAGCGACATCGCGACATGAGGACCGAACTGAACAGGCTGCCCCAGTTGTTCATCGCGGTCTGAACGGTGAAGCCGACCGTCCCCAGTAGTTGCCTTGCGGACGTTGAGGTCGGGCGTCATCGTCGGCCCCGACGGACCGGTGGTCGCCAGGCTGGACACCGCTGGGAAGCCGTGGCGCACCAGCGGCAAGTACGGCCTCGTTCAGGTTCACACCCGGGCACAAAGCCGATACGGGTCTGAAGCAGGCGCAAGACACTGCTGGCCGGGCAGGTGCGTGGTATCCCCTGATGTCGATCACGATGCTGCCCTCCGGCGCGACTGAGGTGGCTCAGCGGGGATCGCGAGTCGGCTCCCCGAGGTAGCCGGTCCAGTCGCGTTTGGCTTTCCTCAACCAGCCCTGGCCAAAGAGCAAATGGCGGTGACCACTGCCAAGGCGTGTTCAGTTTCAGAACCGCCCTCGTGTTCACTCGGCCACCCGATAGCCTCTCGGCAGCGTTCAGTGTCAAGGAGGGGACGGGCCGTGACGGAGCAAGCATTCGGGATCGACAAGATCCAGCTGGTCAAACTGCTACGGCGGGTGGCCGAGGGCGAAGCACAGCTGCCGGAGTTCCAACGCGGCTGGGTGTGGCCGGACCACAACATCATCGGCCTGCTCGCCTCGATCTCTCGTGGATACCCGGTCGGCACCCTCATGTTGCTGCAGACCGGCGGTGACGTCCGTTTCAAGTGCCGCCCGGTTGAGGGCGCCACCCCGCCCCCGGGCGCCGAACCGGACACCCTGATCCTCGATGGCCAGCAGCGGATGACCTCGCTCTTCCAGTCGCTCATGCTCGGCAAGCCGGTCGAGACACAGAACCAGCGCAAGCAGCGGATCTCCGGCTGGTTCTACGTCGACATGGTCAAGGCTCTCGACCCCCAGCTGGACCGTGAGGACGCCATCCGCCTGCTGCCGGCGGACCGGGTGGTCCGCACCTTCCGGGGCGATCCCGTCGAGGACTGCTCGACTCCGGAGAAGGAGTACGCGGCCCGGCTCTTCCCGCTCTCCCAGCTCTTCGCCAACCGCGACTGGAGCTACGGCTACGAGGACTACTGGAAGGCGCGGGGCGAGGACGGCCGCAAGTGGTGGCGGGACTTCGAGGAGGCCTTCGTCCGCCCCTTCGAGCTCTACCAGGTGCCGGTGATCGAACTCGGGAAGCAGACCGAGCGTCAGGCCGTTTGCCAGGTCTTCGAGAAGGTCAACACCGGCGGCGTCACCCTCACTGTCTTCGAGCTGCTCACCGCCACATACGCCGCCGACGAGTTCGACCTGCGCGACCACTGGGACAACGTCGTCCGGGCCGCGTGGAAAGCGCCGGAGTACCGCGTCCTCAAGGAGGTTTCCAACACCGACTTCCTGCAGGCCGTCACGCTGATGGCGACGGCCGCCCGGCGAGCCGAGGCGGCTACCGTCGGGGTCGACGAGGAACGTCTGCCCCGGATCGGCTGCAAGCGCAAGGACATGCTGGAACTGGGTCTCGACGAGTACCGCCGCTTCGCGCCACTGGTCGTCCGGGGCTTCAAGGACGCCGCCAAGTTCCTCCGCCAGCAGTACCTCTTTGACACCAAGTTCCTGCCCTACGGCACCCAGCTGATCCCGCTCGCCGCGATCCTCAGCGTGCTCGGCGAGCATGCCGAACCGGCCGGTGCACAGCAGAAGCTGGCCCGTTGGTACTGGTGCGGTGTGTTCGGCGAGCTGTACGGCGGCTCGACGGAGACCAGGTTCAGCCACGACCTCCCCGAGACCGTGGGCTGGGTGCGCGGCACAGGGGCCGAACCTCGCACCATCCGCGACGCCCGGTTCAGTGAGAGCCGCCTGCTGACATTGCGTACCCGCAACAGCGCCGCCTACAAGGGGATCTACGCCCTGCTGATGAAGGAAGGCGCCGTCGACTGGCGGACTGGTGAGAAGACCGAGATCACCGAGTACTTCGCAGAGGCCGTGGACATCCACCACATCTTCCCGCAGGCGTGGTGCGAGCGGGAGAACATCCCCAGGGGCAGCTACAACTCGATCGTCAACAAGACCCCGCTGACCGGACGCACCAACCGGATCATCGGCGGGGCAGCGCCCTCCTCCTACCTCCCCAGGCTCGCCAAGAACGCCGAGGTGGAGGCGGACACCGTGGCCGACCACATCCGTACCCACCTGGCTGATCCCGCGCTGCTCGCCAAGGATGACTTCGCGGGCTTCTTCAACGCCCGACAGCGGGCCCTGGTCGAGGCGATCGAGAAGGCCACAGGCAAGGCGGTCGTCACCGAGGACGGGTACCCCACCACCGATCCGGTGGACGAGGGCGACGAAGACTGACCACCGGCCAAGCGCCCTGGCGGCATCCCGCCCGAGCCCGGCCAGCTACTCGCTGGCCGGGCTCCTTGCCGTTCAGCCGCGGCCGACGTGCAGACAGAGCCGGCGCTGCTGGTAGGCCCCGCTGACGCCAGCGCCGACAACAGTCCAGAAGCCCCGCGATTCGGCGAAATGGCCTCCCAGCGTGTGCCACGCGATGCCCGGGTGCTCAGCACGTAGCGCGGCCAGGCCCGCGCTGGCCAACCCACAACGCTGGTACTGGGGCCACGTGTGCGGCTGCTCGACCCAGCCGAGACCGCAGCGGTGGCAGACCTGGTAATCGACGGAGAACGCGAACTCCCCGTCCAGATTGGCGGCGCGCTGACGCCACCCGACCCGCTCACCCGAGACCGTGTCCTGCCACGGCGTCCCCAACTCGGGGACTACTGGTAGGCCGTACTGCCGGCCGAGCCTCCCCCGACTGATCCACTGCAGCGCTTCGCGCCAAAGTTCCCGCCCAGATGCGCGCCCGACCTCGTGAGCACGCTGAGCGAGAGTCCGAGCCGCACGCTGTCGCTCATCTGCGATGGCCATACCGCCATGGTGCCCGAGTCATCGCGCGCCAGGGCAGGGTTTCGCACCAACCCGAGGGTGGCCCCGTAGCCTGTGCGGTCCCCACCGGCAAACAACTTGTCCGGCCGCTACAAACGGGTGGGCTGTCGGGCCGTGCGCCGACAACTGACTCCCCGGCTTACGGGTCACCCGCGCAGGGGCACTGCAAGTGACCCAGATCACCAAAAGTTGATCTCGCGATTTGGGACACTCGGCGCGCGCCACCCCTGGAGGACACGCCCCGCGACCGGAATCCGACGAATCTAACGCTACGTCAGCGACTATCTGGCACGAATCTGGCACGACAGCCCCAAATTGGTCCAGACAACAAGAAAGCCCCAGGCCATTGACCTGGGGCTTTACCTCTGAGCGGGCGACGAGAATCGAACTCGCGCTATAAGCTTGGGAAGCTCATGTTCTACCATTAAACTACGCCCGCCTGATGAGCCGTCAGAAGACCGCTCGATCCATCATCACTCTACCCCATGCGCGAGGTGGCCCGCACCGGGCTCGGGAGTCGTGGCGCGGCCGTGGCGGGTGGGGTCGGGGGCGTACTGTTTGGGCGGCGGGGGCGCCCCCCGATGGTCGGTTCCGGGGCGGCGAGCCGCAGGGTGGAATGTCCGGAACATCCCCTAATGTGACGCTGTACCGCGATGCAAGTCCCGCCGGGGCGCCACGAGTACGGGGGAAGAATGGGAAGGGGACCGATGGAGCAGCGCACCGTCGTTCGTTGTGCCGAGGGGCACCTGTTCAGTACCACCACGTTCCCGATGCAGAATCTCGGGCCCGGCCGGCTGGGGCCCGGCAGACTGATCCGGTGTCCGCAGTGCGGACGGCTGCGCAACTCGGTGCTCGCCGATGTGCGGGAGCTGTCCGCGCCGCAACTGGCGCGCGCGCTGCGGCTGGAGGCCGCGGAGTTCCTGGCCTGAGGCGGTACGGGGGCGGTTAGACGGTGGCCGCGGGCCCCGGGCGATTCGTCCGGGGCCCGCAGGTACACGTAACCTCGGGGGCGTGCTGCTCTCTGACAAGGACATCCGGGCCGAGATCGACAAGGGCCGGGTGGTCATCGACCCCTTCGACCCCGCGATGGTCCAGCCCTCCAGTATCGACGTCCGGCTGGACCGCTTCTTCCGGGTGTTCGAGAACCACCGCTACCCCCACATCGACCCCTCCGAGGAGCAGCCGGATCTGACCCGGCTGGTCGAGCCGGAGGGCGACGAGGCGTTCATCCTTCATCCGGGTGAATTCGTGCTGGCCTCGACGTACGAGGTCATCTCGCTGCCGGACGATGTCGCGTCCCGGCTGGAGGGGAAGTCGAGCCTGGGCCGGCTCGGGCTGCTGACGCACTCCACGGCGGGCTTCATCGACCCGGGGTTCAGCGGGCACGTCACGCTGGAACTGTCCAATGTCGCGACGTTGCCGATCAAGCTCTACCCGGGGATGAAGATCGGGCAGCTCTGCCTGTTCCGGCTGTCCTCGCCGTCGGAGCACCCGTACGGCTCCGCCCGGTACGGCTCGCGCTACCAGGGGCAGCGCGGTCCGACGCCCTCGCGTTCGTTCCTGAACTTCCACCGCACCCAGGTCTGACCTGGCGCAGACGCAGCAGCGCGGGCGGCCGCTCCCGACAGGGAGCGGCCGCCCGCACGCGTGTCCGGGCGCCTCCGGGGGCGCGTCAGCGCGCTTGGGGGCGGGTCAGGCGCGCTTGGGGGCGGGTCAGGCGCGCTTGGGGCGGGTGACGGCGATCAGCTCGCTGCCGTCCTCCGAGAGCCGGAGCTCGGTGCACAGCTCCGCCAGCTCGCCCAGGTGGTGCAGGTGGGTGCCGCCGCAGAAGATCTGCGCGGGGCCGGCGGGCAGCTCGCAGTGCCACTGGCGGCGGGCGGTCAGCTCGGGGCCGGGGACGTCGATGCGCACGGGCGCGTCGGCCGCGACCCAGGCGGCGAGCTGGGCGTTGACGGCCTCGGTGAGTGCGGGCAGGGCGTCGGCGAGGGCGGGCAGCTCCTCGGTGGCGTCCGCGGTGAAGCCCTTCTTCTTCAGGGACTTCCCGAGCCGGTAGGTGTCGGTGCTGGCCTCGGTGTCCATCACGGAGGAGGCCATCGCCAGGCTGTCGAAGTCCGGGTTGCCGAAGGCGTCGGCGCGGCCCGGGTCCTTGCGCCAGCGCGGGGCGAGGGCGGCGTTGAGGGCGAGGGCCAGCAGGTGGCAGCCGCTGTGGGAGGCGGACAGCGCGCCGCGGCGCTCGGCGTCCACGGACAGCTGGGCGGTCCGGCCGACCACGTCGCCCGGGTCGCCGGCCAGCAGGTGCAGCACCAGCCAGGACCACTCCTCGTCGCCGCGCCGCACCGGGATGTCGGCGCCCACCAGCAGCTCGCCGCCATCCGGGCCGACGGCTCCGGTCAGGCAGTCGACGACCGCCAGCTCGACGCCGTCCACCGTGAGGGTGCCGGTGTCGGCGGGCTGGTCGGGCCAGGTGTGGTCGAGCGGGTGGAACGGGGTCGCCGCGGTGACGACGGCGTACCGGCCGTCGGCCAGCGGCTGCACCGCCAGGACCGGGGACTCGCCGGTCACCGACCCGGCCGGGAAGCTGACGTGGGTGGTGGGGAGGGTCATTCGCTGGCTCCGTGCGTCGCGAGGACGGAAGTAGAGGACGGAAGTAGGGGTGCGGGGATCAACGGACTGGCGCCGCGCTGATGCCGTGCAGTGCTGCGGAAGCGGGCGGCCCGGGTGACCGGGTCGTCCCACCATTCTCTCTCGCCTCACACGTCACAGTGGACGGCCACTGCGGCCACTGCGACCACTCCGCTGCCGGGCCGGCAGCGCTGTGCACCGCCGCGCCGCACCGCGCCGTCAGCCCAGGGTCGGCAGCTTGATCAGTACGAGCAGCGCCAGCAGCTGGAGCGAGGCCGCGCCCGCCGCCTTGCCCCAGGGCAGGTCGTGCACCCGGCGCACCATCACGGTCAGCAGGACCGCGCAGAACAGCCAGGTGATCCACCCGAGTACCTGGACGACCGCGTTCCCGGAGGGCAGGAAGAGCGCCAGCACCAGCCTCGGCACATCGGTCGTCCACCCGATCAGGGCGGCCAGGCCGATGGTCGACTGCCAGGGCCCGTCGCCGCCGAACTGCCTGGCCAGCGCGTATGTGACGGCGCTGAGCACACCGCCGGCGATGGTGAAGCCGATCGCGGCGGCCGCGAGCGCCGTCAGCGCGACGGTGAAGGTCGAGTTGAAGACGTCGTCCCGGGTGAGGCCCATGCCGAGCACGGCCAGCACGCCGTAGATCATCGAGACGCAGAGCGCGGGAAGCCAGACCTGGTGGTCCCTGGTGCGGTCGAAGGTGAGCGTGGGCTGCCGGTAGATGCCGATCAGCAGCTCGCGCCAGCGCGGCCGCGGGCCGGAGGCGTGCGGGGTGGACTGGCCGCCGGCCCGGTAGACGCCGACGTTGTCCTGGCGGCCCCGGCCCTGGTCCTGGTCCGCCGGGTAGCCGCCGCCCGGGTACTCCTGGCCGTACTCCGGCGGGTAGCCCTGCGCGTACTCCTGCTGGTACCCGCCGCCGTACTCCGGCCCGTACTGCTGCCCGTACTCCGGTCCGTACTGCTGCTGCCCGTACTCGGCGGGCGGGTAGCCCTGGCCCTGCGGGCCGGCGCCGTACGGGCTGTTGGGACCGTACGGGTCCGCGCCCACCGGGAACGCCCGGGTGTGGCCCGGCTGGTCGGCCGCGAACGGGTCGGGTCCGCCCGAGGGGCCCGGGCCGGCGGCGCCGGAGCCCGCGGCGGGGCGCCCGTTGTCCGGGCCACGGCCCGGGCCGGGGTGCGGCGCGGTGAAGAACTCGGGTCCGTCCGCCTGCCCGTACTGCTGCTGCCCGTACTGCGCCTGCGGGTACCCCGCGGGGGGAGCCGTCCGTCCCTGGCGGGGATCGGCGCCCTGCCCGTTGTCGTATCGATTGCCAGCCACGATCCGAAGGTACCCGCCCAGCTGACCATCCGTCGGCCGATCGCGGGGCCGGAGCAGGATTGCAGCGAGCCTGTGACGACCGGATACGCCCTGCGGAGCACCAGCGGAGCACCTGCGGAGCACTCGCGGAGCACCCTCGAACCAGCCGCCGACCACCGCCGACCGCCCGCCGATCACCGGCGCAGCCACCCGCCCGAGGGCCCCGCGACGCGGCACGGGGACCGGCCTCAGCGCTGCGCACCCACCGTGGGCCCGTGCACGACGGCGGCCGAGGTCGCACCGGCCGGGCAGCCGCCCGGGCCCGCCGTGGTGCGCACCGCGCCGACCGGCAACAGCGTTCCGCAGGCGATCCGGATGCCGTTCGGCAGCTCGTTGTCGTCCTCGATGATCGCGCCGTCGCCGATCACGGCGCCGTCCAGCGAGGTGCGGGCGCCGATGGTGGCGTACGCGCCGACGATGGAGTCCTTGACGAAGGCGTCCGGGCCGACGACCGCGCCCGGCAGCACGACGCTGCCCACGACGATCGCGCCGGCCTCGACCACCGCGCCCTCGGAGACCACGGCGCCCGAGCCGAGCACGGCGCCGGGGTGCACGGTCGCGCCGGGCAGCAGCAGGGCGTCGCCGGTGGGGCCGGGGACGGCCGGGGAATCGACCTTGCCGAGCACCAGGTCCGCGGAGCCGCGGACGAAGGCGGCGGGGGTGCCGAGGTCCAGCCAGTACGAGGTGTCGACCACACCGCGCAGCAGCGCGCCGGTGGCGAGCAGCTCGGGGAAGGTCTCGCGCTCGACCGACACCTCTCGGCCGGCCGGGATGCGGTCGATCACCGAGCGGGTGAAGACGTAGCAGCCGGCGTTGATCTGGTCGGTGACGATCTGCTCGGGGGTCTCGGGCTTCTCAAGGAACTCCAGCACCCGCCCGTCGGCGTCCGTCGGGACGAGGCCGAAGGCGCGTGGGTCCTCGACCCGGGTCAGGTGCAGGGTGACGTCGGCCCCGGTGGCCGTGTGGCCGTCCCGCAGGGCGGCGATGTCGACGCCGGAGAGGATGTCGCCGTTGAAGACCAGCACCGGCTCGTCGGGGCCGCAGGTCAGACCGGAGGCGGCGTTGCGGATGGCGCCGCCGGTGCCCAGCGGCTCGCGCTCGGTCAGGTAGACCAGCTCGATGCCGTACGGGGTGCCGTCCTGGAAGTGGTCCTCGAAGACCTCGGCCAGGTAGGACGTGGCGAGTACCACGCGGGTGACCCCGGCGGCCGCGGCCCGGGCGAGCTGGTGGGCGATGAAAGGGACGCCCGCCACGGGGAGCATGGGCTTGGGGGTGTGGGTGGTCAGCGGGCGCAGTCGCGTGCCCTTACCACCGACCAGCATGATCGCCTCGGTCATGGTCTGCGCTGTTCCCCTTGTGCTCCGGTGTGGTCCGGCCGCCGGTGTGGCCGGTCCTCCGCTGGTGGTCGACCCGCCCGGTCCGTCCGGGGTCGGGCCGGACCCGCAGAGCGCGGGTCCTGGGCCTACTGTATTTCCTTCCACGGGGTGCCCCTCCGGGCACCTGCCCGATTTGGCACACCTTTCGCACGGTATCCGCACGCCGCGGCCCGCGCTCGTACCGCACCCGTCCCGTGCCCGCGCCGTGCGCCGCACCGCGCGCCCACGCACCACGGACGGCCGAACGGACCTGCCGACGGACCTGCCGACGGAACGGACGGGCCCGGCGGGCACCTCGCGGGTGCCGACCGGGCCCGGTCGTTCTACGGGTACGGGACGCGATCAGGCGTCGACCGGTTCCGCCGCCACCTCGGCGCTCGGAGCGGCCTTCACCGAGTCCAGCAGCAGCTGGGCGACGTCCACGACCTTCAGGTGCTCCTTGGCCGCGCCCTCGTTCTTCTTGCCGTTGACCGAGTCGGAGAGCATCACCAGGCAGAACGGGCAGGCGGTGGAGACGATGTCGGGGTTGAGCGACAGCGCCTCGTCCACCCGCTCGGTGTTGATGCGCTTGCCGATCCGCTCCTCCATCCACATCCGCGCGCCGCCGGCGCCGCAGCAGAAGCCGCGCTCCTTGTGACGGTGCATCTCCTGCTGACGCAGGCCCGGGACCTTGTCCATGATCTCGCGCGGCGGGCTGTAGACCTTGTTGTGGCGGCCCAGGTAGCACGGGTCGTGGTACGTGATCAGGCCCTCGACCGGGTTGACCGGGACGAGCTTGCCCTCGTCGATCAGGTGCTGGAGCAGCTGGGTGTGGTGGATGACCTCGAAGTGGCCGCCCAGCTGCGGGTACTCGTTGGCGATGGTGTTGAAGCAGTGCGGGCAGGTGGCGACGATCCGCTTCTTCGGAGCGTCCTCCAGCGCCGCGTTCAGCGTCTCCACGTTCTGCGCGCCGAGCATCTGGAAGAGGAACTCGTTGCCCAGGCGGCGGGCGGAGTCACCGGTGCAGGACTCCTCCTTGCCGAGGATGGCGAACTGGACGCCGGCGGTGTGCAGCAGCTCCGCGAAGGCCTTGGTGGTCTTCTTCGCGCGGTCCTCCAGGGCGCCGGCGCAGCCGACCCAGTAGAGGTACTCGACCTCGGCCGGGTCGATGTCCTGTCCGATCACCGGCACCTCGATGCCGGTCTCCTTCTTGAGCTCCTTGACCCAGTCGAGGCGGGCCTTGGTGGCCATGCCCCACGGGTTGCCCTTGTTCTCCAGGTTCTTGAGCATCGTCCCGGCCTCGGTCGGGAACGAGGACTCGATCATGACCTGGTAGCGGCGCATGTCGACGATGTGGTCGATGTGCTCGATGTCCACCGGGCACTGCTCGACGCAGGCGCCGCAGGTGGTGCAGGACCACAGCACGTCCGGGTCGATGACGCCGTTCTCCTCGGCGGTGCCGATGAGCGGGCGCTCGGCCTCGGCGAGCGCGGCGGCGGGGACGTTCGCCAGCTGCTCGGGGGTGGCCTGCTCGTTGCCCTCGGCGTCCTTGCCGCCGCCGGCCAGCAGGTACGGCGCCTTGGCGAAGGCGTGCTCGCGCAGGCTCATGATCAGCAGCTTGGGCGAGAGCGGCTTGCCGGTGTTCCAGGCGGGGCACTGCGACTGGCAGCGGCCGCACTCGGTGCAGGTGGAGAAGTCGAGGATGCCCTTCCAGGAGAAGTGCTCGACCTGGGAGACGCCGAAGACGGCGTCGTCGGCCGGGTCCTCGAAGTCGATCGGGGCGCCGCCGCTGGTCATCGGGCGCAGCGCGCCGAGGGCGACGTCGCCGTCCTCCTCGCGCTTGAAGTAGATGTTGAAGAAGGCGAGGAAGCGGTGCCAGGCGACGCCCATCGACGGGTTGATGCCGATGGTGATCGCCCACGCGAAGGAGATGCAGATCTTCAGCATCGCGAACAGGTAGATCAGGTTGGTCAGCGTGCCGTGCGCCAGGCCCTTGAAGGCCAGCACCAGCGGGTACGAGATCAGGTACTTGGCCTCGTACGAGCCGACGTTCTCCAGCGCGCCCTCCAGGCCGCGCAGCACCATGATGCAGATGCCGATGCCGAGGATCGTGTACTCGACGTAGAAGGCCTGCCAGGCGATCGAGCCGGCGAAGCGGGACTTACGGCCCGCCCGGCCCGGCAGGCTGAGCAGCCGGATCACGATCAGGGTCGCGATGCCCAGCGTGGTGAGGGTGCCGACGAGCTCGGTGAAGAGTTCGTACGGCAGCCAGCCGCCGAGCACCGGGAGCACGAACTCGGCGTCGAACAGCTGGCACATGGCGGTCACCAGGGTGAGGCCCAGGGTGAAGAAGCCGACCGCGACGAACCAGTGCGCGATGCCGACGATGCCCCAGCGGTTCATCCTGGTGTGGCCGACGAACTCGACGGCCACGGTCTTGGTGCGCTGGACCGGGTTGCCGAAGCGGGTCGCGTCCGCCTGCCCGGTGCGCACCACCTTGTAGATGTACGCGGCCGCCCGGGCGGCGAGCGCGGTGCCGATCACAGTGGTGACCAGCGAGATGACGATCGCTGCTAGCTGCATCGGCTCTCCGTCTCCTGCGGCTGACTGAAGCTGTGGAATAAGGGGTCACTTCGAGTGTACTCATCAGTAACTTCAAGGCGGACCCGGGCGGACACTATCGCCCGTCGCGACCCGCTCAGAAGATGCGCAGGGTATGGCGGCAGTCACTAAGGGGACGCTCACCCGGACGGCCCACTCACGCACCGATCACGCGCGAGGCCGCAACACGCGGTCCGAGCAGAATCCCGAACACATAAGCGCGCAGTAAAGTTGAGCGAGCAGGACTCAACGCTGTTGACGGTCACGATCCGGTCATGCATGCTTGAGCGTGTAAAGCTCAACTCTTCCGTGGAGGTATTTACGATGGCACGCGCGGTCGGCATCGACCTCGGTACGACGAACTCGGTCGTCAGCGTTCTGGAGGGCGGCGAGCCCACCGTCATCACGAACGCCGAGGGCGCCCGGACCACGCCGTCCGTCGTCGCCTTCGCGAAGAACGGCGAGGTTCTGGTCGGCGAGGTCGCCAAGCGCCAGGCGGTCACCAACGTGGACCGCACCATCCGTTCGGTGAAGCGCCACATGGGCACCGGGTGGAAGATCAACCTGGACGGCAAGGACTTCAACCCCCAGCAGATCTCCGCCTTCATCCTGCAGAAGCTGAAGCGCGACGCCGAGTCGTACCTGGGCGAGACGGTCACCGACGCCGTCATCACCGTCCCGGCGTACTTCTCCGACTCCGAGCGCCAGGCCACCAAGGAGGCCGGTGAGATCGCGGGCCTCAACGTCCTGCGCATCGTCAACGAGCCCACCGCGGCCGCGCTCGCCTACGGCCTCGACAAGGACGACCAGACCATCCTGGTCTTCGACCTCGGCGGCGGCACCTTCGACGTCTCCCTGCTGGAGATCGGCGACGGGGTCGTCGAGGTGAAGGCCACCAACGGTGACAACCACCTCGGTGGTGACGACTGGGACCAGAAGGTCGTCGACCACCTGGTCAAGGTCTTCCAGGCCGGCCACGGCGTCGACCTGTCCAAGGACAAGATGGCCCTCCAGCGTCTGCGTGAGGCTGCCGAGAAGGCCAAGATCGAGCTGTCCTCGTCCTCCGAGACCTCGATCAACCTGCCCTACATCACGGCCTCCGCCGAGGGCCCGCTGCACCTGGACGAGAAGCTCACCCGCGCCCAGTTCCAGCAGCTCACCGCCGACCTGCTGGAGCGCTGCAAGCACCCGTTCCACAACGTGATCAAGGACGCCGGCATCTCGCTCTCCGAGATCGACCACGTCGTCCTGGTCGGCGGCTCGACCCGTATGCCGGCCGTCGCCGAGCTCGTGCGCGAGCTGACCGGCGGCAAGGACGCCAACAAGGGCGTCAACCCGGACGAGGTCGTCGCCATCGGTGCCGCGCTCCAGGCCGGTGTGCTCAAGGGCGAGGTCAAGGACGTCCTGCTGCTCGACGTCACCCCGCTGTCCCTCGGTATCGAGACCAAGGGCGGCATCATGACCAAGCTGATCGAGCGCAACACCACGATCCCGACCAAGCGCTCCGAGATCTTCACCACGGCCGAGGACAACCAGCCGTCCGTGCAGATCCAGGTCTACCAGGGCGAGCGCGAGATCGCGGCGTACAACAAGAAGCTCGGCATGTTCGAGCTGACCGGTCTCCCGCCGGCCCCGCGCGGCCTGCCCCAGATCGAGGTCACCTTCGACATCGACGCCAACGGCATCATGCACGTCGGCGCGAAGGACCTCGGCACCGGCAAGGAGCAGCGGATGACCGTCACCGGTGGCTCCGCGCTGCCGAAGGACGACATCGAGCGCATGATGCGCGAGGCCGAGCAGTACGCGGAGGAGGACCACAAGCGCCGCGAGTCGGTCGAGACCCGCAACCAGGCCGAGCAGCTCGTCTACTCGACCGAGAAGTTCATCGCGGACAACGCCGACAAGCTCCCGGCCGACGTCAAGACCGAGGTCGAGACGGCGATCGCCGAGCTGAAGGAAGCCCTCAAGGGCGAGGACATCGCGGCGATCCGCGAGGCCACCGAGAAGGTCTCCACCACCGCCCAGAAGCTCGGTACGGCGCTCTACGCCAACGCCGACGCCGCGGGTGCCGCCGGCGCGGGTGACGACGCCGCGGCCGGTGCCAAGGACGACGACGTGGTCGACGCCGAGATCGTCGACGACGAGAAGCCCAAGGGTGGTGCGACGGCATGACGGAGAAGCCGCAGGGTGCTGAGCCCGGCGACGACTCCGCCGCCGAGGAGGCCGTCATCGCGGCAGCCGAGGAGGCTGCCGCGGCGGGTGGCGCGGAGGATCTGGCCGCGGCCAAGCGTGAGCTGGCCGAGCGGACGGGTGACCTCCAGCGTCTCCAGGCCGAGTACCAGAACTACCGCAAGCGGGTCGAGCGGGACCGTCTGACGGTCCGCGAGATCGCGGTCTCCAACATCCTGGAGTCCCTGATCCCGGTGCTGGACGACATCGGCCGGGCCCGCGAGCACGGCGAGGTGACGGGCGGCTTCAAGTCCGTCTCCGACAACCTGGAGACGGTCGTCGCAAAACTCGGCCTCCAGCAGTTCGGCAAGGAGGGCGAGCCCTTCGACCCGACGATGCACGAGGCCCTGATGCACAGCTACTCCTCGGACGTCACCGAGGACACCTGTGTGCAGATCCTCCAGCCGGGCTACCGGATCGGCGAGCGGATCATCCGCCCGGCGATGGTCGCGGTCGCGGAGCCCCAGCCGGGCACCCAGACCACGGCCGCCCCGGACGCCGAGCCCTCGGAGGCCGACAAGGCTGACGGTGGCGCGGAAAGCTGACAATCTGTGCGCTGCGGAGTCGTACGTCGTCCAGTACGACGGCCGGCTCCGCAGCGCCGTATTGACCGGCTCCGGTCCGGCCGGCAACGGTCCGGCCGGTGCCGGCCCTAGTGACTCTGGCTCGATCGACTGTGGGAGGTGGCGGCAGCCATGAGCGGCAAGGACTACGTGGAGAAGGACTACTACAAGGTCCTCGGCGTGCCCAAGGACGCCACCGCCACCGAGATCAAGAAGACCTACCGCAAGCTGGCACGCGAGTTCCACCCGGACGCCAACACCGGCGACGCCAAGGCGGAGGACCGCTTCAAGGACATCTCCGAGGCCTACGACGTCCTGTCGGACGACAAGCGCCGCAAGGAGTACGACGAGGCCCGCAGCCTGTTCGCCAACGGCGGGTACCGGGCCGGCGGCGGCCCGGGCGCCGGCAGCTACAGCTTCGACTTCGGTGACCTCTTCACCGGCACGCAGACCACCGGCGCGGGCGGCGGCGGCATCGGCGACGTGTTCGGCGGCTTGTTCGGCCGCGGTGGCCGGCAGGCCCAACCGCGCCGCGGCGCCGACGTCGAGACCGAGGTCACCCTCAGCTTCGAGGAGGCCGTGGACGGCGCGACCGTCCCGCTGCGGATGACCAGCCAGGCCCCCTGCCGGACCTGCACCGGCACCGGTGCCAAGAGCGGCACCACCCCGCGGGTCTGTCCGACCTGCGTCGGCGCCGGGACGGTCAGCCGGGGCCAGGGCGCGTTCGCGCTCTCCGAGCCCTGCCGGGACTGCAAGGGCCGCGGCATGATCGTCGACGACCCGTGCCCCGACTGCCACGGCAGCGGCCGGGCCAGCTCGGCCCGCACCATGCAGGTGCGCATCCCGGCCGGCGTGCAGGACTCCCAGCGCATCCGGCTCAAGGGCAAGGGCGCCCAGGGCGAGCGCGGCGGCCAGCCCGGCGACCTGTACGTCACCGTGCACGTCGACCCGCACCCCGTGTTCGGCCGCAAGGCCGACAACCTGACGGTCACCGTGCCGGTCTCCTTCCCAGAGGCCGCGCTGGGCGGCACCATCGAGGTGCCGACACTCAACGGGCCGTCGGTGAAACTCAAGCTGCCCGCCGGGAGCGCCAACGGCCTCACCCTGCGGGCCCGTGGCAAGGGCGCCACCCGTAAGGACGGCACCCGCGGGGACCTGCTGGTCACCGTGGAGGTCGTGGTACCGAAGCACGTCACCGGCGACGCGCTGTCGGCCCTGGAGCAGTACCGCGAGGCCACGGCCTCGGAGGACCCGCGGGCCGCCCTGTTCCGGGCGGCGGAGGGAGCGTGAGCACCAGATGAACCGTGACTCGATCGGCGTCGGACTCGGCGAGGGCCTGCCAGGCGGCCCCCGTGTCGGGCGGGGAGCACCGGCCGGTGCGGGCGGCCGCGCCTCGCACTACGTCCTCACCGAGGACACCCCGGTCTATGTGATCTCGGTCGCCGCCGAGCTCTCCGGCCTGCACCCGCAGACCCTGCGGCAGTACGACCGGCTCGGACTGGTCTGCCCCGACCGCACGGCCGGGCGCGGCCGGCGCTACTCCGCCCGGGACATCCAGCAGCTGCGCGAGGTACAGCGGCTCTCCCAGGACGAGGGCATCAACCTGGCCGGCATCAAGCGGATCATCGAGCTGGAGAACCAGGTCGCCGCCCTGCAGTCCCGGATCGGCGAACTGGCCGACTCCCTGGAGGGCGCGGCCAGCGCGCTCCAGCAGCGCGAGGCCGCCGTCCACGCCTCCTACCGCCGCGACCTGGTGCCCTACCAGCCGGCCACCCAGTCCAGCGCACTGGTCGTCTGGCGCCCGAAGCGGTAGCGGGCCGGCAGGTTCCACGTACGGGCTGTTGGCGCCCCCCGGACAGCGGGGTGCCAACAGCTCTGGCGCATGCGTAAAGTGCTCGATGGTGAACTGGCGTCCGATGATGGACATCGGATCGGGCTTCCTGAATGATCGTTCAATCGCAGGGCAAGGTCGCCAGAGAGCCTGGAGGACAGGGAGACCGCGGATGAGCGCAACGGGTGGGACAGAGTCCGGGACGGGCCACGAAGAGGTCATCTCGCACGAGGCGCGGGCGCTCTACCTACAGGTTCTCGCCGCCGGGGGCCGGCTAGCGGCCTGCGATCCCGCCGCGGAGCGGTCCAAACAGGAACTCCTCGAACTGGGCCTGCTCATCCCCGACATCGACGATCCGTCGGCCGCGACAATTGCCGATCCGGCCCGAATAGCGGCCCGGCTCAGCAGCCATTGGCAGGATCAGGCCCTTTCGCTGCTCAGCCGCTCGATATCCGCCCCGAAGGCATTCCAGGAACTCAGCCAGGCCTACGGGACGCTCGGTCAGAAAGTCGAGAGCGGCGGGCCGATCGAGTACGTCTACGGAGGCTCCGAGATCAACCAGCGGCTGGAGTGCCTGGTTGAAGGTGCCTCGAAGGAGGTCCTCACCGCCCAGCCGGGCGGCAGTCGGCCACAGGACGCCATCCGCAGGCTCGCCGACCGGGACATCCTGCTGGTGCGCCGCGGTGTCGCACGCCGGACGATCTACCAGCCCAGCGCCCGCTACTCGGCTCCGACCCGGCAGTACGTGGAGCGGATGACCGAGCAGGGCGCCGAGGTCAGAACGCTCGCCGAGCCGTTCACCCGGCTGATCGTCGTCGACCGGGAGGTCGCGGTGATACCGGCTCAGGGTGACAACGCCAGAGCAGCCTTCATTCACGACCCCGCAGTCGCCGCCTATCTCACCGAGTCCTTCGAAGGACTCTGGAGCCGGTCGATTCCCTTTCCCGGCGCCACCGAAGTCCCCCAGGAAGTCATCTCAAGGCTTCGCATAAAGATCCTCAGGATGATGATCCAGGGTGTGGGCCACCGGGTCATCGCCAGAAGCCTGGGGATCAGCGAGCGAACACTCGCCCGGCATATCGCCGAGTTCCGCGAGGAGTACGACTCCGAGACGCTCTTCCAGCTCGGCTGGCGGATGGCGCAGCATCCTCCGCACCTCATCGACACCGAAGAGGGCCCTGCGATCCAGGGCTGACGGCCGGCCTCGGTCCGGCTAGTTCCCCCAGTGCCAGTCCTCCATCGTCGTCACCACGAGGGTCTGGGCCGGCAGCGCCTCGTTGGCGACAGCCTGGCCCCAGTGCCAGTCGGCCAGGACCACCGAGTCGGAACTGGAATCGCTGTCCACGCGGACCGTGCCCGACCCGGTCACCACCGCGCCACCCCAGTGCCAGTCGTCCGGAGACGACGCAGTGACGGCCGCAAGGACTGCGGCGGCCGCCAGTGCGCGGATCAAGGCGCGGGGTACACGTCGCATGTCACGACTCCTTGTCATGTATCTGCTATAACCGATGGTGCACGCATGCCACCCACAGCAGTCCTCAGGCGCGTTGCAGCGAAGAGCGGTGCGCAAGTCATCAAAGCCTGACCGGCAGGGCCACGCAAACGTCTGTCCGGCAAAGAGAGTGTCATTCTCTTGCCAGGCAGAAACATGACACCCGTTCGATGAAACTCTCCGGGCCGGTCCAGGCCCCAGATCGTCACGGTGTCATCTGTCTGCCAGACATGCAGATGCCACCCCCATCCGGTGGACGGCCTGCGGTGCCTGCCGAGACGATCAGTGCACACCCCATCGGTATTTGGGGTGGACATCACTGGAAATGCACATTTCAACAACTCATCGAGCGCCCCCGACTCGACGAGCAGCAGCCGTACACCCCCCTCCAAGACCACATCGCCCGCTGGGACTCGGCACTGCCCCGGTCGGCCATTCCACGGAGTCGACAATGAGCGATCGACACTCTCCCCTCGGTGCGTCCTCGGCCACCGAAGGCCGACGAGCCCGCGTGTTCCTGGCCGCGCCGCTGATGCGGCTGACCGGACCGGCCGACAGCGTGGTGACCCTGGCCAGCCGTACCCGCCTCACCACCCTGCGCTCCACGCTGCTGCGCAGCGGCGCCGCCGTGTACAGCGCCCACCACAGCGACGCCTGGTCGGTGGCCGACCGCGCCCCCGAGCCGCGGGTGCCCTCCGACTTCCGGGCGCTGCAGACCGCCGACCTGGTCTTCGCGTACGTCGGAGCGCCGCTGTCCGCCGGGGTGAGCCTGGAGCTCGGCTGGGCGTCGGCGCTGCGCAAGCCGGTGGTGCTGCTGGTGGACGAGGCGATCACGCACAACCCGCTGATCGCCACCATCGAGCAGGTCGCCCCCGTGCTGCCGCTGGTGTTCGACGACACCTGGTCGCAGGAGGCGCTGCACCACACCGTGGAGACGGCGCTCGACTGGGCCGGCATGGCGCTCTCCCTGCGCGAGGGCTTCTGGACGGCGCCCGGCGAGCAGTTCACCATCCCCCGTCAGCAGCCGCCGGCCGTCGGCCCCTTCGACTACTGGGCCACGGGCGCCGCGACCGGCTGAACCCGCCGAACCCGCCGAACGGGCTGAACCGGCCGCACCGACCGGACCCGCCGAACCCGTCGGGACGTCAGTCACCGGACTCCACCCCGGCTCCCCGCATCTGCCAGCCCAGCTGGAACAACGTCTCGGCGTCGTAGAGCTCGCGCAGCCGCGAGATGTGACCCGCCACGGTGCGCTCGCTCAGCCCGAGGCGGCTCGCGATCGCGCGCTGGGTCAAGCCCTGGGCCAGCAGCCGGCCGGTCTGCTGGTGCACCAGCGGCTCACCGCCGCCCGCGGCGCCCGTCCAGTCCGTCCCCTCGGCCTGCTGCCAGTGCTGTTCGAAGACGCCGACCAGGAAGTCGACCGTCGCCGGGTCCTCGATGAAGGCCGCGCTGGCGTTGTCCGCCCTGGCGGGGATCACGGCGACCGTACGGTCGAAGACCAGCAGGCGCTTGAAAGGCTGGTTCAGCACCCGGATCCGGGCACCCAGCCGGGTCGCCCGGGCCGCGAACTCGGCCGTCGCGGCGTCCGCGCGGGCCGCGGGTTCGTAGATCGAGCGCATCGCACCACCGCGCTCCAGGTAGCGCCGGGTGCGGTCGAGGGAGTCCGCCAGGTGCCTCTCGGGACGGGCGCCGCCGGGCTGCGCGGCCAGGGCCTCCTGGGGGTGGTCCTCGGTCAGCTGGATCACCAGGTGCCGGATCTGTTCCATCCCCTCGATGTGCCGGACCCTGCTGGAGCGGTCCGTCCGCCGCGGAGCCGCGTCGTAGGCCTGGGTCAGCTCGTCGAGCAGCGCGGGCAGCTCCTCCGCCTTGGTGAGCAGCCGGGTGCCGAGGGCCCGCAGGTCCGCGCTGATCCGGCTGCTGACGGCCCGTGGGTTCACCGCGCTGTACGAGGCGTCGGCGATGTTCAGGACGACCAGGCCGAGCTCCAGCAGCCGTTCGACCGTGCCCGCGTCCCCCGGCTCGACGTCCCGGACGAGGATCCGGCCGCCCTCGCGCAGGATCTCGCGGTAGAGCTCGCGCGCGGCCAGGTCGGGCAGCGTCGTGCCGGGCAGGCCCGGTACCAGTTCGGCGGGCCCGGGCGCCTCGCCGGCGGGCGGGAGCCCGTGGTCACCCGCCATGGCCGCCCCGCATCAGCCAGCCCAGCTGGAACAGCGTCTGGGCGCCGTAGCGCTCGCGCAGCCGGGAGATGTGGGCGGCGACGGTGCGCTCGCTGAGGCCGAGCCGGGTGGCCACCGCGCGCTGGGTGAGGCCGTTCGCCAGCAGTCGTCCGACCCGCTCGGCGGCGTGGCCGGCCGTGCCGGCCTGCGGCTCGGCGCCCCAGTCCACGACCTCGGCGCGCGCCCAGTCCCGCTCGAAGACCGCGACCAGGAAGGCGACCGTGGCCGGCTCCGAGATGACGGCCGCCACGCCGCCGTCGCCGCTGGCGGGGACGACCGCGACGGCCCGGTCGAAGACCAGCATCCGCTGGAAGGGCTCGTCCAGGACCCGGACCTGGCCGCCGTGCCGGGTGACCGCCGCCGCGTAGCCGGCGGCCGCCGAGCCGGCCCGGGCGACGGGCTGGTAGATGGTGCGCATGGCCCGGCCGCGCTCCAGCAGCTGCTGGTCCTGGCGCAGCGCCATGGCCAGGCCGTCGGCCGGGCGGTGGCCCGGCTGGGCGGTCAGCATCTCCTCCTGGCAGTCCGAGACCAGCTGCGCGATCCGGTGCCTGATGTGGAGGTGCCCCTCGATCACGGTCGCCTCGCCCGGCCGGTCCGAGCGGCGGGGCAGCGCGTCGTACGCCCGGGTGAGCGAGTCCAGGGCGCCGGGCAGGCCCTCGGCCCTGACCAGCAGCCGGGTGGCCTCCGAGCGCAGCTCGGCCCCGAGGCGGTCGCTGACGGCGCGGGGGCTGACGGCGGTGTACGAGGCGTCCAGGGAGTTCGGCATGACCAGGCCGATGTCCACCAGCCGGCGCAGGGCCGGCTCGTCCGCCTCCGCCACCGCGGCCACCGGGATCCGGCCGCCCTCGGCCAGGATTGCCAGGTAGAGCTGCCGGGCCGCCTCGTCGGGCACCCCTGCTCCCGGATCGGCCGTGGGATCCGCGGTCACCTCGAACACTCCCTGCCGGATTTCGCTCAACGTCCGATCATGATCTCAGCCCGCTGGCCGGGGTGCGATCGCGAAGGCCGGTGCCGACGGGCTCCCGGGGCCGGGGTGCGAAGGCACACCCGGGCCCGGGAGCCCGCCGCTGTCACGCCAATGCCAAGGCGCTTCCGGCGAGGCGGAGCAGCAACGCCTCGCCGACTCCGGTACCCCGGGGGCCATCACCACACATGGCGTCCCGGCCGGGGCTCTTCCCCCGTTGCGCGCGGATACCGACGTACCCAGCGCACGCTTGTGAAGAGCAAGTCGCCATCCTCAGGCTTTGGTTGCCCGGACGACCTGGCGTCTGTCCACCATCACAGTGTGACGCCCGGTGAACAAGTGGCCTCTGATTGCAGGTTCCCGCAAGTGCAGGAACCTGCAGAGCGGGGCGGCGGCGGGCTTGCCGGAGCGACCTGGGAATTCACCGGTTTCCGACCGTTCAAGGAATATGAACCGTATGAACAGTTATGTCAGGGGTCGGCCAATTCGCCATTCCGGGTATCGCGTGAAGCTCAGGTGCAGATTGCCCCGGTCGGCCGTCCGGTAATCGCCGGATTCCGGACCACCCTTCACCCGCGCACCCCTGCCCGGCGGTCAGGCGGGCCGGTGCAGCAGCCGGCCGCCGGCCAGCGCGGCGGCGGTGCAGGTGGCGGCGACGGCCCAGGCCGAGACCAGCAGCACGTACAGGCCGGTGGCCAGGACGGTGAAGCCGGGGAATCCGGTGTGGCGGGCGAGGGCGGCGGCGCCGGTGACGCAGGTGCCGACCGGGAAGGTGAACGCCCACCAGGTCATCGAGAAGGGCAGGCCGGCGCGCAGGGCCCGCAGGTTGGCGGCGCCGGCCACCAGTAGCCAGAGCAACGCCACACCGATCACCGGCACGCCGGACAGCTCTGCGAAGGCCAGCGCGGCCGGGGCGAGCCCGGGGACGGCGGTGGCGGCGGCGTCGGCCAGCTGGTGGGTGGCGGTGGTGGACTGGCCCAGCGGGCCGAGCACCAGGAAGAGGCACGGGGTGAGCGCGGGAGCAAGGCCGCCGCCCCGGAGCAGAGCGGCCAGCACCACCGGGAGCAGCACCGCGGTGGCCAGCACGCCCGCCCCGAGCATCGCGTAGCAGCCGTAGACCATGGCCGCCTGCCAGGCGCCGACGGGCAGGTGCGCCACCAGCGCGGGGCCGAGGGCGGCGGCGACCACGGGGGCCACGGTGGGCAGCAGCCAGGTGGGGTCGGCCTGCGCCGCCGCGAGCCGGAACCGAGTGATCATCAGGTACGGGAGGCCGGCCGCGACGGCCAGGGCGTACGCCGTGCCGGCCGTCCACAGCACGGCGTCGACGGCCACGGCGGGGCCGGAGCCGATCACCCGGGAGCCGAGCGCCAGCGTCGCGTACCCGACCGCGAGCAGGGCCATCGGCGGGCAGCCGTAGAAGACCGCGGTGGCCGGGTTGTCGAGCAGCTGGGCGCGGGCCGCCGCGCGGTGGCGTACGAGGTGGCGGCCACGGGCCCCGAGCAGGGCGGCGAGCGCCACGCAGGACAGGGCCCACATCAGCTCGCCGAACCCGGTCAGCCCGGGCAGTCGCACCGGCAGGGCGGCGGCGCCGTTGGCCACGATGGCGGTGCCCATGACCACGGCGTACCAGTTGGGGCCGAGCTGGGCGAGGTCGAGCCGGTGGACGCGCGGGGTGCCGCGCAGGGGGCGGGTGACGGTGAGGGTGGCCATGGCCCCACCGTGCCGAGCACCGCGCCGGGCCGGTAGCGCCCGCCGCTCTATGAGGGCATAGCCTGAACCTATGCCCCTCTCTCCCCGTGTCCCCGAGCTGGGCGCCCTGGAGCTGCTGCTCGCGGTGGCCCGCCGCGGCAGCGTCGGACGGGCGGCCGCCGAGCTCGGGGTCAGCCAGCCGACCGCGAGCGCCCGGATCAAGGGCATGGAGCGGCAGATCGGGGTGGCCCTGCTGGAGCGCTCGCCGCGCGGGTCGAGGCCGACCGAGGCCGGCCTGCTGGTGGTGGAGTGGGCGCGTGGCGTGGTGGAGGCGGCGCAGGCGCTGGACGCCGGGATCGACGCGCTGCGCGAGCGGCGGGACGCCCGGCTGCGGGTGGTGGCGAGCCTGACCGTCGCCGAGTACCTGATGCCGGGCTGGCTGCTGGCACTGCACCGGGCCAGCCCCGGCACGGCGGTGACGCTGCGGACCGCGAACTCGGCGGACGTCGCCGGGCAGGTACTGGCGGGCGAGGCGGATCTCGGCTTCGTGGAGGGCCCGGCCGCGCCGCCCGGACTGTCCGGCGTGGTGGTCGCGGCCGACCGCCTGGTGGTGGTGGTCGCGCCCGACCACCCGTGGGCCCGCCGGCGGAGCCCGCTGACCGCGGAGCGGCTGGCGGCGACCTCACTGGTCCTGCGCGAACCGGGATCGGGCACCCGGGAGGTGCTGGACGCCGCGCTCGCCCCGTACGGCGGGGTCGCCAGGCCCCGGCTGGAGCTGGCCTCGTCCACGGCGCTGAAGGCGGCCGCGATGACGGGCGCCGGGCCGGTCTGCCTGAGCGAGCTGGCGGTGGTGGAGGAGCTGGCGACCCGGCGCCTGGTGGCCGTCCCGCTGGAGGAGAGCCTGGATCTTCGGCGGCCGCTGCGCGCGGTCTGGCCGGCGGGCCAGCAGCCGGCCGGACCGGCCCGGGACCTGCTGGCACTCACGCGGCGCGGCGGCCGGTGAGCACCGCCCCCGGGAGCCGGGCGAGCACGGCGAGCCGGGCGAGCTCCCGGCCGGACCTGCCGCAGGCTCCGACAGGAAGCGTCGGGGAAGCCTTGCCGGAAGCGTCACCGGATGCGCCACCGGAGACTTCACCCGAAACTTGAGCGGAATACACTCAACTTAGTGCATGCTGTAGCTAGCAGGAGTTTCGCGAGACCGAGGAGGACGACCCAGCAGTGGACGCCAGCAAGTTCACCACCAAGACGCAGGACGCCCTGTCCGCCGCGATCCGGCAGGCGGGATCCGCGGGAAACCCGGACGTCAAACCGGTGCACATCCTGCTCGCCCTGCTGGAGCAGCCCGAGGGCATCGCCAAGCCGCTGCTGGAGGCCGTCGGGGCCGTCCCCGCGCAGGTCACCGCGGAGGCCCGCCGCCAGCTCGCGGCCCTGCCCGCCGCCAGCGGCTCCACCGTCGCCGCGCCGCAGCTGGCCCGGGACACCCTGGCCGTACTGTCCGAGGCCGGCAAGCGCGCCGACGACCTGGACGACCAGTTCCTCTCCACCGAGCACCTGATGGTCGGCCTCGCCGCCGAGGGCGGCGCCGTCGCCGACCTGCTCACCCGCCACGGCGCGAGCCCCAAGGCCCTGCTGGCCGCCTTCAAGGACGTCCGCGGCAGCGGCAAGGTCACCTCGGCCGACCCCGAGGGCACCTACAAGGCGCTGGAGAAGTACGGCACCGACCTCACCCAGGCCGCCCGTGACGGCAAGCTCGACCCGGTGATCGGCCGGGACCACGAGATCCGCCGGGTCGTCCAGGTGCTCTCCCGGCGCACCAAGAACAACCCCGTCCTGATCGGCGAGCCCGGCGTCGGCAAGACCGCCGTGGTCGAGGGGCTGGCCCAGCGCATCGTCGCGGGCGACGTCCCCGAGTCGCTGCGCGGCAAGCGGCTGGTCTCGCTCGACCTCGGCGCGATGGTCGCCGGGGCCAAGTACCGCGGCGAGTTCGAGGAGCGGCTGAAGGCCGTCCTGAACGACATCAAGCAGAGCGACGGCCAGGTCGTCACCTTCATCGACGAGCTGCACACCGTGGTCGGCGCGGGCGCCGGCGGCGACTCCGCGATGGACGCCGGCAACATGCTCAAGCCGATGCTGGCCCGCGGCGAGCTGCGGATGGTCGGCGCGACCACCCTCGACGAGTACCGCGAGCGGATCGAGAAGGACCCGGCGCTGGAGCGGCGCTTCCAGCAGGTGCTGGTCGGCGAGCCCTCGGTCGAGGACACCATCGCGATCCTGCGCGGGCTCAAGGGCCGCTACGAGGCGCACCACAAGGTGGAGATCTCCGACGCCGCGCTGGTCGCCGCCGCCACCCTGTCGCACCGGTACATCACCTCGCGCTTCCTCCCCGACAAGGCGATCGACCTGGTCGACGAGGCCGCCTCCCGGCTGCGGATGGAGATCGACTCCTCCCCCCTGGAGATCGACGAACTCCAGCGCTCCGTCGACCGGTTGCGGATGGAGGAGCTGGCCCTGGAGAAGGAGTCGGACCCGGCCTCGGTCGACCGCCTCGCCCGGCTGCGCCGCGATCTCGCCGACAAGAACGAGCACCTGAGCGTGCTCACCGCGCGCTGGGAGCAGGAGAAGAAGAGCCTCAACCGGGTCGGCGAGCTCAAGGAGCGCCTGGACGACCTGCACGGCACGCTCGAACGCGCCCAGCGGGACGGCGACTTCGAGCGCGCGTCCAAGCTGATGTACGCCGAGATCCCGGCCGCCGAGCACGAGCTCGCCGAGGCGCAGGAGCGCGCCGCCGACGGGGAGGCCGGCCAGTCCATGGTCAAGGAGGAGGTCGGCCCGGACGACGTCGCCGACGTGGTCTCGTCCTGGACGGGCATCCCGGCCGGCCGGTTGCTGGAGGGCGAGAGCGCCAAGCTGCTGCGGATGGAGGAGGAGCTCGGCCGCCGCCTGATCGGCCAGCGCGAGGCCGTCCAGGCCGTGTCGGACGCGGTGCGCCGCACCCGCTCCGGCATCGCCGACCCGGACCGCCCGACCGGCTCCTTCCTCTTCCTCGGCCCGACCGGCGTCGGCAAGACCGAGCTCGCCAAGGCGCTGGCCGACTTCCTCTTCGACGACGAGCGGGCGATGGTCCGCATCGACATGAGCGAGTACGGCGAGAAGCACTCCGTCTCCCGGCTGGTCGGCGCCCCGCCCGGCTACATCGGCTACGAGGAGGGCGGCCAGCTCACCGAGGCCGTGCGCCGGCGCCCGTACAGCGTCGTCCTGCTGGACGAGGTGGAGAAGGCCCACCCCGAGGTCTTCGACGTGCTGCTCCAGGTGCTGGACGACGGCCGGCTCACCGACGGCCAGGGGCGTACGGTCGACTTCCGCAACGCGATCCTGATCCTGACCTCCAACCTGGGCTCCCACGCGTTTGTCGAACCGAGCCCGGTCGACCCGGCCACGCCGCAGGAGCGCAAGAAGGAGCTGGTGATGGAGAGCGTCCGGGCGGCGTTCAAGCCGGAGTTCCTGAACCGGCTGGACGACATCGTGGTCTTCGAGCCGCTGGGCACCGCCGAGCTCAGCCGGATCGTCGACCTCCAGGTCGCCAGGCTCGGCGCGCGGCTGCGCGAGCGCCGGCTCACCCTGGAGGTCACCGAGGCGGCCCGCGACTGGCTGGCCCTGACCGGCTACGACCCGGCGTACGGCGCCCGGCCGCTGCGCCGGCTGGTGCAGTCCGCGATCGGGGACCAGCTGGCCAAGGCGATCCTCTCCGGCCAGGTGCACGACGGCGACACCGTGCTGGTCGAGCGGGACGAGGAGTCGGACCGGCTGACGGTACGGGGCCGGGGGCCGCTGGAGAAGTGACGCCCTCGGGCGGGCCGGGCCAGGACGGTTCCGGCCCGCCCGGCCCGCCGGCCGCGGCGGAGTCCCGGGCGGTCAGGAACCGGCGATGATCCCGGCCATCTTCGCGGCGTAGTCCTTGAAGGTCTGCTGGTAGGCCGCCAGCCGCTCCTGGTTGGCGGCGATCTGCTGGCGCTGGTACCCGGCCAGCACCGCGAACCAGATGCCCGCCAGGTTGGTGGAGGTGGTGCAGGCGGCGTCCGCCCTGGCCGCGGCCAGCTCCTGCGCCGTGGGCTCGGCGGTGGCGGCGGCCGAGCGGCGGTACTGCTCCACCAGTCCGGACGGGCTCACGCCGGCGAAGCCGGCCGCGCCCATGCAGTCCCGCCAGGCCCGGGTGGCCGCGGCCACCCGCTCGTCCTTCTCCAGCGCCGCGACCGACTCGCCGAACAGCTTCGCGACCAGCTCCGCACCGCCCTGGTCCGCGACCTCGACCTGCGGGAAGGCGTTCTTGACGCACTCCTGCGCGGCCTGGTCCTCGGCCCCCGACAGCGGCCGGCGGGCCCGCCCGGGCGCCACCGATCTCGCCGCGTGGAAGCCCTGACCGGCGGCCACGCTCTCCGGCAGGTACCCGAAGGCGCCGGCCGGCAGCGCCGAGGCGTTGACCGGCGCGCCCGCGCCCTCGTCGATCGCGTCCTCCCGGGTGAACAGCGCGTACCCGGCGTCGTGCATGCATCGCGCGGTCAGGGCGCGAATGGCCAGCACCCTGGTCGGGCCGACGCCGTCACCGGAGCCGTAGGCGGAGAGTGGCAGTTGCAGCATCCCCTCGCGCCCGGAGGCGGGCGCCTGCACGGCCCCGACGGGCGGCGGCGTCAGCGCCGGCGCGGCGGCCCGGCCGCCCGGGCCCGACGAGCAGCCCGACAGTGCGATCGCCACCCCGGCGCAGGCCAGGGGCAGTGCCACCGCCCGGACCCTCGGCCTCACGAACACGCTCCGGCCCGCAGATTGCGGCCCGCCCGGTCCCGGGCGGCGCGGGCCAGCCGGTGCAGCTCGGCGCCCTGGGCGTCCGACAGCTTCCAGGCCTGGGCGAGCAGCCGCAGGGTGGAGATCCGCGGGCAGGACACCCCGCGCTCCAGGTCCCGGATCGAGCGCACGCTCATCCCGGACGCCTCACCCAGCTCCTCCTGGGTCATCCCCCGGTCCAGCCGGATGCTGCGGAGCAGCACCCCCAGAGAATTGCCCGTCCCCACGCCAGGACCCGCCACCACCGACTCCCCCGAACCCACGAATCATCAACTGGACGTCCGGCAGCGGAGATCGCCCTGCCGGGGAGACTCCACCGCACGCTAACCGCTGGGGCTGCGGGCAGCAACGGGAACGGCCGACACCCCGCGTGACATAGTTCACTGCGCGTACACGTTTGATCACGCCACCCGGCAGTTCCTCCGGCCAACCTCCGGCGAACCTCCTGGCCGCCCCACCCTCCCCTTGCGAGGATCCGGTCGGTCCGTGCCGAGCGCCGCCGGCCCGCCGAGCGCCCCACCGCGGTGGCCGCCCGGGGAGTGAAGCCAGGCAGACGAAGGAGAACCATGAGCTCGCGCTGGAAGAAGGCCGCCCTGACCTCGGTGGCGGCGGCCACCCTCGCCGTCGCGATGCCCGCGACCGACGCCTCCGCCATCAACCGGGTCGACTGCGCCGGCCGATGGGACTTCGTCAACATCCTCACCAACGGCGGCACCGTCTGCTACGCCAACTACGGGTACCTGAACGTCACCATCTACAACGTCGGCGACGTGTACTCCGGCAACAACGACTTCTTCTACTACGACAGCATCTCCTCCCCCGCGGGCAGCGGAACCCGGCACCTGTGGGCCTGGACGTGGCAGAGCGACAACTACAACGACGCCGGGAACCGCGGCACCGTACGTTCGGTCGAGTCGTACCGCCCCATCTAGAGCCTGTCCGACCGGCCCTGGACCCGTTTCGCCCTGGTCGTCCCCGGCGCCACACCCCGGGGAGGCCCTGTGTCCGACGCCCCGGATGAGGCAGGATGGGACATGGAAAGGGCGGCCTCTCATTGCCGACCACCCTTGTGCACTGAGAAGAGGACCACCCAATGAGCATCGACCCGTCTTCGATCCCGTCGTTCGGCATGCCGCAGGGGCCGCAGGGCGGCCAGGGCGGCCAGGACCGCCCGGCCGGGCCGCCGCCGGTGGTCGTGCCGGACCAGGCCCTGGTCACCCAGCTGCTGGACCAGATGCAGCTCAAGCACGTGGTGGACGAGGAGGGTGACCTCACCGCCCCCTGGGACGGCTTCCGGGTGTACTACATGTTCCGCGGCGAGCAGAAGGAGCTCTTCGCCGTGCGCGCGTTCTACGACCGCGCGTACCCGCTGGAGGACAAGGGCGAGATCCTCGACCTGATCGACGAGTGGAACCGTGAGACCCTCTGGCCCAAGGTCTACACGCACACCCACGAGGACGGCGTCGTCCGGCTGATCGGCGAGTCCCAGATGATCGTCGGCACCGGCGTCAACCTGGAGTACTTCGTGACGACCACCGCCAACTGGACGCAGGCCGCGGTCGGCTTCGAGCAGTGGATCGTCGAGCGGCTCGGCCTCCAGAAGGAGATCGAGAGCGAGCAGGGCGAGGGCGAGGGCGACACGCCCGACGAGGACTGATCCTCCCGGCCCACGGCCGTGCGGCCCGTCCACGCCCTCGCGGCGCGGGCGGGCCGCTGCCGTACCCGGCGGCGGCCGCGCGGGCCCGTCCCGGGAGCGGGCACCGGCTACGGCCCGGCCCTCGCCGGCCCGTAGGGCAGCGGGGCGTCCAGGGTGATCACCGCCGAGCCGTGGGCCGGGTCGGGATCGACCGCTCCCCGTCCCGCCGGGCCAATGACCGGCGGTCGGCGGCCGGCAGCCGACAGGCCGGACCTCGCCCCGCCGAGGACGTACTTGTCCCCGCCCACCCCGCGGCCCGAGGATGGGCCGACGACAATCCTGGGAGCGCTGCCATGGGTACGAGGCCGCTGTTGAACCGACGCCTGCACGGGCTGGGGACGACGATCTTCGCCGAGATGTCCGCGCTGGCGACCGCCACCGGCTCGATCAACCTGGGTCAGGGCTTCCCCGACACGGACGGCCCGGCCGAGATCGCCGAGGCCGCCGTGCGGGCGATCCGCGACGGCCACGGCAACCAGTACCCGCCCGGCCCCGGCATCCCCGAACTGCGGACCGCCGTCGCCGAGCACCAGCAGCGCTTCTACGGCCTCGGCTACGACCCCGACACCGAGGTCCTGGTCACCGCCGGCGCCACCGAGGCGATCGCCGCCGCCCTGCTCGCCCTGCTGGAGCCGGGCGACGAGGTGATCGCCCTCGAACCCTTCTACGACTCCTATGCCGCCTGCATCGCGATGGCCGGCGCGACCCGGGTGCCCTGGACCCTGCGGGCCCCCGACTTCCGTCCCGACCTCGACCGGCTGCGCGCGCTGATCACTCCCCGCACCCGGCTGCTGCTGCTCAACACCCCGCACAACCCGACCGGCCTGGTGCTGACCCCCGCGGAGCTCGCCGCCGTCGCCGAACTCGCCGTCGAACACGACCTGTTGGTCGTCACCGACGAGGTGTACGAGCACCTGGTCTTCGCCACCGGCCACCACCCCATCGCGGCCCTGCCCGGCATGCGCGAGCGCACCGTCTCGATCTCCTCGGCCGGCAAGACCTTCTCCTTCACCGGCTGGAAGGTCGGCTGGGTGACGGCCACGGCCCCGCTGGTCGCCGCCGTCCGCACCGCCAAGCAGTACCTGACATACGTCAGCGCGGGTCCGTTCCAGTACGCGGTGGCCGAGGCGCTGCGGCTGCCCGACGAGTACTTCGCCGGCTTCCGGGCCGAGCTGCTGCGCAAGCGCGACCTGCTCTCCACCGGCCTGCGCGCCGCCGGCTTCCAGGTCTTCGACCCCGAGGGCACCTACTTCATCACCACCGACATCACCCCCCTCGGCGAGAAGGACGGCCTGGAGTTCTGCCGTGCCCTGCCCGAGCGCTGCGGGGTCGTCGCGATCCCCAACGTGGTGTTCTACGACGACGCCGAGGCCGGGCGCAGCCTCGTCCGGTTCACGTTCTGCAAGCGGGACGAGATCCTGGCGGAGGCCGTCGCCAGGCTCGGGCGGCTCTGAGCCGTCCGAGTACGCCCCTCGGCCCGGCAGGCCTGACGTTCGGTCAACTGTGGTACGAGTCATGACAATTGGTGAGCGAAGGACGGGCTGACAGGCCGCAGATCGGGGCACGGCGGGGCGCGGATGGCCCGGAGGCTCCGGCGCACTCGCGCGGGCAGGTTTGGGCCGCGGCGGTGGGCGGGCCCGGCCGCGCCGGCGGAACGTCCTCCTCCGGCGGCACCCGACCCCCGGGCGACGGCATCCCGGCCCCACCCCGAGGACGGACGAGGACGGCCGGAACGGGCGCCGACCGCTCCCCGCGCCCCTCGCCGGGCACGTCGGGAGGTCAATCCGGCAGGCAAACCAGGAATCATTCGAACGACGCATCAAACAGCGCGTACCGGGCGCACACGGCGCACTTTCAGCCTGCACGGCGCATGCTCCGGTAGAGGGGGCTCACGCATTGCAGAGTCGCACACCGGGGTGATCAGACCTCAGAAGCGCCTGTGCCCGAAACAGTGAATGCTTGACAAAGTTGGGTAAATCACCGACGGACCCGGCTCATTCATGCTTCTCTGCTGCTGAATCTCCAGCCGGAATCCTTCCTTCCACGGTCGGCCGCGCCCTGGACCGCACAGCCTCGAACAGCCTCCCCAACGGCCTAGTCGGATGCTGCTCGGCGGGCGCGCACGGAGCTGAAATGCGGAGCCGAGCATGCTCACCACACTGCAGACCTCCTACACCGATACGCGGGCCGGTGACCTCGCCTGGTGCCTGGGCGGCGATCCGCTGCCCGCGCTCGCGGTCCGTGACCTGAGACTCGGCGGCGTCCGCCGCCCGGGCCCGCCCGGCACGCTCCAGCTGCGCCTGCTCGGTGCCTCGCACCAGGTGGTCATCGCGGCCGGACCGGGCGAGTGTCTGGAGACGGTCGCCTGCCTGCCCGGCCGGCGCACCCCGCTGCCCGCCCGGGTGGCCAAGCAGGTCGCGGGCTGGGAGTACGAGTTCGCGGCCCGGATCGAGGCCCTTCCACCGCACGACTTCGCCGCCAGGGCGCAGGAGCTGCTCGCCCTGGTCGAGGGGCACCCGCGCGGGCTGGCCGGGGTCTTCCCGGGCGATCCGAGCGCCTTCACCGCCCTCGTCACGCACGGCGACGCGGACCGGGTGCTCTGGCGCACCTGGCACGCCTACCCGCAGGAGGGCCGGCTGGTGTGCACCCGTTCCTCGCTGGTGGTCCCGCGTCGATGACCGGGAGCACCGATGATTCGCACGCAGGAACGATCCGTCAACCGGCACCGCCGAGCAGTCCACCGAATGGACGCAGCTACACGCGGCACCTGTCGCCTAGCGTTTGTTCGTGATCAATCATCCGGCCGGTCCACCCGCTCAGCCGGGACTCGACCTCGACGACGGCCCCGGTGACCGCAGCGACGGCGGCACCGCCACCGGCCCTCCCCGATCCGGGCGGGCCCTGACCCCGCTGTCCACCCGCCGCCGCTCCCGGCTGCGCGCCCGCCCCCGCGCCGCCCGGCTCGCGGTGCTGCTGGCCGCCTTCGTCTGCGCGGCCTGCGGGCTCGTCTACGAGCTCGAACTCGTCGCGCTCGGCGGCTACCTGCTGGGCGACTCCGTCACCCAGACCTCCGTCGTGCTCTCCGTCATGGTGTTCGCGATGGGCGTGGGCTCACTGCTGGCCAAGCGCCTGACCCGCCGCCCGGCGACCTCCTTCGCCCTGCTCGAATGCACGCTGGCGCTGGTCGGCGGGCTCTCGGTGCTCGCGCTCCACTGCTGCTGGGCCTGGATCGGCTGTTACCAGGCCGCGCTGGTGGTGCTGACCTGCGCCATCGGCGTCCTGATCGGCGCCGAGATCCCGCTGCTGATGACACTCATCCAGCGGATCCGCCGCGAGGACGCCGGCCGCGCCGCCGCCGACCTGTTCGCCGCCGACTACGTGGGTGCGCTGATCGGCGGCCTCGCCTTCCCGTTCGTCCTGCTGCCCGTGTTCGGCCAGGGCGCCGGCGCGCTGTTCACCGGCGCGGTCAACGCCGTGGCGGGCGCGGCCGTCGTGCTCTGGCTGTTCCGCGACGAGCCCGCGCCGCGCGCCCGGCTGCTGCTCTGGGCCGGCTGCGGGCTGGTCCTGGTCACCCTCGCCACGGCCGCCGCCTGCTCCGGCGCCATCGAGCGGGCCGCCCGCCACGCGCTGTACGGCGCCCAGGTCAGGTTCGCGACCCAGAGCCGGTACCAGGAGATCGTGCTCACCGGCTCGGCTCCGGCCGCCCCGGACCGGCGCCCGGCCGGCGGCGCCACCGAGGCCCGCCCGGGCCAGGGCCCGGACCACGGCCAGGACGGGCCGATGCAACTGTTCCTGGGTGGCCGGCTGGCCGTCTGCGGCCCGGACGAGTACCGGGGCAACGAGGCCCTGGTCCATCCCGCGATGGCCGGCGGCCCGGACACCCGGGTACTGCTGCTCGGCGGCGGGGACGGGCTCGCCCTGCGCGAGGTGCTGCGGCACTCCGGCGTACGGACCGTCCGGCTGGTCGAGCTCGACCCCGCGCTGACCAGCCTGGCCCGCACCGATCCGGCGCTGGCCGCCCTGTCCGGCCACGCCCTGGACGACCCGCGGGTGCGGCTGACCCAGGCCGACCCGCTGGAGTGGCTGCACGGCGGCGGCGCCCGGGCCGACGGGCCGTACGACGTGGTGCTCGCCGACCTGCCGCCGCCCGCCCAGGCGCACACCGACAAGTTCCGCACCGGGGAGTTCTTCGGGCTGGCCCGCCGGCTGCTCGCACCCGACGGGCGGCTCGCCGTCCGCACGGGCGGCGGCGAGGACACCCTCTGGCCGGTGGAGGCCGGGGTGCGGGCGGCCGGCCTGCGCACCCTCCCGTACGGCGTGCCCGGCGGGCCCACCACCTCCTGCACCGGCCCGCGCGACCCCGCCGGGGCCCAGAGCTTCCTGCTCGCCGCCGCCGAACCGCCCGTGCTGGCCCTCGCCGACGACGCCCCGCCGCCGCGTGCCCTGACCACCGCCGCCCTGCGCGGCTCCGCCGACCGCCTCGCCGAGCGCCGCCCGGCCCGGCCCCCGGCCCCGCTCACCCTGCTCGGCCCGCGCTGACCACCCGCCGCGGGCCGGGTGCCACGCGCGAACGGGGGCGGTGCGCGGGGCCGGGTGCGGGCGGTGCTGGGTGCGACGCCGCGGGCACGGACAGCAACCCCGCGCCGAGGCCCCGCTCGGGGCCGCCCGATCGGTAGGCTCGCAGCCATGGAGCATGAGGTTGTCGTCCCGATGCCGGCCACGCTGGTCCGCCAGGCCCTGCGGGACCCGGCGCTGCTGGCCCGTTGTGTCCCCGGTCTGAGCACCGAGCCGGCTGCGGTGGGCAGCGGGCAGACCGAGGAGATCAGCGGCCGGCTGCGGCTGCGGATCGGCGGCTCGACGATCACCTACCGGGGGGTGCTGTCGCTGATCGAGGGCCGCGAGGGCGTGCTGACGGCGTTCGCCGAGGGCCAGGAGGCCCGGGGCGACGGCGAGGCCACCGCCACCGTACGGATCTCGGTCGCGGAGGCCGGCGAGGGCGCCAGCGTCCGCTTCACCGGCGACCTGAGCGCGACCGGGCGGCTGGCCGAGTTCGACGCCGAGACGCTCGCCGCTGCCGGCCGCCGGCTGCTGGACCGCTTCGCCACCGCCCTCACCTCCCAGGGCGCCGACGGCGTGGCGGCGGACAGCGAGGAGGACGCCGACGAGAACGAGGCCGACGGCCCCACCGCCACCGTGCTCTTCCTGGAGGACCACACCCCGGCGGACGCCGTCGACGACGACTCGCTCGACGACGACCTCTCCGACCTGATCGCCTTCTCGGACGACGACGCCGAGCGGTTCGGGCTGCCCACCGGCGCCGAGGCGGACGCGCAGGCCGAGTTGCCGGCGGACCGGCCCGCCGAGCTCCCGCTCGACTACCCGCAGGAGCCGGTGCTCAGCGGCCCCGTCCGGCGCAGCATCGTCGGCCGCTCGGCGGAGGAGGTCGACCACGCCCCGCCGCGCGGCCCGTACGCACCGGCCCTGCCGGCGCGCAGCGCGCGGGCCCGGGCGGCGTCCCGCTGGGGCGGCGAGGGCGGCGCGGCCACACCGCTGGGCACCGGCATCGGCGCCCGTGCGGCGGTGCCGTGGGTGATCGGCGGGGGTGTGGCGCTGCTGGGCGGCGCGGTGGTCCTGGTCCGGGTACTGCGTCGGCGCTGAGCCGCGCGGCACGGGGCCGGGTAGGGGCCGGAGGGTGGCCGGGCGCGGGGCCGGCTTCGGGGCCCGTGCTGAGCCGGGTGCGGGTCCGCGGGCTCTAGACTCAGTGACCATGAGCAACGACCGCGACGCCCTGCTGGCACAGATCAAGGACAAGGCCGTCGTGCACGGCAAGGTCACCCTCTCCTCCGGGCTGGAGGCCGACTACTACGTCGACCTGCGCCGCATCACGCTGGACGGCCAGGCCGCCCCGCTGGTCGGCAAGGTCATGCTGGACCTCACCGCCGACCTGGAGTACGACGCCGTCGGCGGCCTGACCCTGGGCGCCGACCCGGTGGCCGCCGCGATGCTGCACGCCGCCGCCGCCCGCGGCCGCGAGCTCGACGCGTTCGTGGTCCGCAAGGCGGGCAAGGCGCACGGTCTGCAGCGCCGGATCGAGGGCCCGGACGTGAAGGGCCGCCGGGTGCTGGCGGTCGAGGACACCTCCACCACCGGTGGTTCGGTGCTGACGGCCGTGGAGGCGCTGCGCGAGGCGGGCGCCGAGGTGGTCGGTGTCGCGGTGATCGTCGAGCGCGGCGCGGAGCCGGCCATCAAGGACGCGGGCCTGCCGTACTACACCGCGTACACCCTGGCGGACCTCGACCTGGGCTGAGCCCGGCGCATCCCCCGTTCGGCCGAGCGGTCGGCGCCGCGCGTTGTTTCACGTGAAACAGCGCGCGGGGCCGGCCGCTCGTCGTGTCCGGGACGCCCGCTCGCCTCCGGGGCGCTCGGGGCGCACGGTCCCGTGCACGACGGAGCCCGGACACCCCGTGGTGGGTGTCCGGGCTCCGGGGGTTCGCGTGGGCGGGGCTCAGCCGCGGCGGTGCCGGCCGCCGGCCTGGACGGCGTCGGCCTGGACGGCGTCGGCCTGCACGCCGCCCGCCTTCTTCTTGCGGCGCTCGCGCACCACCTCGACCAGGACCGGCGAGATCGAGAGCAGCACGATCAGCAGGATCGCCGGGATCAGGTACTTGTCGATCACCGGCGCCAGCGCGTCACCGAACTTGTAGCCGATGAGCAGCATCGACTCGGTCCACAGCACGCCACCCACGACGTTCCAGAGGAAGAACGTCCTGGCCGACATGCCCAGCGTGCCGGCGACGGGGTTGAGGAAGGTCCGCACGATCGGCATGAAGCGGGCGAGCACCACGGCCTTGCCCGGGCCGAACTTGTCGAAGTACTCCTCCGCCTTCTGCACGTACTCGCGGCGGAAGATCTTCGACTCCGGCTTGTCGAACAGCCTCGGCCCCACCTTGGCGCCGATCAGGTGCCCGAGCTGGGCGCCGGCGATGGCGGCGATCGGGGCGCCGATCAGCAGCGCCGCGATCGGCAGCTTGGCGCCTTCGCCGAGCACCGAGGACGCGGCGCTGGAGGCGGCCACGCCGGCCAGGATCAGCAGGGAGTCACCGGGGAAGAAGAACCCGACCAGCAGGCCGGTCTCCGCGAAGATGATCGCGATCAGCCCGATCGCGCCGAGTGACGAGATCAGTGACTTTGCGTCGAGCAGGTTGACGGCAAGCTGGGAGTAGTCCACGGGCGCAGGATAGCGTCCCGGCATGACGGGAACCTCAACGTCCCCGGGCGCCGCACGGCCTCCGGCGGGCCGGAGCCCGCGCATCGCCGCGAAGTGGCGGGCCTCATGCTGGCGCTGCGGGGCGAGTCTGGGAAGATGGCACGGGCGTCCGGTCGCGGGTCGCAAACCACCCTCGTTGCCGCACCGTGGCGGCCGCCTCGAAGCCCGGTACCAGTAAGCCGCACCGCAGAGCCGCGTCGGCCCCCGGTACCTAGAAGTCGTACCGAAGGCGTACTACAGCGTCGGACAGGCTCGTCCGTACGCCGCAACCCGACAGGAGCGGATTCGCATGCCCATCGCAACTCCCGAGGTCTACAACGAGATGCTGGACCGGGCCAAGGCGGGCAAGTTCGCCTACCCGGCCATCAACGTCACCTCGTCGCAGACGCTGCACGCGGCCCTGCGCGGCTTCGCCGAGGCCGAGAGCGACGGCATCATCCAGATCTCCACCGGTGGTGCCGAGTTCCTGGGCGGCCAGCACAAGAAGGACATGGTCACGGGCGCCGTGGCGCTGGCCGAGTTCGCGCACGTGGTCGCCGCGAAGTACGACATCACCGTCGCACTGCACACCGACCACTGCCCCAAGGACAAGCTGGACGGCTACGTCCGCCCGCTGCTGGCGATCTCCGCCGAGCGCGTGGCCAAGGGCCAGAACCCGCTGTTCCAGTCGCACATGTGGGACGGCTCCGCCGAGACCCTGAACGACAACCTGGCGATCGCCCAGGAGCTGCTGGCCCAGGCCGTCGCCGCCAAGATCATCCTTGAGGTCGAGATCACCCCGACCGGCGGCGAGGAGGACGGCGTCACGCACGAGATCAACGACGAGCTGTACACCACCGTCAACGACGTGGTCCGCACCGCCGAGGCGCTGGGCCTGGGCGAGAAGGGCCGCTACCTGCTGGCCGCCTCCTTCGGCAACGTGCACGGCGTCTACAAGCCGGGCAACGTCGTCCTGAAGCCGCAGCTGCTGCGCGAGCTCCAGGACGCCATCGGCGCCCAGTACGGCAAGAACGACCCGTTCGACTTCGTCTTCCACGGCGGCTCGGGCTCCTCCGCCGAGGAGATCGCCACCGCGCTGGAGAACGGCGTCGTGAAGATGAACCTCGACACCGACACCCAGTACGCCTTCACCCGCCCGGTCGCGGACCACATGTTCCGCAACTACGACGGTGTGCTGAAGGTCGACGGCGAGGTCGGCAAGAAGAACACCTACGACCCGCGCACCTGGGGCAAGCTCGCCGAGGCGGGCATGGCCGCCCGCGTGCTGGAGGCCGCCCAGAGCCTGCGCTCGGCCGGCAACCGCCTGAAGTGACCCGGCGGCGGTAACCCCGCGGCCTGCCCGTGCCCTCCTCGTGGACTCGCGTTCACGGGGAGGGCACGGTGCCACCCGGGGCAGACCCGGAACGGGTGGCGTCGCCTCGGCCGCCCCTCCCTGCGCCTCCCCGCTCCCGCGCACCTCGTACGTCTCCCCTCTCGTACCTGGCCGCCCTCTCGTACGTCTCCGCCCCCTCGTGCGCCTGGCCCCGCGCGCGCCCCGCCGCCGGCCCGCGCCGCTTTCCGCACCCGCGCGCCCTCGGGCCCCGGCCCCGTCGGCTGTGGATGGTTGACTGGGGGCATGAGCATTCACCAGAACCTCCTCGGGGGCCCGCCCCCCACGCACCTGCCCGCCGAGCCCGGCCCGCTGGAGCTGCTGGCCGGCGGTGCCTCCCCGGCCGAGGTGGCGGCGAAGTACCCGACCTCCTCGCTCGCCTGGGCCCAGCTCGCCGACGACGCCTACGCCGCCGGCCGGGTCGTCGAGTCGTACGCCTACGCCCGCACCGGCTACCACCGCGGCCTGGACGCGCTGCGCCGGGCCGGCTGGAAGGGCCACGGCCCGGTGCCATGGGAGCACGAGCCGAACCGCGGCTTCCTGCGGGCGCTGCACGCGCTCGGGCGCGCGGCCGCCGCGATCGAGGAGAAGGAGGAGGCGGAGCGCTGCGCCCAGTTCCTGCGCGACAGCTCGCCGACCGCCGCCGACACCCTGGGCTGAGCCACCCGGCTCCCACCGGCCCCCGCTCCACCGCCGTACCGGCCCGGAGCGGGGGCCGCGTCGTCCGCTATGAAAGATCTGCATACCGGGTATGTGGACATCCTGCACATCGCCTGCCAATGTGGCCAAGTGACGGGGGGCCGCGCATCTGCAGTGACGCTTCGTCAACCGTTGCCGGTTCGACCAGAGAGCGTGGACGTGCGAGCATCCCAACCCGCCCGAGGCGGAACCCGGAACAGGACGCAAACCCGTCGCGGCCGGCGGCGGCCCAGCCGGCGCAGGAACCCGGGCCTGGCCGTCGCGCTGGCCCTCTCGACCGCGATACTCGGCGGCACGGTCTACGTTCTCGGCCACCCCGATGCCCTGCCGGCCGCCGGCCGCAGCGCCGGAACCGCCCGAGGCAGGGTGGTGCCGCCGAGCGACAACCCGCGAGCCGCCGGTGACGCCGCGCCGGCCGCACCCACCACCACACCGACCACCACACCCGCCGCGCCCGCCCGGGAGAGCGCCACCGCGCCGAAGCCGGTCCCGACCGCCTCCCCCAGCGGCTCCCAGGGCACCGGCCCGACCTCCGGCTCCGGCAGCTTCACCATTGCCGGGAAGGCCGCCGCCCCCGTCGGCCAGGGCACCATCCGCCGCTTCCGGGTCGAGGTCGAGGACGGCAGCGGCGTGGACCCGGAGGCCGCCGCCACCCAGATCCAGGGCATCCTGGCCGACCACCGGGGCTGGACCAAGGACGGCCGCAACGGCTTCCAGCTGGTCTCCTCGGGGCCGTACGACTTCACCGTCAAGATCGCCTCGCCGACCACCGTGGACCGGATCTGCGGCGCCGCCGGGCTGGACACGCAAGGCGAGGTCAACTGCGACGTCGGCAGCCAGGTGATGGTCAACACCAAGCGCTGGAACACCGGTTCACCGCAGTTCAGCGGCCCGCTCGACGAGTACCGGGCCCTGATCGTCAACCACGAGGTCGGCCACCGGATCGGCCACGGCCACGAGGACTGCCCCGGCAAGGGCAAGCCCGCACCGGCGATGATGCAGCAGATCCACGGGCTGAAGGGCTGCCTGCCGAACGCCTGGCCGTACACCGACGACGGCACCTACCTCGGCGGCCCCGCGGCGCCCTGACGGCCGCTCACCCCAAGGTGCCCTGACGGCCGCTCACCTCGCCCCGCCCCGCGGCGCGACCGGGGCGCCGCGCTACCCCCGGGTGATCCGCACCGCGACCAGACCGTCCGGCAGGCCCAGTACCAGCAGCTCCCCCACCAGGGCGAGCGACCAGACCTGCGACCCCAGCCGCAGGTCCCACACCCCGTCCGGCTCGGAGAGGTAGCGCACCCGCACCTGCCCGTCGGACCACGCGGCGGCCACCACCGGACCGGCCGGCGTGGCGGCCACCGCCACCGCGGTGACCGGGCAGCCCCGACTGTCGGCCGGCTCCGCCATCGGCTCCGAACCCGGGCCCCAGAGCCGGACCGTGCCGTCGAAGCCGCCGCTCACCAGCGCCGGGAACCCCGGATCCGCCCCGCCGTCACCGCCGAGCGCGGCGCCCGCGAGCGCCGTCACCGGGCCGGTGTGCAGCCGCTCGCTGCGCACCGCGCCGCCGGGCTCGACCCAATGCACCGCACCCGCCACATCGCCGAGCGCGGGCGCGGCGTCCGGCAGGCCGGGTACGGCGGTCAGCGCGCTGAGCTCGGCGCCCGCGCCGGCCCGCAGCAGGCCGAGCGCCTCCTCCAGGGCGGCCGGCGCCAGGCCCGGCGCGGGCTGCGCCGGCGGGAGCAGTTCGGTGCCGCCCCGGGCGTCCAGCAGCACCACCGTGCCGCCGGGGGTGACGGCCAGCGCGCGCAACGGCTGTGGCGCGGGCACCGCCGCGGCGCCCTGCGGGCGGCCCGCCCCCGCCTCCACCACCCGGACGGCGCCGGACGGGTCGGCCAGCAGCAGCAGCCCCGCGTACGGGCCCTGACCGGGCGCCAGCGCCGTCACCGGGCCGGGCCAGCCGGACCGGCCCGCGAGCTGCCCGGCCGCCTGCCCCGCCTGCTGCGCGGCGGCCTCCCAGTGCGCCCAGACCCCGCCCCACGGAGCCGGTACGGTCGCCAGCCGGGCGGCGGCGGCCTCGTCCACGCCGAGCAGCCGGGTGCGCAGGATCGCGGCCCGGGCGGCCGGGTCGGATTCCTCGATCAGCCCCGGCCCGGCGGCGTACCAGGCGCGCGCGACGGTGCCGTCCTCGCCCTCCAGGGCCGCCGTCACGGTGACCGGCCCGGCCAGGGCGAGCAGCAGCGGGTCGCCCTGGAGCCGGCCGGCCCCGCCCTCACGGGCCGCGGCCGCCCAGAAGTCGGAGAGCAGCTCCTGTCCGGCGCCCACGAGGTCGGGCGAGCCGTCCGGCCTGACCGGGATCCGGGCGGCCAGCGCGGCCAGCCCCTCGGGCGTGACGGGAGCCGAACCACCCAGTGCCGCACCTGGATTGGGGTACCTGGCCGGGTCGCCGCCGGCCTTCAGGCACCAGCTCTCGAAGCGCGCCCGGTCGGTCCAGCCGGGGTCGTCCAGGTCCAGCACCGCCGGCTGCGGGACGGCGGTGAAGGCGGCGGCGGCCGGGCTGCCGGTCGGCGCGTCCACCAGCAGCCGGACCTGCTCCAGCTCCAGCAGCGGATCGAGCAGCTCGGTGACCAGGGCGACCGGATCCGCCGCCAGCTCGATCTCCGGTACGCAGACCACGGTGCGCCGGGCGTCCCCCTCCAACGCGACGAGCAGCTCCTGCGGGGTGCGCGCCACCACGCCCAGGTGGTACGCGAGCATCCAGACCGCGCCGTGCAGGCTCAGGCCCTTGGCCGGCAGCACGGCGTGCACCCGCTGGGCCCGCGGCGTGCTCGGTGTCGTACCGGCCAGCACCAGCCAGGCCAGCAGGTGGCTCTTGCCGGCGCCCGGCGATCCCGACACCCGGCAGAGCCGGGGCGAGCGCTCGTCGTCCAGCCACCTGAGCAGTGCCGCGCCGGCCGGTCGGCGCCCCGCCCGCAGCGGTGGCAGCCGGTGCTCACCGTCGGTCATGCCGTGTCCCCTCGTCCTGGCTTCCGGTGTCGCCGCATGGGCCCGACCGGTCGGCCATCTGTGCGATCTTCGTAGGTTATCGCCCGCCGGCCTATCGTCCCGGAGCCCCGGGGACAACCGTGCGACGCCCCCGGCAGCGGCCCGGAGGCCGTCCCACGGGGAGTCCCGGCGGCCGTGGCTCAGCCCAGGATCGGCAGGTGCGCGCGCAGGTCGCTGCGCTCGCCGCCGGCGGTGACTGCGGCCGCCTCCACCGCGTCGGCCCAGTCGACCCGGCCGGTCGCCAGCCGGATCCAGGTGAGCGGGTCGGTCTCCACCACGTTCGGCGGGGTGCCGCGGGTGTGCCGGGGCCCGGCCACAGCCTGCACCACCGCGTACGGCGGGATCCGCAGCTCGACCGCGCCGCCGGGGGCGCGGTCGGCGAAGGCGTCGGCCAGCAGCCGGGTGACGGCGGCCAGCGCCTGCCGGTCGTGCGGGAAGCGGTCGGTGCCCAGCGCGCGGGCCAGGTCGTCGGCGTGCACCACCGTCTCCACCAGCCGGGTGACGAGCATGTCCCGCAGCAGCATCGACCCGAGCCCGATCTCCACCCGGCGCAGCGGATCGGCGGCCTCGGGGCTGGCGAGCAGCGCCAGCAGCGCGTCGGCCTCCCGGTCGAACGCGGCGGCCGGCGCGGTGGGGCCGGGGCCGAACTCCGCGGTGGCGGCCTGCTCCCGGGCGGCGGTGTCCAGCAGCGGCGCCTGCCCGCCGACGCCGGCCACCCACTGGAGCAGGCCGATCGGCGCCCGGCCCTGCTGCGGGTCGTCGAGGTGGCGCGGCACCCAGCCGATCTGGAGCGCCAGGTGGGCCAGGAGCTCGCGTACGCTCCACTGCCCCAGCCCGGCGGGGCGGGCGAGCAGTTGCTCGGCGTCGGGGCGGGCGCAGAGGTCGTGCACGGCGGCGCGCAGCGCCCGGGTCTGCGCGGCCAGCGCGGCGCGCACCTTCACCGGGTCGTACGTACGGGACTTGGGGGGCATGGCGGCAGGCTAACGCGGACGGGCGGCCGGGTGCGCCGAGGGCGGCCCACTCGGATGCGAGCGGGCCGCCCTCGGCGTCCTGCGGGGCGCACGGCGGGATGCGGTGCGCGATGTCCTGCGGATCAGGCGAGCAGAGCCTCGATGACGCCGGTGTGGGCGTCCGTCAGCTCGGCCAGCGAGACGGTGAACTGGCCCTGGACCTCCAGGACGTCGCCGTCCACCACGCCGATCCGGGTGGCCGGCAGGCCCCGCGCGCCGCACATGTCGTTGAAGCGGAGCTCCTCGCTGCGCGGCACCGCGACGACCGCGCGACCGGCCGACTCGGAGAACAGGAAGACGAACGGGTCCAGGTCGGCCGGGACGATCACCCGGGCGCCGTTGCCGCCCTTGAGGCAGCTCTCCACCAGGGCCTGGGCCAGGCCGCCGTCGGAGAGGTCGTGCGCCGCGTCGATCATGCCGTCGCGCGAGGCGGCGATCAGGATCTCGGCGAGCAGCCGCTCGCGCTCCAGGTCGACGTTGGGCGGCAGGCCGCCCAGGTGGCCGTGGGCGACCTGCGACCAGGCCGAGCCGCCCAGCTCGTCGGCGGTGTCGCCGAGCAGGTAGAGGTGCTGGCCCTCCTCGGCGAAGCCGATCGGGGTGCGGCGGGTGACGTCGTCGATGACGCCGAGCACCGCGACCACGGGGGTCGGGTGGATGGCGACGTCGCCGGTCTGGTTGTAGAGCGAGACGTTGCCGCCGGTCACCGGGGTGCCCAGGATCTGGCAGGCGTCGGCCAGGCCGCGGGTGGCCTCGGCGAACTGCCACATCACGTCCGGGTCCTCGGGGGAGCCGAAGTTGAGGCAGTCGGAGACGGCGAGCGGCTTGGCACCGCCGGCCGCGACGTTGCGGTACGCCTCGGCGAGGGCCAGCTGGGCACCGGTGTACGGGTCCAGCTTGGTGTAGCGGCCGTTGCCGTCGGTGGCGACCGAGACGCCGAGGTTGGTCTCCTCGTCGATCCGGACCATGCCGGAGTCCTCGGGGGTGGCCAGCACGGTGTTGCCGATGACGTAGCGGTCGTACTGGTCGGTGATCCAGGCCTTGGAGGCCTGGTTCGGGGAGCCGGCGACCTTCAGCAGGGCCTCCCTGAGGGCCTCGCCGGTGGCCGGGCGCAGCAGGCGCTCGGCGGTCGGGGCGTCGGCCTGGAGCGCGTCCTGCCAGCTCGGGCGGGCGTACGGGCGCTGGTAGACCGGGCCGTCGTGGGCGACGGTACGCGGCGGCACGTCGACGACCTGCTCGCCGTGCCAGAAGATCTCCAGGCGCTCGCCGTCGGTCACCTCACCGATCACGGTGGCGATGACGTCCCACTTCTCGCAGATCTCCAGGAAGCGCTCGACCTTGCCGGGCTCGACAATGGCGCACATGCGCTCCTGCGACTCGCTCATGAGGATCTCCTCCGGCGAGAGCGTGTTGTCGCGCAGCGGTACGGTGTCCAGCTCGATCCGCATGCCGCCGGAGCCGGCCGAGGCCAACTCCGAGGTGGCGCAGGAGAGTCCGGCGCCGCCGAGGTCCTGGATGCCCAGCACCAGCTTCTCGGCGAAGATCTCCAGGGTGCACTCGATGAGGAGCTTCTCCTGGAACGGGTCGCCGACCTGGACGGCCGGGCGCTTGGCCGGGCCGGTGGCGTCGAAGGTCTCCGAGGCGAGCACGGAGACGCCGCCGATGCCGTCGCCGCCGGTGCGGGCCCCGTACAGGATGACCTTGTTGCCGGCGCCGGAGGCCTGTGCGAGGTGGATGTCCTCGTGCTTCATCACGCCCACGCAGAGCGCGTTGACCAGCGGGTTGCCCTGGTAGCAGGAGTCGAAGACGACCTCGCCGCCGATGTTCGGCAGGCCCAGGCAGTTGCCGTAGCCGCCGATGCCCGCGACGATCCCGGGCAGCACGCGCCGGGTGTCGGGGTGGTCGGCCGCGCCGAACCGCAGCGGGTCCATCACCGCGACCGGGCGGGCGCCCATCGCCAGGATGTCCCGGACGATGCCGCCGATGCCGGTGGCCGCGCCCTGGTAGGGCTCGATGTACGACGGGTGGTTGTGCGACTCGACCTTGAAGGTGACCGCGTAGCCCTGGCCGACGTCGACCACACCGGCGTTCTCGCCGATGCCGACGAGCATGGCGTCCGAGGCGGGGGCCTTCTCGCCGAACTGCTTGAGGTGCACCTTGGAGCTCTTGTACGAGCAGTGCTCCGACCACATGACGGAGTACATCGCGAGTTCGGCACCGGTGGGGCGGCGGCCGAGGATCTCGCGGATCCGGCTGTACTCGTCCTCCTTGAGGCCGAGTTCGGCCCAGGGCTGGGCGTCGTCCGGGGTCTGCTCGGCGTTCTTGACGGTGTCGAGAGTCATCAGGCGTTCACCAGCTGCTTCAGTACGGAGGTGAAGAAGCCCAGGCCCTCGGTGGTCGGGCCGGTGAGCGGCTCCACGGCGTGTTCCGGGTGCGGCATCAGACCGACGACATTGCCCGCGGCGTTGGTGATGCCGGCGATGTCGCGGTACGAACCGTTGGGGTTGACGTCGAGGTAGCGGGCCACCACCCGGCCCTCGGCCTCCAGCTCGTCCAGGACATGCTCATCGGCCACGAAGCGGCCTTCGCCGTTCTTCAGCGGCACGACGATTTCCTGCCCGACCGAGTAATCGGCCGTCCAGGCGGTGTTCGCGTTCTCGATCCGCAGCTTCTGGTCGCGGCAGATGAAGTGCAGCGAGTCGTTGCGGGTGAGCGCGCCGGGCAGCAGATGCGATTCGCAGAGCACCTGGAAGCCGTTGCAGATACCGAGAACGGGCATTCCGAGCTTCGCCTGCTCGATGATGGTGTCCATCACCGGGGAGAAGCGGGAGATCGCGCCGCAGCGCAGATAGTCGCCGTAGGAGAATCCGCCGGGCAGGACGACGGCGTCGACCTGGTGGAGATCCTTGTCACGGTGCCAGAGGGCGACCGGCTCCGCGCCGGCCAGGCGGACCGCGCGCTGGGCGTCACGGTCGTCGAGGGATCCGGGGAAAGTGACGACGCCGACGCGGGTGGTCACTTCGCCTCCTCCTCGATGCGGACGGTGAAGTCCTCGATGACGGTGTTGGCGAGGAAGGTCTCGGCGGCTTCCCTGATGCGGGCGAGCGCGGCGTCGTCGACCGGGCCCTCCAGCTCCAGTTCGAAACGCTTGCCCTGGCGGACGTCGGCGATCCCGGCGAATCCGAGACGGGGCAGTGCGCGCTGCACCGCCTGTCCCTGGGGGTCGAGGATCTCGGGCTTGAGCATGACGTCGACTACGACGCGTGCCACTGGCACTCCCGGTGGTGTTCTCGTGAAGGCGGGGGAACTCCAGACTACCGGTGGTTTCGGGCCGGATTGCGGGCCGGTCCGAGCAACGCGCGTAGACACGAGACCCTTACGGCACAAGGGTTCCAGCCCTCCGAGCGGCCGCACGGCGGCCCATTTCGCCGGATTCGAGGGCCCACACAAGAACGCCCGAATACCGGCACTCCGGACAGATCGGCCATCACAGTGCACCCGGGTATCCGTTGCCGGGCGAAGAGAAGTGAATATCCAGAAAAGAAAGCGGGACTCTTCGATTTCACCCCGCTTCGGGTGCAGAATAGGGCCACCTGATGCGGCAAGTGCTGCGTATCCGGCATGGCACCCCGCCTGCCCGTACGCGCTTGCGCGACTGGTGCACATCGGGCCTCAGGTGCGCACCCGCGCCCTACGGCCGAATTGCCCGAGAGGATTGACACCCATGGCTCAGCGTGTAGTTGTCACGCTCTCCGACGACCTGGACGGCGGCGCGGCAGCGGAAACCGTCCACTTCGGCGTCGACGGGAAGTCGTACGAGATCGACCTGTCCCTGGACAACGCGGAGAAGCTGCGGGAGGCCCTCGCCCCCTTCGTCGCCGCGGGCCGCCGGCAGAGCCGCACCGGAAAGTCCTTCCGCCGCACCGCACTCACCCCGGACCCCGCCACCGTGCGCGCCTGGGCGCAGTCCAACGGCAAGGAGCTGCCGGCCCGCGGCCGGATCCCCAAGAGCGTGTACGAGGACTTCGCCGCGGCGAACTGATCCCGGCCCCGGCCCGTCGCCCCACCCGTCCGGAAGGGTGGGGCGACCACCCCGGCCGATGGGGTAAAGTAATCCACGTCGCCGCAACCGGGAGAGCCCGGGCGGGGCGGCCGGTGCTCCAGGGCACCGTGCGGACGTGGCTCAGTTGGTAGAGCATCACCTTGCCAAGGTGAGGGTCGCGAGTTCGAATCTCGTCGTCCGCTCGCAGTACGCACAAGTGAACAGATCATGCGGACGTGGCTCAGTTGGTAGAGCATCACCTTGCCAAGGTGAGGGTCGCGAGTTCGAATCTCGTCGTCCGCTCCAGAAGTCGAAGGCCCCCTCTCCCGAGGGGGCCTTCGTCGTGTTCCCGGCCCCGCGCCCCCGGCCCGTCCCGGCCCTCACCGTGACCCGCCCCCATGACATTTGTCATCGCCGACCCGTGGATCCTCACCCGCCTTCGATGACGCCGCGCACTGCCCGCGCGGGCCGGGCGGCGGAAGGCTTGAGCCATGGAAACCAGCCAGTCCCCGCACCCGACGGACGATGTGATCGAGGTCACCGGCCTGCACCGCCGCTACGGCCCGGCCGGCGCCACGGGCTTCGACGCCGTCCGCGGCATCGACCTCACCGTGCGCCGGGGCGAACTGTTCGCCCTGCTCGGCACCAACGGGGCGGGCAAGACCTCCGCCATGGAACTCATCGAGGGGCTGGCCGCCCCCACCGCCGGACGGATCAGGGTGCTCGGCCACGACCCGCACCGCGAGCGGGCCGCCGTCCGCCCCCGGATCGGCATCATGCTCCAGGAGGGCGGGTTCCCCGGCGACCTCACCGTCGCCGAGACCGGCCGCACCTGGGCCGGACTCACCAGCGGAGCCCGGCCGGTGGAGGAGGCCCTCGAACTGGTCGGGCTGGCCGACCGGCGAGCCGTCCGGGTCAAGCAGCTCTCCGGCGGGGAGCGCCGCCGGCTCGACCTGGCCATGGCCCTGCTCGGCCGCCCCGAGGTGCTCTTCCTGGACGAGCCCAGCACCGGACTCGACCCCGAGGCCCGCGCCGCCACCTGGCGGCTGGTGCGCGAACTGCGCGCCCAGGGCACCACGGTGCTGCTCACCACGCACTACCTGGAGGAGGCCCAGGAGCTGGCCGACCGGCTGGCGATCATGCACCGGGGCCGGATCGTCACCACCGGGACGGTCGCCGAGGTGATCGCCGGCCGGCCCGCCCGGATCTCCTTCGAACTCCCCGAACGCGATAAGGAGTTCGCCGCGCTCGCGCTGCCCGCGCTCCCCGCCGCCGAGGTCACCGCCGAAGGCCGCCGGATCAGCGTCCGCACCCGCGACCTCCAGGGCGACCTCACCACGATCCTGGGCTGGGCCGCCCGGCACGGGCTCGCCCTCGGCGGGCTCGACGCCCGCAGCGCCTCGCTGGAGGAGGCCTTCCTGGCGATCGCCGCCGAGGCCACCGAGGACCCCACGCCGACCACCCCCGCCCCGCGCAAGCGGCTGCTCAGCCTGATCGGAAGCGCCCGATGACCACCACCACCGCCGCCGCCCCCACCGCCACGACCGCCACCGTGCCGCCCGCCACGACCACCGTCGCCGGTCGGATCCTGGCCCTCGGCCGGGCCGAGGCCACCCTGCTGCTGCGCAACCGCAGCGCGCTGTTCGTCGCGGTCGGCCTGCCGCTGTTCATGGTCGGCGCGCTGCGCGGCACCCTTGAGGCGGCGGCGAAGCGCGCCCCCGGGCTGGACCTGGACGCCGCACTGGTCAGCAGCGTGATCGGGATCGTGCTGGTGTTCGTCGTCTACTACAACCTCACCGCCGCGTACGTCGCCCGGCGCGGTGAGCTGGTCCTCAAGCGGCTGCGCACCGGCGAGGCGGGAGACCTGGAGATCCTCGGCGGCACCGCCCTCCCCTCCACCGCGCTCGCACTGCTGATGTGCGCGCTGGTGACCGGCGCCGGCGGAGCGCTGCTGGAGCTGCGCACCCCGGTGAACCCGGTGCTGCTGCCCGTCGCACTGCTGCTCGCGATCGCCCTGCTCATCCCGCTGGCCGCGCTCTCCAGCGCCTTCACCAAGACCGTCGAGACGGCCGGTATCACCACCATGCCGGTGATGCTGATCGCCCAGTTCGGCTCCGGCCTGCTGGTGCCGCTGGAGGTCATGCCCGACCGTCTCGCGGACGTCTGCCGGCTGCTGCCGACCACCCCGGCCTTCCAGCTGCTCAAGCTCGGCTGGACCGGCACCGACGGCTCCGACCCGGCCACCGGCTTCGCCGGCACCTGGGCGCAGGCCGCCCCGCACCTGCTCCTCGGCGTGCTGTGGGCCGCGCTGGCGATCTGGGCCGCCCGCCGCTGGTTCCGCTGGGAGCCCCGCCGCTGAGATCCTCTACCGGGATCCCGTGCCCGACCCGGCACCCGCCGGGCCGGGCACCCGCCCGACCGGCCGTGCCTGGTAGGAAGGGCGCGGATCGAGATCATGAACGACGGGGGAGCGCGCGAATGCAGCCACTTGGACCGATCAGGCGCTGGCGGGGTCACAGCAAGCCCAAGCGCATGGAGGTCTACACCCGCTGGTCGCTCTACCTGGTCGCGCTGATCCAGCCGCCGGTCGTCCTGCTGCTGATCGGCAGCACCGAAGGCCGCACCCAGTCCTCCGCGCTGCTGCTCACGGCCGTGACGGCCAGCGTGCTCTCCTCCGCCCTCTCGATCGGGCTGTTCCGCGCCGGGCTGGAGCACTTCCTCGGCCGCCGGCCCAGGCCCACCGGCTGGCTCGCCGCCACCGCCGCCGTGGTCCTCGCGATGGCCTGGCTGGGGCCGCTGCTGGACCGCTCCGTCTCGGGCCCGGTGGACCCCGCGCGGATGCCGTTCATGATCTCGGTGACCACCGTGCTGCTCAGCTTCTGGATGGCCCCGCTCGCCATCGCCCTCCCCCTGCGCCAGGCCGCCCTGCTCGGCTCGACGATGCTCGCCCTGCTCGCCCCGCCGATGTGGCTGGCCGGGCTGCCGCTCGCCGCGGCCGTGGGCGCGGTGATCGGCGCCGGGATGGGCGGCGCGACGGCCGCGGCGACCTGCCGGGGCTCGGCCTGGATGGTGTCCGTGGTCTGGGAGCTGGACGGCGCCCGCGAGACCCAGGCCCGGCTGGCGGTGGCCGAGGAGCGGCTGCGCTTCTCCCGCGACCTGCACGACGTGATGGGCCGCAACCTCACCACCATCGCCCTCAAGAGCGAGCTCGCCGTCCAGCTCGCCCGCCGCGGCCGCCCCGAGGCCGCGGACCAGATGACCGAGGTGCAGCGGATCGCCCAGGAGTCCCAGCGCGAGGTCCGCGACGTGGTCCGCGGCTACCGCAGCGCCGACCTCCAGGCCGAGGCGATCGGCGCCCGGGCCGTACTGCGCGCCGCCGACATCGACTGCCGGATCGACCTCGGGGACGTCACGGGCGCCATCCCCGCGTCCGTGCAGTCCGTCCTCGGCTGGGTGGTCCGCGAGGCCACCACCAACGTCCTGCGGCACAGCGAGGCCGCGCGCTGCTCGATCCGGCTGCGGCTGAGCGAGGACGGCCGGGCCGTCCTCGACCTGGAGAACGACGGCGTGCCCGCCGATCCGGCGCCCTCCACCGGCGCCGGTACCGGCCTGGAGGGGCTGCGCGAACGCCTCGCCGCCCTCGGCGGCGAGCTCACCCGCCCGCCGGCCGGCCCCGGCGCCTTCCGGCTGCGGGCCGTCCTGCCGCTGACCACCACCGCGACCGCCCTGGAGGCCACCCCCCGATGACCGAGCCCGCCGTGGTCCGCGTCCTGCTCGCCGACGACGAACACCTGATCCGGGGCGCCCTGGCCGCCCTGCTCGCGCTGGAGGACGACCTCACCGTGGTCGCCCAGGCCGCCTCCGGCCACGAGGCCCTGGCGATGGCCAAGGCACACCGGCCGGACGTCGCCGTCCTGGACCTCCAGATGCCGGGCATGGACGGCATCGAGGTGGCCACCGAGCTGCGCCGGGTGCTGCCGGAGTGCCGGACGATGATCGTCACCGGCCACGGCCGGCCCGGCTACCTCAAGCGGGCCCTGGAGGTCGGCGTACGCGGCTTCCTGCCCAAGACCGTCTCGGCGGCGGACCTGGCCGGCATCATCCGCACCGTCCGGGCCGGCGGGCGCTACGTCGACCCGGAGCTCGCCGCCGACGCGATCAGCGCCGGCGAGACCCCGCTGACGCCGCGTGAGACGGACGTCCTGGAACTGGCCGCCGACGGCACCTCGATCGCCGGGATCGCGGAGCGCGCGGCGCTCTCCCAGGGCACCGTCCGCAACTACCTGTCCTCCGCCGCCGCCAAGCTGGGCGCGGAGAACCGGCACGCCGCCGTCCGGATCGCCCGCGAGCACGGCTGGATCTGACGGCCCCGGCGCGCGAGCGACCGCGTCGGCGGCGCCGTGAGGGGCCCGGGGCCGCTCCGATGCCCCGGGGCCGCTCCGACGATTCGCATCGGCCGCCCGGCGGGGCTGCCGGACGGGCCCTACACCCAGTCGGTGCCGGTCAGCCGCTCGTACACCTCGATGTACCGGGCCCGGGTGCGCTCGATGATCTCGGCGGGCAGTGCCGGCGGCGGCAGCTCGCTCGCGCGGTCCCAGCCGGAGGCCGGGGAGGCCAGCCAGTCGCGGATGATCTGCTTGTCGAAGGACGGCTGGGAGCGGCCCGGCTGCCACTCGTCGGCCGGCCAGAAGCGCGAGGAGTCCGGGGTGAGCACCTCGTCCGCGATCACCAGCTCGCCGTCCAGCAGGCCGAACTCGAACTTGGTGTCGGCCAGGATGATCCCGCGCTCCCGGGCGATGTCCCTGGCCCGGGCGTAGACGTCCAGCGTGGTGCGGCGCAGCGTGGCGGCCAGCTCGGCGCCGACCCGGCGGGCGGTCTCCTCGTACGAGACGTTCTCGTCGTGCTCGCCGACCTCGGCCTTGAGTGCGGGCGTGTAGATCGGGGCGGGCAGCTCGGAGCTGTTCTCCAGGCCCTCCGGCAGCGCGATCCCGCAGACCGTCCGGTCGCCCCGGTACTCCTCCAGGCCGGAGCCGGCCAGGTAGCCGCGGGCCACGCACTCGACCGGGATCATCTCCAGGCTGCGGCAGACCAGCGTGCGGCCCTTCCAGTCGGCCGGGGCGCCGGTCGGGACCTCGGTGGAGATCACGTGGTTGGGGAGGATGTCGGCGATCCTCTCGAACCACCAGAGCGAGAGCTGGGTGAGGACGCGGCCCTTGTCCGGGATCTCGTTGGGCAGCACCCAGTCGAAGGCGGAGGTCCGGTCGCTGGCGACCATCACCAGGTCACCCGACTCGGCACGGTAGAGATCGCGCACCTTGCCGGTGTGCAGGTGGACCAGGCCGGGCACCTGGACCGGCTCGGGCTTGGTGACAAATCCGCTCAAGTTCGTCTCAGTCCTCAGGGTGGTCCGCGTATCGCGGCGCGCGAGATGGGGAGCTCTGGGACTGAGTCTGCCACGTGGCGGCTTTGGAGCTTCATCCAAGGGGGAGGGCTGTTCAGCCGTCCTTGCAGAGACGATCCAACAGATTGGCGGTGGCCCGCTGGACCCGCTCGTCGGTGTGGCCGGGCCGGTCCAGGGCGGGTGACCAGGCGAAGGTGCCGGCCGCGAAGACGTACGCGCCGCTCGGCGCCCGGTAGAGCGAGGTCTCCTGGTGGCGCACCCGCCCGGCGGAGTCCCGGTACGGCGAGTGGGCGAGCAGGACCCGCTCGGTGTGCGCGGGCAGCGCCACCTTGGGGAAGTAACGGTCCGCCTCGCCGGCCACCAGGCCGGGCAGCTGGTCGCCCTCCTGGAGCCCGGTGCCGTCCCAGAGCCAGTGCCCGGTGTGCCGGGCGACCATCGGCACGGGCGCGGCGACCCGGCCCGCGTACTGGACGCCGAGCAGGCGCTGCTCGGGCTCGCCCGCGTCCCGCCAGAGCGCGCTCTGGCCGCCGGTGGCCCCGGCGGCCGGGCTGCCGGCCGGGACCCGCTGGCGCTTGCGGCAGTTGAGCAGCCGGTCCGGCTCGCCGGACGGAGCCGCGGACAGTTCGACCCGCCAGTACATGGTGTTGGCGGAGAGGAAGACCAGCGAGGTGCCGCCGTCCCTGGCCTGCTCGACGGCCCGGCGCATCGGCTCCGACCAGTACTCGTCGTGCCCCGGGAAGATCAGCGCCCGGTGCCTGGACGGGTCGACCAGCCCGGCGTGCAGGTCGGACGCGGTGGCGTAGGCGAGGTCGTAGCCGTAGCGCTCGGCCCAGCGGATGAAGTCGTAGGCGTGGCCGACGTGCAACGGCAGCCCGGCGCCCGCGTGCGGGCGGTCGAAGGAGACGGTGACCGCCGCCTCCTGCTCCCCGAGCAGCCGGCCCTCGCCGTCCCAGGCGTGGTAGAGACTGGCGCCCGCCTTGCCGTCCTCGGGGAAGAGGTTGTAGGCCTGCCAGGTCACGTCCGGGACGACCAGCAGCAGGTCGGCCGTGTGCGCCGGCTCGTCGAAGTCCCGCACGGTGAAGGGGATGTGGTTGCGGTGCAGGTTGTCGCCGGTGGTCAGCACGGCGACGTACGCGCCCGGCCGCCAGTGGGTCGGGACCTGGAGCCGCCAGGAGTGCCACCAGTGGTGACAGGAGACCGTCCGGCCGGCCACCAGTGGGGCGGGCTGGACCAGGCCGGAGATCAGCGGACTGGACGTCATGTGGTGGGCGCCGTCGCCCGCGTAGTGGCCGATGCGGTAGACGTCCACGGTGAAGTCGCGCGGCGGGTTGACGGTGACGCGGAAGTCCACCGAGCCGCCGGGGCGGATCACGCCGGCGGACGCGAAGCCCTTGATCTGCTGCCGGACGTCGTCGGAGTTGCGCGGGGTGCCGACCGGCGGCCGGGAGCGGGCCCCGGGGGCCAGCGGCCGCTGGCCGGGCGCGTCGACGCAGACGTACCAGGGGACCGCCTCGCCGGTGCCCGCCACGTACTCGTCGGGGCTCCGCAGCCAGGGCAGCGGGCCCTGGCCGAAGGGGTCACCGACGCCGTGCGCATGCGTTCCGGACTCCCAGCGGCGATTGAGTTCACTCCTCACGCGCCCCTCCCACAGGTGCACCTCCGCCGGATGGCATGTGCCCCCCGGACGTGCGTGCGGACTAGCACACCACAAGGTGCTGGCGCTGCGTAGCCCCACCGTAGCAACTAGTGGCGGTGAATCCTCCCGGCCGACCGCCGCAGGGCCGCTGTGCTGCGCGGATTCCCGGATTCCGGGGGCGCGAGCGGCAACTCCGAGCGCCGTTGCGGCCGGCGCGACCGGGCTCCGCGACCGGCCGGACGGGGGACGCCGACCGGCCCGCGAGCCGAACGCGGGGGCGGGCCGGGGCGGTCGTCGGAGCGGTGGTCGAAGAGGTCGTCGAAGAGGTCGGGGCCGAGGTCAGAGCCGGACGGGCTTCTCCAGCCGGACGCCGACCGCGTCGAGCCAGGAGCGCAGCGGAGCGTCGTCGCCCTGCTCGACCGCCTGCGCCACCGGCCCCGCCAGATCGGTGCGGCGGACCCCGCGGATCAGCAGCACCGGCCCGTCCAGCCAGTCCAGGCCCGGTGCGGCCCCGGCGGTGTCGACGGCGGCGCAGCAGACCATCGCGGTGACGTGCTCGACCAGCAGGTCCCGCCCGGTGCGGGCGGGCTCCAGCGGCGAGACCGGTACGGCCGAACGCCCCAGCTCGGAGGCGAGGGCGGCGGCCAGCGGCTCACCGTCACCGTCGGCGAGCCGGGCGAGCAGCCGGGTGAGCGTCGGGCCGCCGGGGCGGGACTGCGGGGCGAGCCGGTCCAGCGTGCTCTGGACGGCGGCGGCCCGGACCCGCCAGCCGACGTCGACCACCTCGGCCGGGTAGTCGGCCCAGTCCAGCCCCTGCCAGGCACCGGGCAGGACGCCGGGCGCGGGCCGGGACACGGCCGCGGAGAGCGCGGTGGGAGCGAGCCTGGCCGGTGATCCGGACGGGGTGCCGGACGGGGTGCCGGACGGCCGGCCGAAGAAGAGCTCGGCGGCGAGCAGCGAGACCGCCGTGTCGACGGCCCCCGGCTCCTCCAGCAGATCGCAGGCGGGACGGTCGCCCAGCCGGTTCCCGTAGCCGTCGGCGAGCCGGTCCCGCCGGGACAGCTCGGTGAGCGCCGCGACCACCCCGGCGTTCAGGTGCGACGGGTGCCGGCCGAGCTTCCAGGCGGGCAGCGCCACCCGGGTGAGCAGGCGGTCCCACCCCGCGTAGGCGAGGCCGACCTGCTCCTGGGCGGCGATCCGCAGCCCGTAGTCGACCGCCTTGGCCTGCTCGGAGGCCCACCAGGCGACCGAGCGCTCCAGCTCGGCGCAGTGCTCGCGGCAGGCGCCCAGCAGCCGCCTGCTGATCCGGTCCACCAGGGCGGCCGCCGGATCCCGGCGCACCCGGCCGGAGCCGGACTCCCCGCCGGCCGGACCGCTGACCGGGTCGGGGCCGGCCGCGGGCCCCACCACCAGTGCGGCGTCCAGGCCCCGGGCGAACCGACGGGCGGCCGCGATGTCCGGATCGGCCGAGGCCGCCGTCCCCGCCACGACGGGCGCGAGCAGCGCCCGCAGCTCACCGACCCGCATCCACCACAGGAAGGGCGAGCCGATCACCAGGACGGGGGCGGGCTGCTCCTCGGCCCGCCGTCGGCCGCCCGGCAGGCCGAGCAGGCGGGAGGGGCGCGGCAGGGCCACGTCCTCCAGCCAGCTGTCGCAGTCGGGCGTCAGCGCGATGGCGGACGGCGCGGGGACCTCCAGCCGGTCGGCGAGATCCTCGATCAGCCGGTACAGCTCGGGCGCGGCCGCCCGTGCGACGGGGACGGCCGGGGTCCGTGGCGGGGTGGCCCGGCGGTAGGCGCGGGCCACCAGGCCGGACACCACCAGGGTGACCACCGCCACCGCGCAGACCGCCCAGCGGACGGCGTCCCAGGCCGGGGCGTCCGGTGAGCCGGGTGCCCCGAGCCGGCCGGTGAACCGCCCGGCGAGCAGCACCACCGCCAGGGCGGCGGGCAGTGTGGCGGCGGCCAGGGCGAGGCCTCTGATCCGCAGTACCGCCTGGGCGTGTGCGCGCGCGCTGTCGACAGCGGCCATACGGTGCGGCACCCCCTTCGGAGTCCTCCGGTGCCCGGCTAGGGGCACCCGAGGCGACTCGAAACGATCAGTATCCGATCGGGAAACGGCGGCGTCCGATCCCGGTTGTGCTTCCTGCGTGGCGCATCTGACAGTTTTGACGCCCGCGTGCGGGTGGGTGTTCCGGATCGCCCCGGTTCCACTCGTCCCGGTGACGACAACACGCGTTCCGGGCATCCGGGGCCGGTTCCGTGCATAGCCCCGGGCCGCGACGGCGGACCCGGACCGGATCGGCGCACCGAGCCGCCAACTGCCTCCAGCATCCCCCCGCACGAGCGCCGCTACCCGGCGGCGATCACAGCACCACGACCCGCGGCACTGCGATCCAGCGCACCATAAGGCCGTTGGCGCGACTGCGTCAGCCGGATGCCGGGGCTATCACTCGAAGGGCTGGAATCCGGCGGCCAATCGGTGTGGCGGCGGGACTCGCATGATCCCCGGCACAGGGGAGCGCCTTTTGGGGCTCGGCTCGCCTCCGGGGCGCTCTCCTCATTTGGCGCTCGGCTCGCCTCCGGGGCGCTCTCCTCATTTGGCGCTCGGCTCGCCTCCGGGGCGCTTCAGCCCGGCGCCGACGGTCGTCGCTCCCGCGCTCCCTCGTGCCTCGGTCGCTTCCTCGCTCCTCCCTTTCGGCACCGGCGCGCCCCTTCGGCTCGCTCGCGGGGGCAGCGGGGGGCTCAGGTCAGGAACGCGCGGGGGGCTGAGGTCGGAGAAGGCACGGGGGGCTCAGGTCAGGAACGCGCGGGGGGCTGAGGTCGGGGAAGGCGGGGGCCGGGGCAACGGTGGGTGCAGTGGTGCGGGTATGGCGCGGCCCACGGCTCCCGTTCGGGGGCCGTGGGCCGGGATGGCGCGGTTTCCGGGGTCAGCCGGTGGCGGCCTTCAGGGCGATGTCGGTGCGGTGCTGGCCGCCCTTGAGGCTGATCCGCTCCAGCGAGCCGTAGGCGCGGTCGCGGGCCTGGGCCAGGTCGGTCCCGGTCGCCGTGACGGAGAGTACGCGGCCGCCGGCGCTGAGCACCTCGCCGCCGTCGCCGACGCGGGTTCCCGCGTGCAGCACGTAGCTGGTGCCGTCGGCGGCCTCGGCCTCGGCGAGGCCCTCGATCGGGTCGCCGGTGCGCGGGGAGGCGGGGTAGCCCTCGGAGGCGATCACCACGGTGACGGCGGCACCCTCGTCCCAGCGCAGCGGCTCCAGCTGGTCGAGGGTGCCGGTGGCGGCCGCGTGCAGCACGCCGGCCAGCGGGGTGCGCAGCCGCGCCAGCACGACCTGGGTCTCCGGGTCGCCGAAGCGGGCGTTGAACTCGATCACCCGGGTGCCGCGCGAGGTGAGCGCCAGGCCCGCGTAGAGCAGGCCGGAGAACAGGGTGCCGCGGCGGTGCAGCTCGTCCACGGTCGGCTGGAGGACGGTCTCCAGGACCTCGTCCACCAGTCCCTCGGGGGCCCAGGGCAGCGGCGAGTAGGCGCCCATGCCGCCGGTGTTCGGGCCCTCGTCGCCGTCCAGGGCCCGCTTGAAGTCCTGCGCGGGCTGGAGCGGGAGCACGGTGACGCCGTCGGTGATGGCGAAGAGGGAGACCTCGGGGCCGTCCAGGTACTCCTCGATCACCACGCGCTCGCAGGAGGCGGCATGGGCGAGCGCCTCGTCGCGGTCGGAGGTGACCACCACGCCCTTGCCGGCGGCCAGGCCGTCGTCCTTCACCACGTACGGGGCGCCGAAGGCGTCCAGCGCCTCGGCGGCCTCGGCCGGGGTGGTGCACACGTAGGAGCGCGCGGTGGGGACCCCGGCGCCGGCCATGACGTCCTTGGCGAAGGCCTTGGAGCCCTCCAGCTGGGCGGCCTCGGCGGACGGGCCGAAGACCGGGATGCCGGCCGCGCGCACGGCGTCGGCGACACCCGCGACCAGCGGGGCCTCCGGGCCGACCACGACCAGGTCGGCGGCCAACCGCCGGGCGAGGGCGGAGACCGCCGCGCCGTCCAGCTGGTCGACCGGGTGGACCGTCGCCACCTGCGTGATCCCGGCGTTGCCCGGGGCACAGTGCAGCTCGGAGACGGCGGGATCTTGGGACAGAGAGCGGCACAGGGCGTGTTCGCGGGCGCCGCCGCCGATGACGAGGACCTTCACGCTTGGAAGGGTAGTCGGTGGCGGATCGGGGCCGCCGCTCGGCTCCGTCGAAAACTCCAATCGCGCCACTGCTATCCGGCTTCTGTTTGGAGGAACATCCAGGAGCGGGCGCCGCAGGTGCGCACTCCGTTGCGGGGTCAGGACGGCGGGTCACCGGCCGCTCGCTCGGAAGGGTGAAATCTCACCGCCCCCCGCAACCCTCCCACCTCGGCATCCTGAGGTCATATCCGATAACGATCATTGGAGAAGCGACCCCACGGTCAGCCATTTGGCGGTAAGAAGTGCTGTTGGACAACCACCGGCCCGGTGCCGGTGCGCGAACCTGACGGGTGACCCACACTCGCCCGCGCGGCATCGTGCGTCCGATGCGCCGCCCGAGTCCCGCCGCCCCGCCAGGGCGACGAGGCTCCAGGGCGACACACCGTCAGGCCGAGGCCACACCCACCACGGGGTCGGCCCGGCCGTCAGAGCCCAGCAGTCAGCCCGCCACAGGGAGCCCCACAGGTGAGCCAGCCGGAAATGCAGCCCGAGGAGAGTCCCTGGGGCAAGGAGGTCGGCGAGGAGGACCAGCCCACGGCGATCAGCGCCGCCACGGGCCGTGCGTCCACCCGCCGCCGTACGGATCTGAGCGCCCGCCAGTTCCCGCTCGGGGACTGGGGTGAGCCGGCCGAACGGCTGGAGGAGCTGTACCGCTGGTCGGAGGAGCGGGCGGTCGAGGCGATCGACTGGTACCGGTGGGATCGGGTCTGGAAGCGCCGCTGGGCGCGCCTGCTGAGGTTCGGCTCGGCGGGCTTCGCGGTGGGCGGCGTGACCGCGCCGCTGGTCGCGCTGACCGGAGTCGCCGACCGGGCGGCGAGCTGGGGGTACGTCGGGCTGGCGCTCTCCGCCGCCTGCTACGGGGCGGACCGGGCGTTCGGGCTGACCTCCGGCTGGATGCGGGACGTCAGCACCGCGCAGGCGCTGCAGCGGCGTCTGGAGGCCTTCCAGTTCGACTGGGCCTCGGAGTGCGTCCGCGAGGTGCTCGGCCCGACCGAGGGCACCGCGGGCGAGGCGGCCGAACGCTGCCTCGGCGTGCTGCGCCGCTTCTGCGAGGACGTGTCGGACATGGTCCGCACCGAGACCTCGGAGTGGATGCTGGAGTTCCGGGCGAGCATGACCCAGCTGCCGACGCAGGCGCCGGGCGCCTGGGGCGGGCGGAGCGAGTCGGGCTCGGGCGCACAGGTGCGGGCCCTGCCCTCGCCCGGCACCCGGCCCACGATGCCGCGCCAGCGGCCGCCGGAGGGCCCGCTCCGCTGAGCACCGGCCGGTCGACGGCGGCCCCACCGGTCCTGGGCGGCGCCGGGGCCGGCGCCGCCCAGGACCGGTGGGGCCGGGGTCAGGCGAAGACGATCATCGAGCCCTGAGTGAGGCTGCGGGTCGCCGCGGCGTAGAGCCCGGCCCAGGCGTGACGCTCACGGGCGTACGGGTGGAAGTCGTCCAGCGGCGGCCCGAAGGGCTGTTCCAGCTGGGTCGGGCCGAGCGGCCGGGTCGGGTCCGGCGGGTTGAACGGGTCGATGCCCAGCACCGGGGCGACGGCCTGGAGCTCGCGCAGCAGCCCGTGGGTGGAGCCCAGCGGCCCACCGGCGGCCAGCAGCGCATCGTCCACCAGCGGGACGGGGAACTCGATCGGCACGTACGCGCCGGCGTGGTCGAAGTGCCAGACCAGGTGGGACTGCTCGGCGCTGCTCTCGAACATCTCCAGCAGCTGCTCGTAGTCACCGCCGAGCGCGTCCACCGGGGTGAGTTCGAAGCCGGTCAGGCTCAGCAGATAGGCCCGGCGCAGGAAGTGCAGGGAGTCGTAGTCGAACGCGGCTATCGGCTCGACCGCCCCGCTGATCCCCGGCACGTACTGGTAGATCGGCACCTCGGGCAGACCGTGTGCGGTGAGGGCGGCGTTGTAGACCGCGAGGTCGTCCCGGAACGGGTTCTCGGGGCTGTGGCTCAGGACGTCCACGAGCGGGACGAGCCAGAGGTCGCAGGCCATGGGCCGGCTCTTCCTCTCCGGACGGCGGTGCCGGCCGCACGGTGGCGGACGGCTGATGGGCATGGTCGGGTTCGACGACCGCCCACCCTACCGGCCCGGCGTGCGGCGCGGGTCGGGCTCCGGCAGAGGCGCGGGAGCGGGGCCGCGTGCGGACGGCGTCGAACGCGGTTGCGGCACCGTGCCGAATCGGACGTCACACGAGGAGTCGAACGCCCGGGCGGACTCCTGGCCCGCCGCCTGCTCCCCGTCGGCCGACGGCTGCTCCGGCGCACCGGCGTCCTGTTCGGACGCGGGGCCGGCCAGCAGCGGCAGCACGGCGACCGACTCCGGCGAGTGCCCGGTGAGCCCGGCCAGCAGCCGGAAGGTGTACAGGTTGTACTCGTTGATGATGAGCCGCGCACCGTCCAGGTCCCGCGCCTCGATCGCCGCCACCAGATCCAGGTGCCTGTCCCAGCAGACGCGCTCCAGCCCGGACATCGCACGCAGGTACGGGGCCGCGAACATCCAGGACTGCACCCGCAGCCAGTCCAGGTAGTCGGCGATCCTGCCGTTGCCGAGCAGCAGGCCCGCCTCCTGCCAGAACCTGCGGTCGCAACCGACCAGCACGTCCAGCTGCCCGGCCCTGGCGGCCCGCACGGCCGCGTCGGCCCGACGGCGCAGCGACGGCAGCCGGGAGGTGTCGGCCCGCTCGGGGTGGGAGGCGAGCAGGCGCATCGCGCTGTCCGTGAGCATCGTCCTGGCCTCGAAGATCTCCAGGAAGTCGTCCCACCCGAACTCGGGGACGGTGAAGCCCCGGTGGTGCTCGGCCCGGAGCAGCCCCTGCGCGGCGAGGTCCACCAGGGCCTCCCGCGCGGGGGTCGCCGACACCCCGTAGAGCTCGGCGATCTCCTTGACGGTGAAGTTGCGCCCCGCGGCCAGCCGCCCGGCCATCATCTCCTCGCGCAGCGCCCCGGCGATCTGCTCCCGGAGGCTGTTGCGCTGGATGGCGGAGCGGCTCCCGCCTGCGCCTGCGCCGGACATGCGCGCGACCTCCTCTCGGGCGGCTGAAACACGACGGCGGCTCATCTTCTCAAATTTGCCCATGCCGTGTACAAGAGCACCAACAACCGCCATATCCGGATTCACGCGCCCGCCCCGGCCGGGCCCCACCCGGGGCCCCGACGGGGCCGGGTCAGCGCTGGACCGGCGCCGGGATGCCCAGCAGCCGGTCACGCTGCACGGGGAACTCCGCGCGCGCCTTGGCCACCTCCGCGGGGTCGAACTCCACGGTGAGCACCTCCTCACCGGCCCCCGCCTGGGCCAGCACCCGGCCCCACGGGTCCACCACGATGCTGTGCCCCGCCTGCTCGACACCGCCGTGGGTACCGGCGGTGTTGCACGCCAGCACGAACGCCTGCTCCTCGACCGCGCGGGCCCGGCTGAACAGCGTCCAGTGCTCGCGCCGCCGCTCGGGCCAGGCGGCCGGGACGACCAGCAGCTCGGCGCCCGCGTCCAGCAGCGCCCGGAACAGCTCGGGAAAGCGCAGGTCGTAGCAGGTGGCCAGGCCCAGGACGCCGAAGTCGGTGGCGGCGGTGACGATCTCCTGCCCGGCGCCCATGACGATCGCCTCACCGCTGTCGAAACCGAAGCGGTGGATCTTCCGGTAGGTGTGCACCAGCTCGCCGTCCGGGGCGAACACCAGCGAGGTGTTGTAGATCGGCCCGTCCGGGTCGCGCTCGACGATCGAGCCGGCGTGCAGCCAGACCCCGGCCGCCCGTGCGGCCGCCGACATCGCGTCCGAGGTCGGCCCGTCCAACGGCTCGGCGCCGTCCGACCAGAGGTCGTGGGCGAAACCCCCGAGCGCCCAGAGCTCCGGCAGGACCACCAGGTCAGCCCCCTCCTGGGACCGCACCAGCGCCGCGGCGCGAGCCCGCCGCTCGGCGGGTGGCTCGGAGTCGGAGACCGCGAGTTGGATCAATGAAGCGCGCACAGTACCACCGTCCACGGCAAGAGTCCTACGATCGTCACCCGAAAGCGCTGCCTGCTCTCTCCGGGCAGCGTAACGTGCGGTTAGCGCGTGCGCCCGGAAGCCGCCGTTCCCGGTCTTCCGCAGTCCTGGGCACGCGTGTAGGGCAGCTGACGGAGGGCCGGAGATTCCCGTGACGGACAACCAGACCGTGCAGGCGTACACCGATGCGTGGACCCAGTCCATCGAGTCGATATCGGAACTGGTGGCGCCGCTGCCCGCCGACGCCTGGAACCGGGCCACCGAATGCCCCGGCTGGTCCGTACGGGATGTCGTCTCGCATGTCATCGCGTTCGAGTCCGAGCTGCTCGGCGATCCGCGCCCGATCCACTCGCTGCCGCGTGATCTTCGGCACGTGACCAACGAGTTCGCCCGGTACGTCGAGCTGCCGGTCGACAAGCGCCGCTGCCACACCTCACCGGAGATGACCGGCGAGCTGGAGTACACGATCATCCGCCGCTCGCGCGCGCTGCGCACCGCGCGGTACGAGCCGAACGAGCAGGTCCGCTGGCCGGCCGGCCCGCTGTCCCGCGACCTGCCGTACCACGAGCTGCTGCGCCTGCGGGTGTTCGACGTCTGGGTGCACGAGCAGGACCTGCGGCGCGCGCTGCACCGGCCCGGCAACCTGGACTCGGCCGCCGCCCTGGTGACCCGCGACCACCTGCTGGAGGGCCTGCCCAAGGTGATCGCCAAGCGCGCGGGCGCCCCCGCCGGGAGCACCGTGGCCGTCGACGTCACGGGCCCGGTCGAGTTCCTGCGCAGCGTCCGGGTGGACGCGAACGGGCGCGGCTCGCTGGACACCACCATCAGCCTCGCCCCGGACGTGCGGCTCACCCTGGACTGGGAGACGTACGTCCGCCTGGCCTGCGGCCGGGGGCGCCCCGGCCCGGTCCGGATCGACGGCGACGAGGAGCTCGCCGCCCGCATCCTGGCCAGCTTCGCCCTCACCCCGTAACCCCGGCCGCCGCCGTACCGGCGCGAAGGCACGACCCCGCGCCGGTACGGCCGCGCGCACTCCCGTCCGACGCCGGGCCGCCCGGTGGACCACGCGAGTCCTCTGCGGGGCCTATGCGGGGGCGAGCCGGCGGCGCAGGCGCAGGATCATCGTGGTGCCCAGCAGCATGGGGGCGTACAGCCAGCAGAAGGCCCAGCGGTAGGCGTGGGCCGAGTAGCCGCTGCCGGGGGAGAGGGCGTCCAGGAGGATCCCGATGCCGAGCAGGGTGATCATCGTCCCGATGAAGCCGCCCATGTTGGCGATGCCCGAGGCGGTCCCGAGCCGCTCGACCGGATTGTGGGAGCGGGCGTAGTCGAGGCCGACCAGCGAGGCCGGGCCGTTGCTGCCCATCACCAGGATGATCGTCACCAGCAGCCAGAGCGGCGGACGGGCGCCCGGCCAGGCCAGGACCAGGGCCCAGCCGGCGGCGGTGGCGGCGATCACCGTGAGGGTGATCGGCATCCGGGCGCGCGCCGAGCGGGAGAGCAGCCGGCCGAAGAGCAGTCCGAAGGACATGTTGCCGAGGACCAGCAGGGTGAGCAGCCCGCCGGCCTGGGCCCGGGTCATGCCCTGGCCCTCGACCAGGTAGGGCAGGCCCCAGAGCAGCGCGAAGGCGTTGCCGGGGAACTGGGTGGTGAAGTGTACCCAGAGGCCCAGCCGGGTGCCCGGCTCCCGCCAGGCGGCGCGGATCTGCGCCCGCACCGCGGGCCTCGGCCCGGCCGGCGCGGCGGGTGCGACCCCCGGCGTGGGCGGCTGCCCCGCGGGGGACTCCCGCAGCAGCAGGGCGACCAGCGCGAAGACCCCGGCCCCGAGCAGCGCGACGGTGGTGAAGGTGGCCGTCCACCCCCGGCTGTGCAGCGCCCCGGCGAGCACCACCGTGGTGATCAGGTTGCCGCCCATCCCGGCGAGGCCGGTGAGCTGGGCGACCAGCGCGTTCTTGGCCGCCGGGAACCACCGGGCGGCGATCCGCAGCACGCTGATGAAGGTCATCGCGTCGCCGCAGCCGAGCACCGCCCGGGAGAGCAACGCGGGCCCGAAGGCGGAGCTGAACGCGAAGGCGAGCTGCCCGGTGCTGAGCAGCACCACGCCGAGCAGCAGGACCCGGCGGGGGCCGAAGCGGTCGACCAGCAGTCCGACCGGGATCTGCATCGCCGCGTAGACCAGCACCTGGAGGATCGAGAAGGTGGAGAGCGCCGAGGCACCGATGCCGAAGCGCTCGGCGGCGTCCAGCCCCGCGACGCCGAGGCTGGTGCGGTGGATCACCGCGAGGACGTAGACGCTCACCCCGATCGACCAGGCGAACCAGGCGGCCCGGCCGCCGGGCGGGGTGTGCGGCGCGCTCGCGGGGGCGGCGGGGAGCGCGGGCTCGGGGCTGCGCCGGGGACCGGGGACGGGCAGCGGACGGGCGGTACTCGCGGGGTCCACGGTCATAGCTCGCCAGCGTAGTCATCCCATCATCCGACGCCCATCCCGGGGTCGGACACGAAGCACCCTCAGCCCCGGAGCGTCCAGGACACCGTGCGGGTCATGAAGCGGTCCCGGAAGGCCTCGTCGCGGACCCAGTCCGTGGTGTCCCGGACCACCGCCGTGACCGTCACCGTCCGGCCCGGCTCCAGCGGCAGCAGGGCGGTGTCCAGCCAGCTCCGGTCCGCCGCCTGCGGCTGCACCGGCAGCCCGTCGATCTGCCAGTCGATCTTCATCGTCCGCCCGCCGGCCAGCGGCAGCGGACGGACCTCCAGCCGGGGCCGCCCGGCCACCTCGCCGGCCGGCGGCTCCGGGTTGTCGGCGGGCCGCACCCGGCGGTAGAGCTGCTCGATGATCGCCTCGCGCGAGGGCAGGTTGTAGGTGCCGCCCAGGGTGCGCATCACCGAGTCCTGGGTGGGCCGGTAGACGCCGTTGGCGCTGCGGTACGCCCCGACCGTCCCGCCGCCGTCCGGGGACTGCGCGCCCAGCCAGCGCCACCACTTGAGCTGCTTGCTGCGCATCTCGTCGGCGTTCGCGGTGGACAGGTTGGGGTAGTCGGCGTCGTCGGGGGCGCTGTCGTACTCGTCCCCCAGATCCCCCACGGTGTGGCCTATCTCGTGCTGGATGATCCGGCCCGCGTCCGGGCTGCCGCCCGCCAGGGTGGTGACCCCGGTGCCGCCGGCCCCGCCGTACTCGGTGGAGTTGGCCAGCGCGATCAGGTACTGCGGGCCCTGCCCGTCCCCGGCGAAGCGGGCCGCGGCGTCCTCGTCCGCGCAGAGCAGCCGGGCGGTGCCCTCGCACCAGAAGTGCATGCCGAGCGGGGTGGCGGGCTTGCGCCCGTGGGGGTCGCTCTCGGAGATGCCGGAGACCGCGGAGACGACCTCGACCCGGCGTATGTTGAAGAACCCCTGGTAGGTGCGGAACGGCTCGATCTCCATCAGCGAGCGCCAGGCCAGGTCCGCCTGCCGGCGGAAGAGATCCTGCTGGTCGCCGGTGTACCCGTCGCCGAGCAGGACCAGCGTGATCCGGTTGGCCGGATCCCCGGTGCGGCGTATGTCGACGGTGGGGGCGGTGCCGACGGCCCGGAACTCGGCCCGCAGCCCCGCGTGCGGGGGCACCGCGCGGTCGGCGGGGGCGCCCGCGCCGATCACACCGAACGGGGAGGGCGAGGCCAGCTCCAGCGCCGCCGGCAGTACGGCGGCGGACACCAGCATGAGCGCGGCCAGACTCCGGACGAGACGGCCAGGGTTGCCAGGCGGCATACGGGTGCGTCCTCGGTGCTCCGGTCACCCGGCGGTCGCTCGGGTGGGGGTCGCGAAGACGTACCCCGGCGGCCGGGGTGCCCCCACCGGTCGGCGCAAATGTCACCGACCTGGCCGAACGAGAAGGACCACACCAGTCATACCGATGACTCCGCAGAACCGCGTGAACCCGTAGAACCGCACACCGAACCACCAGCCCTGGCCCTGACCTCGGGCCCCCGGCCTCGGGCTCAGGCAGCCGGCGACGGCCGCCGGCGGGCGCTCAGCGTCAGGTGCGTACCCACACCCAGCAGCAGGCCCCAGAACGCCGAGCCGATCCCGAACAGGGTCATCCCGGAGGCGGTGGCCAGGAAGGTCACCACCGCCGCGTCCCGCCCGGACTCGTCCGCCATCGCGCCGGCCAGGCTCCCCTGGAGCGAGGCCAGCAGCGCGACCCCGGCGACGACCGCGACCAGCTCCTTGGGCAGGCCGGTGAAGAGACTGACCAGCACCCCGCCGAAGCTGCCGACCACCAGGTACAGCACCCCCGCCGACATCCCGGCGACGTACCGGCGCCGCGGGTCGGGGTGGCTCTCCGGGCCCGCGCAGATCGCGGCCGTGATGGCGGCGACGTTGATGCCCGGCGAGCCGAACGGCGCCAGCAGGACGGAGACCGCGCCGGTCGCCCCGATCAGCAGCCGGTCGTCGGGCCGGTAGCCGCAGGCCCGCAGGACCCCGAGGCCGGGCGCGTTCTGGGAGGCCAGCGCGACGATGGTGAGCGGCAGCGCCAGCCCGACCAGGGCGGGCCAGGAGAGCCCGGGCGTGGTGAGCACGGGCCTGGTGAGGCCGCCCGAGCCGAAGTGCAGCGGCAGCCCGACGGTGCCGGCCGCGAGGACCGCGCCGGCCAGCAGGGCGGCCGGCACCGCGTACCGGGGCGTCAGCCGCTTGGCGAGCAGGAAGGCCGCGAAGCTGCCCAGCACCAGCACGGGGGCGCCGTGCACCGCGGCGAAGACGCCCGCGCCGAAGGAGAACAGGATCCCGGCCAGCATGGCGTTGACGATCCCGGCGGGGATCGCCCGGATCAGCCGGCCGAACAGCCCGGTGACCCCGAACAGCGCGACCGCCACCCCGCTGACCACGAACGCCCCGACGGCCTCGCGGTACGGGTACGCGCCGAGGCTGGTCACCAGCAGCGCCGCGCCCGGTGTCGACCAGGCGGTGATCACCGGGGTCCGGGTCCACCAGCTGAGCAGCAGGCAGGTCAGGCCGCTGCCGAGGGCGACCGCCCAGATCCAGGAGGCGGTGTGCGCCTGGTCCAGCCGTCCGGCGGCGGCGGCCGCGAGCACCACCACGAGCGGGCCGGAGAAGGAGACCACGATGCAGATGAGGCCGGCGAGCAGCGCCGGGAGGGAGGTGTCGTGCCGCAGCGAGTAGCGGTGCTCCGGGTCCGAAGTGCCCGTCACGGCCTGGGTTGTCAGCTGGTCTGCCATCCCGGCAGTATCCCGGAGCCGGCCCGCGGGTGATCCTCGAAAAGAAACCTCGGAACCACCTGCAACCCCCGGCGGGGATGGACGTCTTTAGGGATGAAGGCACGGAGAGCGAGACCGGCGGGACCGGGCACGCTCCACTGCTCAGCAGGAGCGGACCGGCCACCTTCACCCAACACACCGTCAGCACCATGTCCCTGGGGGAACACATCATGCGCGCGCCCGTTATCTCCGCTTTCACGAAGAACGTCCCCTCGCTCTCCCGCCGTTCCGCCGTCACCGCCGGCGTCGCCGCACTGGTCATCAGCGCCGGGCTGCCGCTGCTGCCGGGGGCCGGCGCCGCCTGGGCCTGCGGGGACGATCGCTTCTCCTCCCCGCGGACGACCGACGGCGCCGAGGAGCGTGGCGAGATCGTCCACCCCGCCGGCGAGTTCAAGCCGTTCAGCTTCGACACCATCGCCGCCGACGGCAAGTGGGTCGAGGTCGGGCTGTCGATGACCAACACGAGCTCGACCGACCAGTCGATGGCTCACCCCACCTTCGGCCTGATGGCCTCCAAGGGCGCCGCCATCCGGGCGAAGGACGTCACCGTCGAGGTGATGCAGAACGGCACCTGGAAGCGGCTCGGGACCACTCCGGGCTGCGGTCCGACGATCGATGCCGAGACGAACGTCCTCGCTCAGCCGCTGCCGCACGACCGGGCCGCCAACTTCATGTTCCGGATCGCGCTCTCGCCGGACTCCCCGCAGAGCCAGAGTGAGCTGATGCTGGTGACGGACGCGTGGGGAACGACGGCTCGCTACGCCGGGCGTTCGGATCTGCACACCCTGAAGATCACCCACCCGAAGGCCGCGCCGGCCGCCGCCAAGCCCACCGCCACCGCCACCGCCAAGCCGTCGGCGGCCCCTGCCAAGCCCGCCACCCAAGCCAAGCCGGCCGCCCCTGTCGCTGCCGCGAAGCCGGTGGCCGAGCAGAGCCCCGCCCCGGCGGTCACCGCCACGCCGGCGGCCACCACCCCCGCCGCCCCGACGGCCGCCGCGCCGACCCCCACCGCCGCCGCTGCGGCCACCGCGGAGCTGGCGCAGACCGGGTCGAACGGCTCCAACGGCCTGCTGGCCGGCGCCGCCGCCGCGGTCCTCGCCCTCGGCGCCGCCGCCCTGTTCGCCGTGCGGCGCCTGCGCAACCAGGCCTGAGCGTCCGCACGGAGAACCGGCAGGGCCGTACCCCTCACGGCGGTGAGGGGTACGGCCCTGTTCGGCAGGTTCGGTGCCTTGACGCGTTCGGCGCCTGCGGCGCCGGATCCCGGGGTCAGCCCCAGGTGATCAGGCGCTTGGGGCGCTCCAGCAGCGCGGCGACGTCCGCCAGCACCTTGGAGCCGAGCTCGCCGTCCACCAGACGGTGGTCGAAGGAGAGCGCCAGCGTGGTGACCTGACGCGGCACCACCTTGCCCTTGTGCACCCACGGCATGTCCCGTACCGCGCCGAAGGCCAGGATGGCGGCCTCGCCGGGGTTGAGGATCGGGGTGCCGGTGTCGACGCCGAAGACGCCGACGTTGGTGATCGTGACGGTGCCGCCCTGCATGTCGGCGGGCGAGGTCTTGCCCTGCCGAGCGGTGTCGATCAGCTCACCGAGCGAGCGCGCCAGGCCGGAGAGCGTCCTGCCGCCCGCGTCCTTGATGTTGGGCACGATCAGGCCGCGCGGGGTGGCCGCGGCGATGCCGAGGTTCACCTGCCCCTTGATGACGATCTCCTGGGCCGCCTCGTCCCACTGGGCGTTGATCTCCGGGTGCCGCTTGATCGCCGTCAGCAGGGCCTTGGCGACCAGCAGCAGCGGGCTGACCCGGACGTCCGCGCCCAGCTCGCCGGTCTCCTTGAGCCGACGGACGAACTTCATCGTCCGGGTGACGTCGACCTGGACGAACTCGGTGACGTGCGGGGCGGTGAAGGCCGAGGCCACCATCGCCTGCGCGGTCGCCTTGCGTACGCCCTTGACCGGCACCCGGATGTCGCCCGCGCCGGCCGTCCCGGCGAAGACGGACGCCGCGAGGACGGGGGCGGGCGCCTGCTCGGGAGCCACCTCGGCGATCGGCGCGGCGGCGGGCACCGCCACGGGAGCGGGCGCCGGCGCGGCGGCCGCGTGCACGTCCTCGCGGGTGATCACGCCGTCCCGGCCGGTCGGGGTGACCGTCCTCAGGTCGATGCCGAGGTCCTTGGCGAGCTTGCGCACCGGCGGCTTCGCCAGCGGCCGCTCACCGGCCGTGCCGGTCGGCTGCTCGGGCAGCACCGGGACCGGCATGGGCACGGGCACCGCCACGGGGGCGGGCGCCGCGACCGGAGCGGCGGCAGCGGGTGCCGCCGCGGCGGACGCCGCGGCGGTCCGCCGGGCCCGGCGCTGCGTGCCGCCGGTGCGGGGGCCGTAGCCGACCAGCACCTCGCGGCGCTCCGGCACCGCCTCCTCGACCGGCCCCGGCACGGCGGCCGGAGCAGCCGCCGGGGTGGCCGCGGGGGCCTGGACCGCGGCGTCGGCGTCGGCCGCACCGGCCACCGCCACCGAGATGATCACGGTGCCGACGTCGACCGTCGACCCCTCGGGGAAGAACAGCTGCTCGACCGTCCCGGTGAAGGGGATCGGCAGCTCGACCGCGGCCTTCGCGGTCTCCACCTCGCAGACGACCTGGCCGTCCGTGACGGTGTCGCCCGGCTTGACGTACCAGCTGAGGATCTCGGCCTCGGTGAGCCCCTCGCCGACGTCGGGCATCCTGAACTCGCGGAGCGAGCGAACTTCGGTGGTCATCATCGCTCCTGGGATCAGTACGCGAGCGCGCGGTCGACGGCGTCGAGCACGCGGTCCAGGTCCGGCAGGAAGGCCTCTTCCACCCGGGACGGCGGGTACGGCGCGTGGTAGCCGCCGACCCGCAGGATCGGCGCCTCCAGGTGGTAGAAGCAGCGCTCGGTGAGGCGGGCGGCCAGCTCGGCGCCCATGCCCATGAAGACCGGCGCCTCGTGCACCACGATGCCGCGGCCGGTACGCCGCACCGACTCCTCCAGCGTCGCGAAGTCCACCGGGGAGAGCGAGCGCAGGTCCACGACCTCCAGCCGGCGGCCGTCCTCCTCGGCCGCCGCGGCGGCCTCCTGGCAGACCTTGACCATCGGCCCGTACGCGATCAGCGTGGCGTCGGTGCCGGGGCGCACGATCCGCGCGTCGTACAGGCCGAGGTCGGCCGAGTCGCCGACCTCACCCTTGTCCCAGTAGCGGCGCTTGGGCTCCAGGAAGATCACCGGGTCGTCGGACTCGATGGACTGGCGCAGCATCCAGTGCGCGTCGTGGGCGTTGGAAGGGCTGACCACCCGCAGGCCCGCGGTGTGCGCGAAGTACGCCTCGTGGGACTCGCTGTGGTGCTCGACCGCGCCGATGCCGCCCGCGTACGGGATGCGGATGGTGACGGGCATCTTGACGTGCCCCAGCGCACGGGCGTGCATCTTGGCGAGCTGGGAGACGATCTGGTCGAAGGCGGGGTAGACGAAGCCGTCGAACTGGATCTCCACCACGGGCCGGTAGCCGCGCAGCGCGAGGCCGATCGCGGTGCCGACGATGCCGGACTCGGCGAGCGGGGTGTCGATGACCCGGCTCTCGCCGAAGTCCTTCTGCAGGCCGTCGGTGATCCGGAAGACGCCGCCGAGCTTGCCGATGTCCTCGCCCATGAGCAAGGTCTTCGGGTCGTTCTCCAGCGACTTGCGCAGGGCGTCGTTGAGCGCCTTGGCGATGCTGAGCTGACCTGCCATCAGAGGTTCTCCCCGCCCTCGAAGGACGCCGCGTAGGCGATGTACTCGGCCCGTTCCTCGTCCACCAGCGTGTGCGGCTCGGCGTAGACGTGGTCGAAGATCAGGGTCGGGTCCGGGTCGGGCATGGAGCGGACGCCCTCGCGCACCCGCAGACCCAGCTGCTCGCTCTCGGTCTCGACGGAGGCGAAGAACGCCTCGTCGGCCAGGCCCTCCTTCTCCAGGTGGGCCTTGAGGCGGGAGATCGGGTCCTTGGCGCGCCAGGCCTCGGTCTCCTCGGCGAGCCGGTAGCGGGTCGGGTCGTCGGAGGTGGTGTGGGCGCCCATCCGGTAGGTGAACGCCTCGATCAGCACCGGGCCGTTGCCGCTGCGGGCGTGGTCCAGCGCCCAGCGGGTCACCGCGAGGCAGGCCAGCACGTCGTTGCCGTCCACCCGGACACCCGGGAAGCCGAAGCCGGAGGCGCGGCGGTAGAGCGGGATCTTCGTCTGGTTGGTGGTCGGCTCGGAGATCGCCCACTGGTTGTTCTGGCAGAAGAAGACGACCGGGGAGTTGTAGACCGAGGCGAAGGTGAAGGCCTCGTTGACGTCACCCTGGCTGGAGGCACCGTCGCCGAAGTACGCGATCACCGCGTCGTCGGCGCCGTCCCGGGTGATGCCCATCGCGTAGCCGGTCGCGTGCAGCGTCTGCGAGCCGATCACGATGGTGTAGAGGTGGAAGTTCTTCTCGTTCGGGTCCCAGCCGCCGTGGTTCACGCCGCGGAACATGCCGAGCAGGTTCAGCGGGTCCACGTCCCGGCACCACGCGACGCCGTGCTCCCGGTAGGTCGGGAAGGCGTAGTCGCCCGGGCGCATCGCGCGACCGGAGCCGACCTGGGCTGCCTCCTGCCCGAGCAGTGACGCCCACAGGCCGAGCTCGCCCTGGCGCTGCAGCGCGGTGGCCTCGGCGTCGAAGCGCCGCACCAGGACGAGGTCGCGGTACAGCGCGCGCAGCTCGTCCGGGGTGGTGGCCAGCGGGTAGTCCGGGTGCTCCAGCCGCTCGCCCTCCGGGGTGAGCAACTGTACGAGCTCCGGCTGCTGCGCCGCTGCCGCGGCGAGCGCACTGTGGGTGCCAGGGACGCCGGGGGCGGCCTTCTTCTTCGCCCTCGCCGTGCTTTTGACGGTCACGTTCACTCCTCGGTCTGTCCGGCCGCCCGGGGTCGCCGGTGACCGGTCCGGTCACCGCCCCGCGGGGCGCGCGTGGGTGTGCGCGCCGAGTGCGGGGCAGGTGGTGATCCTTCTCCGACGGCGTCCCTCACGAGAACGTTACCCAGCAACACCTTGCGGTGCGCCGGAGCTAGGACGTCCTAGCTGTTCACGTCCCGAGGGCTGCGGGTGTGGCGCAGCTCTCACATCGGTGCCGTCAGGACACCAGCGCACGCTATCCGGGCAAAGGCCTCCGCGTAAGGGGGTACAGGGCATCGGTTTTGCCTTCTCCGGCGGGATCGGACGGGAGGGCCGCTGCGGACCATGGGCCTTTTGTGGACCGATATGGGAGTCTTTGGGCGTGACTGGAAACGGACAAATCCGGGTATTCCTACTTGATGATCATGAGGTGGTCCGCCGAGGCGTCCATGAGCTGCTGAGCGTCGAGGAGGACATCGAGGTGGTCGGCGAGGCCGGCACCGTCGCCGAGGCGCTCAGCCGGATCCCCGCGGTGCACCCCGACGTCGCGGTGCTGGACGTACGGCTGCCGGACGGCAACGGGGTCGAGGTCTGCCGGGAGGTCCGCTCCCGGCTGCCGGAGATCAGGTGCCTGATGCTGACCTCCTTCTCCGACGACGAGGCGCTCTTCGACTCGATCATGGCCGGCGCCTCCGGCTACGTGCTCAAGGCGATCCGCGGCACCGACCTGATCGCCGCCGTCCGGGACGTGGCGGCCGGCAAGTCCCTGCTCGACCCCCTCGCCACCAGCCGGGTGCTGGAGCGGCTGCGCGCCGGCGGGGAGAAGGAGGACGGGCGGCTCGCCCAGCTGACCAAGCAGGAGCGCCGCATCCTCGACCTGATCGGCGAGGGGATGACCAACCGCCAGATCGGCAACGAACTGCACCTGGCGGAGAAGACGGTCAAGAACTACGTGTCCAGCCTGCTCGCCAAGATGGGCATGGAACGGCGCACCCAGGCCGCCGCGTTCGTGGCCCGCCACCAGGCCGACCAGCAGCACTGATCACACTTCTGACGACCTGTCAAGGGCCCCCGCCTGGGGGCCCTACGCTGCGGCTGTGACGTACAGCCAGACCCTCGCCTGCGCCCCGGCCCGCCCCGACCTCTCCGCACCGCCGATAGGGACGCTCAGTCCGCCCGTCCCGCCGGCCGTCCTCGGCGGGGTGCTGGAGACCCACCGGGTGGGCCGGCCGCTCTCCGCCGTACCCGTCGCGGAGGGGCTGCTCAACCGGGGGTACCGGGTCACCACCGAGGCCGGTACGTACTTCCTGAAGTGCTACGTCGACGCCGCCACCGCCAACCGCCCCGCGATCGTCGCCCAGCACCGCGCGAGCGCCGCGCTGCACGCCCTGGGCCTGCCCACCTCACCGCCGCTGGCCGACTCCGACGGCCGGACGGTCACCGCCCACGGCGGCCGGCTCTTCGCACTGTTCCCCTGGGTGGAGGGCGGCCACCGGCACGGCACCGAGCTCGAAACTCCGCAGTGCGACGAGCTGGGCGCGCTGCTCGGCCGGGTGCACGGCGCGCTCGACGAGGTCTGCGCCCCCACCGCACAACCCGCCGGCTACCGCACCGCCGACCCCCACGACAGCGCCAGGATCGCCCGGGAACTGCGCCGCCGGGCCCGCGCCCGGCGGCCGCACGGCGCCTTCGACGAGCTCGCCGAGCGGCGGCTCACCGAGCGGCTCGACCTGCTCCGCGGCTACGCCCACCGCCGGCCCGCCCCGCACGCCGCACCGCCCACCGGCTGGACCCACGGCGACTTCCACGGCCTCAACCTGCTCTACCGCGGCGGCCGGGTCGCGGCGGTCCTGGACTGGGACAAGCTCGGCCGCCAGCCCCGCGCCGAGGAGGCCGTCCGCGGCGCCACACTGCTCTTCAACGACCCGGTCGGCGGCGTGCTCGATCTCGTCCGGGTCCGCCACTACTCCCAGGCCTACCGGGCCACCGGCGCCGCCACCGCGGAACAACTGGCGGCGGCCACGCACCGGGTGTGGTGGGAGCGGCTGAACGACTTCTGGATGCTCCAGTGGCACTACCAGCGCGGCGACCACCGCGCCGACCCGCTGTTCGCGGCTGCGGCGGGGCAGCTGGCGTGGTGGTGCCAGGAGTACGAGCAGGTGCTGGACGCCTTCGCGAACTGAGCCCCGGCCTGGGAGCGGCCCGGGAACAGCACCGCCCGGCCCCGGTCAGGGGGCCGGGCGGCGGCGGTTCGGGGCCGATGGTTCCGGGCCCGGCCGGTCAGGGGGCCGGCGGCGAGGCGTCCGGCGTCGGCGGCTTGGGCGTCGTGGTCACCGGGGGCGGGTTCCCGGTGCCGGTGGGCGTGCTGGTCGCGCTCGCCCCGCCCGTCGGGGTCGAGGTCGCCGAGCTGCTCGCCGAGGCCGTGGCACTGGGCGACCGGCTCGCGGTGGCCGACGGCGACATCGGCTGGGTCGGCGCCGAGGTGTGCCTGGTCGTCGGCTGTGAGGGCACGGTGTTCTGGTTGTCGTTGGGCACCGGGGTGGTCGGCCGCCTGGTCTGCGAGGTGGACGGCGGCGCCGTCGGCGAGGGGGCCGTCCCGGTGGTCGGCGGGGCCGAGGTGGTGGTCGCCACCGGCACGCTGGGCGAGTTGTCCTTCGTCCCCGGGCCGTGGCTGCCGTTCACCGCGAGGGCGATGCCGATGCCGGCCGCCGCGACCACCGCCACCACGCCCGCCACCCAGCCCCAGAGCTGCCGGCGCGGGTGCTCGTCGTCCCCGTCGTCGTCGTAGCGCCCGCTGCCCGGCTGGTACGGGCCGGACGGGGTCCCGTACCCGCCACCGGACTGGTACGGCAGCACCGAGGTCGGCTCGCCACCGCCCACGCCGCCGAGTGGGGCCGTCATGGCCGTCCCGCCGCTCGGCGAACCCGGGTAGCCGCCCGTCCCGTTGCTGGGCGTGCTGCCGGGGCCCTGACCGGCCGCGGCCAGCCCGGCGGCGGCAGCGGCGGCGGCCGCCGCACCGGCCGCGTAGCCGGCGCCGGCCGTACCGTGCATCTCGCGCAGCGCGTGCTGGAGGTGGGCCCGGAACTCGTCGGCGTCCTGGAAGCGGTCGTCCGGGTTCTTCGCCAGCGAGCGCAGCACCAGCGCGTCCAGCTCGCCCGGCACCCGGTGGTTGGCCTGCGAGGGCGGTACGGGGGTGTCCTGGACGTGCTGGTAGACCACCGAGAGCGGGGTGTCGCCGGTGAACGGCGGGCGCAGCGTCAGCAGTTCGTAGAGCATGCAGCCGGCCGCGTAGAGGTCGGAGCGGTGGTCGACCGGCTTGCCGAGGGCCTGCTCGGGCGAGAGGTACTGCGGGGTGCCCATGACCATGCCGGTCTGGGTCATGGTGCTGGCGGCGCCGGTCAGCGCGCGGGCGATGCCGAAGTCCATCACCTTGACCGCACCGGCGGTCGTGATGATCACGTTGGCGGGCTTGATGTCACGGTGCACGATGCCGTGCCGGTGGCTGTACGCGAGCGCCTCCAGGACGCCGGCGATGATGATCAGCGCCTGGTCGACCGGCGGCGCCTCCTCGTCCACGAGCAGCTCGCGGACGGTGCGGCCCTCGACCAGCTCCATCACGATGTACGGCGTGGACTCCTCGCCGACGTGCTCCTCGCCGGTGTCGTAGACCGCCACGATCGAGTGGTGGTTCAGGCCCGCGACGGACTGCGCCTCCCGGCCGAACCGCAGCCGGGCGATGTCGTCCTGGGCGAGTTCGGGCCGCAGCAGCTTGACGGCGACGGTCCGGCCGAGCCGGACGTCCTGGGCGGCGAACACCTCGGCCATGCCGCCACGGCCGAGCCGGTGGGTCAGGCGGTAGCGGCCGTCACCGACGGTGCCCAGCGGCGCGGCCGTGCCGCGCCCGGGCGTCTGCGGGCCGCCCCGGCCCCCGGCGGACGAAGACATCGCAGCGGTCGGGCCGGTGCCGTCGGCCCAACCGTCCTCCCGGTCACCCTCGTTGTCGCCCGGCTGATGCGTGTTTGCCATCGCTCCTCGCCCCGGGCCTTCGCTCGGATCGCGGTCGCCCTGTCGCTTCGTATCCCTAGAACGCTACCGCCTCGGGCAGCCCGTCGTGGCCCGGCCCGTCCGGGCCGCGCACGTCAGACGAGGCCGCCGTCGAGCGGGCCGAGGTCCTCGGTGTGCAGAACGGTGGCGGGACGAGGAGCGTACTTGGTGCTGGAGTTACCGTCATCCGCCTTGGTGATCACGATGGCCATGATGATGACCGCGAGGACGATCACACCGAGGATGATCCCGACGATCACCAGCGCGGTGGAGCAGCCGTTGCTGTTCTTCGCCGGGGCGGGCACCAGCGTCGGCATCGGCATGGGCATCGGCTGCGGCATCGGCATCGGAGCCGGGGTGTGCGCCTGCTGCGGGAACGCCGGCGGCGGCGTCCGGTACTGCGGTGGCGGGGTCTGGTACTGCTGCTGCGGTGGCGGCGTCTGGTACTGCGGCGCCTGCGGGAAGGCCGGCGGCGGGGTCTGCGGCCCGTACGGCGGCGGGGTGGCCTGCTGGTACGGCTGCTGCACGTGCGGGGCCGGCGTACGGATGTCGCCCGGCACCTGCGGCATACCGGTGAGCGAACCGGAGGCGTGCGCGGAACGCGGGCCCTCGCCGATCACCAGCGGGGTGCTGGCCTGGAGCGGGCTGCCGGAGCCCCCGAGGACCCGCTCGACCTCCTCGCGCATCGCCTCGGCGGTGGGGAAGCGGTGCGCCGGGTCCTTGCGCAGGGCGCGCGCGACCAGGGCGTCGATCGCCGGGGTCACCGCGCGGTTCAGCGAGGACGGCGTCGGCGGCTCCTCCTGCACGTGCTTGTACGCGATCGAGAACGGGGAGTCCCCGTCGAACGGCAGCTGGCCGGTGAGCAGCTCGAACAGCATGCAGCCGACCGAGTAGAGGTCCGAGCGGGCGTCCACGCTCTTGCCGAGCGCCTGCTCCGGCGAGAGGTACTGCGGGGTGCCGACGACCATGCCGGTCTGGGTCATCGAGGTGACACCGGACTGCAGCGCGCGGGCGATGCCGAAGTCCATCACCTTGACGACGCCCTTGCGGTCGAACATCACGTTGCCGGGCTTGATGTCGCGGTGCACCAGGCCGGCGTCGTGCGAGGCCTCCAGCGCCGCCAGCACCCCGGCTGTGATCTTCAGGGCGCGCTCGTTGGGCATCGCGCCGTGCTGGGCGATCTCCTCGTTGAGCACGTCGCGCAGCGGCTTGCCCTCGACGAGCTGCATCACGATGTACGGCGTGGTGGCGCCGTCGGCCGCGACGTCCTCACCGGAGTCGTAGACCGTGACGATGTTGGTGTGCTCCAGCCGCGCGACGGCCTGCGCCTCACGCCGGAACCGCTCCCGGAAGGACTGCTCGCGGCCGAGCTCGGTGTGCAGCGTCTTCACCGCGACCTGACGGTCCAGGACCCGGTCGTACGCCAGGTGGACGGAGGCCATGCCGCCCTCACCGAGCAGGTGCTGCAGCTCGTACCTGCCGTTGCCCAGGGAGTAGCCCTGACCCGCGGTGCCGTCCTCGCTCATGGTCCTCTGCTCCCCCTCGGCGCGGTGTGCGACCGCCGCCGTGACGTCTCGTCTCGTCCGTACCGGATCCGGCGGCCTCGCCCGGCCCGCCCGACCCCCGCCGCGGCCTCGGCGGGCCTGCGACAGGGGTCAGGGTATCGGCTCCGGGCGTCACCGCTCTGTGCAGGGCCGACACTGTACCCAGGCCCCCGGCCTTGTACCCGCCGCCAGTGGCTCAGAGGTACGGGCCGGACCGGATCCCCCGGCCCTCGCCTGGCTCCTCGCCGTCGTGCTCGCCGCCGTGCAGGCCGGGCGGCAGCGCACGGCGCATCTGCTCCAACTGCGCCCGGGCGGCCATCTGCTGGGCGAACAGCGCGGTCTGGATGCCGTGGAACAGCCCCTCCAGCCAGCCCACCAGCTGGGCCTGGGCGATCCTCAGCTCGGCCTCGGTCGGGATGGTGTCCTCGGTGAAGGGCAGCGAGAGCCGCTCCAGCTCCGCGACCAGCTCGGGGGCGAGGCCCAGCTCCAACTCCTTGATGGAGCTGGCGTGGATGTCCTTCAGCCGGACCCGGCTGGCCTCGTCCAGAGGCGCGGCCCTGACCTCCTCCAGCAGCTGCTTGATCATGCTGCCGATCCGCATCACCTTGGCCGGCTGCTCCACCATCTCGGTGACCGGAAGTTCACGCGGCTCGGCGCCCTCGTCCGCTCCGAAACGGGCGAACCCCTCGCCGATGGGCAGCCCGTCCGGTCCGACGACCAGCACCTTCGGGTTGTCGTCGGACTGCCCGGCCGACGCCTGGTACAACTCCTGCTGCGAGCGCTCGTTCATCGGCTTCGTCATGAACAGCATTCTCCCTCACTGGGGTTGGTCCGGCTCAAGCCCCCGCGGGCACGACTCTGCGGCCGGGCGGGGTCCGCGCCAGGCGGTGTCACCTGGGACGCTGCCGACCGGCCCGTGGTTCCGGCAACCGTGGAGACAGGGTGTGGCTCACCGTACGCGGCCACCGGACCGCGGGGAGTACCGGCGGCGCCGGCGCGACTCGGCGGAGCGGGCCGGGTCAGCCCCGGCGCATCCGCAGGCCGATCAGGCCGACGCCGCAGCCGATCAGGGCCAGGCCCGCGCCGAGCGGCAGCTGCAGCGTCGACGCGTCCCGCCAGTGCGTGGGGATCGCCACCGGCGAGGGGACGGCGGCGAGCTGGTCGGGCCCGGCCTGGTCCTGGGTGGCCGGCCCGGCCGCGTCCAGGCCCGGCTCCGCGTCCGGTGCGGACCCGGCCGGACCGCGCGGCGCGCGGGCGGGGGCCCCGAGGTCGAGCCGGCCGCCCGTGGCGGGCCGCTCGGGAGCCAGCGCGGCCCGGTGCCGGCGCACCAGGACGGGCCCTTCCCGGACCACGCCGTCGCGGACGGGGTCGTCACGGACGACACTCTCCCTGGCCGTGCTCTCCCTGTCCGTACCCTCCCGGACCGGGAGCTGCCAGGCCGACCTGTCCCAGAGCGCGGCGCTCCAGGCCGCGTTCTCCCACAGCGGGCTCTCCCACGCCGGGCCCACGTCCTTCGACATCGGCAGCTGAGCAGGCCGGACGGACTGGACGGGCTTCGCCGGCTGGGCCAGCGGTGCGGGGCGCGGCACAGGGGCGGGCGCGGGCGAGCGGCCGTCCTGGTGCTGGGCCGGCCCGGAGAGCGGGCGGGCCCCGGGGGCGGACGGCAGCTCCACGGGGGCGGGCGGCGGGGACGGCGCTCCCGACGGCGCCGCCGAGGGCGCGGGGGCCGGGGCGGGCGCGGGGGCGGGCAGCGGTTCGGCGGAGGGCGGCGCCACGGCCTCGGGCACCGGAGCCGACTCCTCGGCCGGCTCCGCCTCGGCCGCGCCTGCGGGCTCCTCGATCGGCGCGGCGAGCAGCGGCGGCTCGTCCACGGCGACGGCTTCGGCTACAGCTTCGGCACCGGCGTCCGGGCCCGGCAGCGGCCCAAGGCCATCGGGAGCGGCCTCGGCCGCCCCGGCCTGGGCGGCCGGCACGGGCCAGGCCGCCCGCGCGCTGCCCACCTCGGGCTGGTCACCGGACGCGGCGAGGGCCGGGCCCGCCAGCAGCAGCGGCAGGGCGAACCCGGCGGCGGCCACGGCGATCCGGCCACGGCGCCCCACCCGGGCGGCCGTAGGGGCGGCACCCGCAGCGCCGCCGGACGTACGGGCGGCAGCGGAGATGGGGGCGCGGCGCGGGACGAGGGCGTCGCCGAGGGAGCAGGCGGGAGCCCCGCCGGGCGGCGGCGCGGGGAGTGGGAGCGCGGAGAACGCGTTCGAAGATGCAGTCACGGACGGAGGTCCTTCCGACGGCCGACCACGCGTTTCTGGCGTGGTCGGCGGCGGGACAGCTCCGCACCAGCGTCACACAATCCGATATTCCGGGCATTTCGAAAGAGCGGTCGGACCACCCCCGAACACCCCCACGGACTCTCCTCGATACCCGCCCATACCCGCGCGCCCTCCGCACAGGGGCAGCGCTCACACCCGCAGCACTCACACCCGCAGCACCACCTTGCCCACGTGCGCCCCCGACTCCACCAGCCGGTGCGCGGCCGCGGCCTGCGCGAGCGGCAGCACCTCGTGCACCACCGGCCGCACCACCCCGGACTCGACCAGCGGCCAGACGTGCTCGCGCACCGCCGCCACGATCGCCGCCTTCTCCGCCAGCGGACGCCCCCGCAGGTTGGTGGCGGCCACGGCCGCCCGCTTGCGCAGCAGCACGCCCAGGTTCAACTCGGCCTTCACCCCGCCCTGCAGACCGATGATCACCAGCCGCCCGTTCACCGCCAGCGAGTCGACGTTCCGCTCCAGGTACTTCGCACCCATAATGTCGAGCACGACGTCCACGCCCGCGCCGTCCGTGGCCTTGCCGACGGCCTCCGCGAAGTCCTGCTCCCGGTAGTTGATGCCGACGTCCGCGCCCAGCTCGGCGCAGCGCGCCAGCTTCTCCGCGCTGCCCGCCGTGACCAGCACCCGGGCGCCGACCGCCTTGGCCAGCTGGATCGCCATGGTCCCGATCCCGCTCGCCCCGCCGTGCAGCAGCACCGTCTCCGCGGGCCGCAGGTGCGCCACCATGAAGAGGTTCGACCAGACCGTCGCCGTCACCTCCGGCAGCGCGGCGGCCTGCTCCAGGTTCAGCCCGCGGGGCACCGGCAGCAGCTGCCCGGCGGGCACCGCCACCCGCTCCGCGTACCCGCCACCGGACAGCAGCGCGCACACCTCGTCGCCGATGCCCCACCCGGCGACGCCCTGGCCGAGCGCGACGATCCGCCCCGAGCACTCCAGCCCCGGGTACGGCGGCGTGCCCGGCGGCGGGTCGTACAGGCCCTGGCGCTGCAACAGGTCGGCGCGGTTGACGGCGGTCGCCGCGACCTCGACCAGGACCTCGCCGGCGGCTGGGACCGGATCGGGGACATCGGCCCAAACGAGTGCCTCGGGGCCGCCGGGATGGGGAATCGTGATGGCTCGCATGGCCGCCACGCTACGCCCGCCCGGACACCCGGCCCGGCACCGACGTCCGGTCAATACCCGCTCCCCGGGCGCCGCTTCGCTCCCCTGCCGGCGGGCAGGACGCCTGCCACCGCGCCCGCGGCACACGCCCGGGTGACCCGGCAGTCTGACCCGGCCGCAGGCCCGGCGGCCCGCCGCGAGCCGCCGGGCCCGGTCGCTCACGGTACGGCCAGCAGCTCCACGCAGACCCCGGCCCGGACGCCACCGGGCGGTACCACCGCGAACGCCTCCGCCAGCGCGAGGCCGCGCAGCATCGCGGGGCCGTCGAAGGCCAGCGGCAGGGCGCCCCGCGCGGTGCGCAGGACGGGCAGCAGCCTGGTGTCGCGCGGGTGGCCGGGCAGGTCGGCGGCGGCCGGTGTGGTGCACGGCTCCGCGGCGGCACGGCCGGCCAGGCGGTGCAGCAGCGGCAGGGCGAGGGTGACGGTACCCGCGACGGCGGCCAGCGGATTGCCGGGCAGCCCCACCAGGTGGCGGCCGTCGGCGAGCTCCGCGAGCAGCATCGGGTGCCCGGGGCGAACGGCCACACCGTCCACCAGCAGCCGGGCGCCGGCCGCCTCCAGCGCGCGGTGCAGGAAGTCCACCGGCCCGGCGGCGGTGGCTCCGGTGGTGACGACCACGTCGGCGGGCGAGCGGCGGATCGCGTCCCGCAGCAGCCCGAAGTCGTCCCGGACCGAGCGCCGGGCGATCACCTCACAGCCGGCCGCGCGCAGCCAGGGCTGGAGCAGCGGGCCGAGCGCGTCGCGGACCAGCCCGGGCTCCGGCAGGCCGGAGTCCAGCAGTTCGTCGCCGAGCACCAGCAGCTCGACGGTGGGCCGGCGACGGACGGTCAGCCGGTCGTGGCCGCAGGCGGCGGCCAGGCCGAGCACCGCCGGGCCGACCACGGTGCCGGCCGGGAGCAGCTGCTCGCCGCGGCGGCACTCCTGGCCGCGGGGGCGCACGTCCTGGCCCGGCGCCAGGCCGCCCGAGGTGCCCTCGCGCAGCAGCGGGCCGTCGAGGACGCCGTGCTCGCGGCGCAGTACGGCGGTGGCGCCGGGCGGGAGCTGGGCGCCGGTGGCGATCTCGACGGCCGCGCCGTCGGCCAGCGGCCGGGCGGGTGCGCCGGCCAGCAGCCGGCCGGCCGGGCGCCAGGGGCCGGGGCCCGCGACGGCCCAGCCGTCCATCGCGGAGGTGTCGAAAGCGGGGAGGTCGGTGAGCGCGGCGAGCGGCTCGGCGAGGGTGTGGCCGAGCGCGTCGGCGAGGTCGAGTTCGAGGGTGGGCAGCGTGCGCCGGCCCGCCGCCAGAGCCACCTCGCGGGCCCCGGGCCAGGGCAGCTCGCCGGCCGGGCCCGGCCGCACGGCCCGGCCCTGAGCCGACCCGGCGGCCGGCGTGGGGACGGCGGCCGGCGTCGGCGCGGTTACGGGGGCGGGTACGGGGGCCGGCGCGGGGGCGTGGGCGGAGCGCGGGGTGGCCCGGCTCGGCCGGGTGCCGGCGGTCATGCCCGCTCCGGTGGTGCCTCGCCGGTGCGGCGCTCGGCCAGCTCGGCCACCCGCTTGTTGGCCTGGGCGACGGCCGCGGCGCCCCCGCCCTGCTGGGCGGCGGCGTACCCGACCAGGAAGGCGGTCAGCGGCGCCGCCGGTCTCGCGACCTGGTGGGCGACCACCCTGGTCATGTCCAGCAGCCCGGGCACGTCGACATCGAGCTCGATGCCGAGTTCGGCACTGACCTCGGCGATCCAGTCATTCAGCGTGCGCTCCATAGCCCCATGCTGCCTGATCAACGGCGTGCCGGGGGCCTTCCGGCGATGACCGTCCGGGGTCGCTTCGCTCACGCGGGGCCGCGCCCCACGGTGAGGTCCGGCCCCCGGCCGGTCTCACCAGGTGGTACGTCCGGCGCCGGACGATTCCGCCCGGTCGCGCTCGCGGGCCTGGGCGAGCTCCTCCCAGGTGTCGCAGTCGTAGGTGACGCCCTCGGTGTCCGCCAGGCGCACCGTCCGCAGCCCGCCGGTGAGGCGGCGCAGCGGTTGCCCGGCCGGGTCGCCCAGCTCGGCGAGCGCGCGGCGCAGCGCGGCGGTGCGGTAGGCGGCGGCGAGCGGCTGGTCCCGGCCGGCGGCGTCCACCAGCAGCACGGCCTCGGGGCCCTCGCCCCCGCCCTCCCCCGCGCTCTCGTCCTCCCCCGCCGCCGGGTCCGGCTCGTCCAGGGCGCCGATCAGCCTGCGTACGGTCCGCTCGTCGAGGAAGGGCAGGTCCGCGGCGAGCAGCAGCACCGTCCCGGCCGTCACATACGCCAGCCCGGCGGCGACGGCCGCCACCGGACCGCCACCCGGCGGCTGCTCCCTGGTCCAGCGCGGTGCGCCGCCCGAGGTCGGCCGGACGGGCCCGACCACCACGGTGGTGCGGGCGCCCGCGCAGGCCGCCAGAACCCGGTCGAGCAGGGTCGACTCACCCACCGTGAGGCCCGGCTTGTCGGCCCCGCCGAGCCGGCGGGCCGCGCCACCGGCCGGCACGATCGCGTCGTACTGCGTCGCCGTCATGCCGTCAGTATCCGCCCACGTGGGGCGTCACCGGGGCCGCCGGCCGGAACCCCCCTCGGGCCCGTTCAGGCACGCCGTTCAGGCACACCGCTCAGAACGCCTCGTCCGGCCCCGACACCTGCCCCGTCGACTGCTCCGCCGCGCGCTCGCGCGCCACCCGCTCGACGTTGGCGGCGGCGCTGAGCCGCAGGAAGGCCGGCAGCGTCAGCTCCCCGTAGCGCTCTCCCATCGCCGCGATCAGCGCGTCGACGTCCGCGGGGTACTCGCGCAGCCAGGCGTCGAAGTCCTGGAGGTACTCCCCGGTGAAGGCGAGCACCCGCAGCGCGGCGTCGTCCTGGTCGGGCGCGCGGTGCCCGGCGATGATCCGCTCCGCGCCGAGGTCGGCGATCCGCCCCAGGTTGCGGGTCCACTCCACCCGCTCCTCGGGCGTGGTGTCGGCCGTCCAGACATGGGTGCCGTTGTAGACGAAGTCCCCGGCGATCACCGTCCGGCTGCCGGGGATGTGCACCACGGTCGAGCCGGCGCAGTCGGCCTGGCCGAGCAGCAGGACGGGGATCAGCTGGCGGTCCACCATCAGCGGTTGCGGCAGCAGCTGGGCCGGCACCAGCGGGTGGTCCGGGATGTCGTCCCCGTACACCGGCTTCCACTGGGCGACCTTGGCCGCCGCCGTACGCATGATCCCCTCCACCACCGGCGGCGCGGCCAGCAGCTGCGCCTGCGGGAAGAGCCGCAGCACCTCCTCCGCGCCGAAGTAGTGGTCGGGGTGGTGGTGGGTGATGACGATGGCCAGCAGCCGGCGGTTCTTGCCGGCCACCCACTCGGCGAGCTCGCGCCCCGCGCTGCGGGTCAGCTGGGCGTCGACCAGGATCGCCGAGCGCTCGCCGAGGATCAGGGTCGAGGTCGCGAAGAAGGCCGACTCCGGGCCGGTGAAGACGTCGATCTCCAGCGGGCGCACCGGTGGCGCCCCCGCGCTGTGGCCCACCTGCTCGGCCGCTCCGGAGCTGTCCTCGGGTGGGGACGTGGTCACTTCGGCTCCCTGGTCGGCGGTCGGCTCCCGGCTGCGCCGGGTCGGGTCGGGCCGGCCCGCCGTGTCCGCTCCAGCATGGAAGCTCCGGCCGCCGATCGCCGGGTGGACGCGCCCGGCTCGCCCGCAGGGGTGACGGCCCCCCGACCGTCCCGCGTCCCCACGTTCCAGGGTTACGTCCGTACCGCGTGTCCCGCCGGTCCCGCTGGTCCCGGCCCTTGCCCGCTCAGACCGCGAGCGCCTTGGCCTTCTGCTCGGCGTCCTGGAGCGCCTTGGCCTTGGACGCCTTGGCGGTCTCGACGAACTCCGCCAGGGCCGGGTTCACCGAGGCCAGGGTGAACTCCGGGACGATGAAGTCGACGTCCAGGCCGAGCATCCCGGTGAGCACCTTCTCCAGGTAGGTGGTCACGAACTCGAAGCTCTCACGCGGGGTGCCGGGCCCGTACGAGCCGCCGCGGGAGGAGACCACGGTGACGGGCGTGCCGGCGGCCGAGGGGGCGTCGCCCGCGGTGCGGCCCATCAGGATCACGTGGTCGAGCCACGCCTTGAGGCTGGAGGGGATCGTGAAGTTGTACATCGGGGCGCCGATGACGACCGCGTCGGCCTGCTCCAGCTCGGTGAACAGCTGCTCGCGCAGGGCCAGCGCGGCGGCCTGCTCGGGGCTGCGCTGGTCGGCGGGTACGAAGGCGGCACTGATACCGGCGGCGTCCAGGTGCGGCAGCGGCTCGGCGGCGAGGTCACGGTGGATCACGGTGCCGTCGGGGTGCTGGGCCTGCCAGGCGGCACGGAAGGCGGCGGAGACCTCCCGGGAGACGGAGCTCTCGGCGAACGGGGACGAGTCGATGTGCAGCAGCACGGGCATGACGGTACCTCCAGGAGATTAGTTGCTGCGGAATCCTGCGCAGCTGTCATTACGGTAGCAGCTTACTTTTCTGCAGTCACTAGCGGAGTGACGGTAGGCTGTAGGAATGGCGCAGCAGGAGGCACCCCAGGAAGTCCTCACCCACACACCCGCGGCCTGCACCGGCGCCGGCGTGGCCCTGACGCGGGTGTTCATGCTGCTCGGCAAGCGCTGGACGGGCCTGGTCATCGCCGTCCTCAGCCACAACCCCGCGTACTTCTCCGAACTGCGCCGGGCCATCCCCGGCATCAGCGAGCGGATGCTCTCCGACCGGCTCACCGAACTGGCCGAGGCCGGGATCGTGCTGCGCCAGGTCGACGAGGGCCCGCCGCTGCGGGTCAGCTACCGGCTCACCGAGGCCGGCGCGGCGCTCGGACCCGCCCTGGCGGAGCTCTCCAAGTGGGCCGAGGAACACCTCCCGGCCGCCGCCCTGATCCCCGGCAAGCCCTGCGGGCCCTGAGGTCTGAGGTCTGAGGCCACCCGGCCGGGCTCGGCTCCAGCCGGCCGGGCGGACCGGGCGGACATACGAAAGCAGCACCCGGCGCCTGGGATCAGGCGGGTCCGGGTGCTGCTCTGGAAGCCGTTACGGGGAGGGCGACCGGCTACTTCTTCTTGCCGGTCAGCCGCTCGAACCGGGCGCCGAGACCCCAGGCGGTGACCCGCCAGAGAGCCTCCACCACGATGCTGCGGCTCATCTTGGAGGCGCCGAGTTCACGCTCGACGAAGGTGATCGGCACCTCGGCGACCTTGAAGCCGGCCTTGACCGTGCGCCACGCCAGGTCGACCTGGAAGCAGTACCCGGCCGAGGCGACCTGGTCCATGCCCAGACCGAGCAGCGTCTCCTTGCGGAACGCGCGGTAGCCGCCGGTGACGTCCTTGATCGGCACGTCCAGCATCAGCCGCGAGTACAGCGAACCGCCGCGCGAGAGCAGCAGCCGCGACTTCGGCCAGTTGACCACCTCGCCGCCGGGCACCCAGCGCGAACCGAGCACCAGGTCGGCGCCGCGCAGCGCGGTGAGCAGGCGGGGCAGGTCCTCGGGGCGGTGCGAGCCGTCCGCGTCCATCTCCACCAGCACGTCGAAGCCGTGGTCGATGCCCCAGCGGAAGCCCGCGAGGTACGCGGCGCCCAGGCCCTCCTTGCCCTTGCGGTGCAGCACCTGCACGTGCGGGTCGTCGGCGGCCAGCTTGTCGGCGATGTCACCGGTGCCGTCGGGGCTGTTGTCGTCCGCCACCAGTACGTGGACCTCGGGCACCGCTGCCCGAACCCGTCCGACGATCAGCCCGACGTTCTCGGCCTCGTTGAACGTGGGAATGATCACCAGCACCTTGCCGAGATCAGCAAAAGTCTGCTGGGTCGCGGTCACGTGCAAACCTTCCGGACAGTGGCGCACGGGAGACGTCGCCGCGGCCCGCACCGGGAAGGACGCGGAGCCTCGCCAACGGCCCGCGGGCAGTGGGAAAGAACTGAGAAACGGCATCCTATACCGCACTCCTCGGACAGCCGGGCCCAGGCCCGGCACCCCGGGGACCCTCGAACACACGGTTGCCCGGCCGTACAGTACGTCGGATAGGGTCGAGACGCAGCCTCTGCCAGGATCGCCCGCGCACGCACAGGGGTCCGAACACCCCGGCGATCCGGCGCCCACGGCACTGCCACGTCACTGCAGCCAGCGAGTAGGACCGCGTCCATGGACAGGCTCGTCAACACCGTCCGCCCGTATGCCTGGGGGTCGGTCACCGCGATCCCCGAGCTGCTCGGGCAGCAGCCCACCGGGCAGCCGCAGGCCGAGCTGTGGATGGGCGCCCACCCCGGCGCCCCCTCCCGGGTGGACCGCGGCGACGGGCCCCGCCCGCTCGACGAGCTGATCGCCGCCGACCCGCAGGGCGAACTCGGCGCGGCCGCCGTCGCCGGCTTCGGGCCCGGCCTGCCGTTCCTGTTCAAGGTCCTGGCGGCCGGGATCCCGCTCTCCATCCAGGCCCACCCGACGCTCGCCCAGGCCCGCGCCGGGTTCGCCGACGAGCAGGCCAGGGGCATCCCGCTGGACGCACCCGAGCGCAACTACCGCGACGCGAACCACAAGCCCGAACTGATCTGCGCGCTCGACGCGTTCGACGGCCTCTGCGGCTTCCGTCACCCCACCGACGCCGCCGACCTGATCGCCGGACTGCGGGTACCGGCGCTCGACCCGGTGATCGCGATCCTGCGCGGCCGCCCCGAGGGCGAGGCCCTGCGCGAGGCGCTCGCCGCCATCCTCTCGATGGACGGGGCGACCACCGCCGCCGTCGTCGGCGAGGTAGCCGAGGCCGTCGTACGCGCCGCCGAGACCGACCCCGCCGGCCCGTACGCCGCCTACACCCGGATCACCCGCACCTTCCCCGGGGACATCGGCCTGATCGCCGGGATGCTGCTCAACCACATCCGGCTCCAGCCGGGCGAGGCGCTCTACCTCGGCGCCGGTGTGCCGCACGGCTACCTCTACGGCACCGCCGTGGAGATCATGGCCAACTCCGACAACGTGCTGCGCGCCGGGCTCACCCCCAAGCACATCGACGTCCCCGAGCTGCTCAGGATCGTCGAGTTCGAGGCCGCCGCACCGGACGTCCTGCGCCCCGTCCCGGTCGCCGACAACCCCGGCGAGGGGCTCTACCCCGTCCCGATCGACGAGTTCCGGCTCTCCCGCTTCGACCTGGGCACCGAGCCCCGGCGGATCGACGGCCGCGCGCCGCAGATCCTGCTCTGCACGGCCGGCACCGCCCGCCTCACCGCCGCCGACGGCAGCACGGTCGACCTCGCCCGCGGGGAGTCGGCCTTCCTCCCGGCCACCGGCAAGGACACCGAGCTGGCCGGACCGGGCGCCACCCTCTTCCGCGCCACCGTCACGCTCTGAGCCCCGGCCGCGCCCGTCCGGGCGGACGGCGCCGCGGCTACTGACGCAGTTCCAGCGAGATGTGCGGGGACAGCGCGCGGAGGAAGTCGGGCGCGTCGAAGATCTCGCCGGCGAAGGCGACACCGACCGTCTTCGTCCCGCCCGCGAGGATGCGGGAGGCCGCTTCCACCACGAGCGGCGCGGTGACGGCGTAGATGTCCCGGCCCCTCGCCACGGCACGCCGTTCGGCGCCGCCGCGGCGCACGACGACATCGACGAGGAAGGTCTGTGCGGACCGCCCGTGCTCGTCGACCGCGGTCGGCGCCGGGGTGTCCGGGGCCGACAGGTCCCTGGCGGCCTCGGTCGTCATATAGGTGCGCACCTCGGGGACGGCCAGGTGGCTGGGGAGGGTCACGACGTCGGCCATCGTGAACTCCCCGATGACGGACCGGGTGCCCACCGGATCGGGGAAGGCCCACTCCAGCGTGGGCGGGGCGTCGTCGCGGTACTCCAGCTGCCCGTTCGTGTAGAGCACGCGCCTACCGCCCCGCCGCTCCCGGGAGATCCGGCCCGCGGCGCGGGTCCCTTCCGTGGGGTGCCAGCTGTTCAGCCCGTACGCGACGTGTGCCTCGTCGGCCGCGGTCCAGTCGCCCATCGCCGCGGTGGCCAACAGGTCGCCGAGGCCGCCGTAGAAGGCCATCGCGGGGACGATCAGCACTCCCGCGGCGCGGGCGCGGTCCGCGAAGTGCGCGAACGTGTCGAGGTTGGCCTCGACCTCGGCCGCCACGTCCAGGTACGGGATCCCGGCGCGCAGGGCCGCCTCGATCACGGGGGCGGCGGTCGTGGCGAACGGCCCGGCGCAGTTGATCACTGCGGCCGCACCGGCCAGCGCACGGTCGAGCGAGGCCGGATCGTCGACCGACGCAGGCCGGACCTCCGCCGCAGGCCGGGTCTCGGATCCGGGCTCGGCCGCGGCCATCGCCCGCAGCTTGTCGCCGTCGCGGCCGGAGAGCACCGGGACGAACCCGCGCTCGCGCAGCTGCGCCACCACGAACCGCCCGGTGTGCCCGTACGCGCCGAACACCACCACCGTGTGCGCCGATCCCATGGCTTCTCCCCCTCATGTTCGAATGATCCGCTGCGGACATCCTGTCGCCGGCGGGCACGTCACCGTGAGTGTCCGGAACGCCATGGTGCGTACAATTCCGGACATGGGCACTGTCGCACTGGCCGTCACGGACGGGATGCTGCACTTCGAACTGTCCGTGGCGTACGAGGTCTTCGGCGACGCCCCGGCCGCCGTCGCGGTCCCCTGGTACGACCTCGCCGTCTGCGGACCGCAAGCCGTGCGGGTCGGCCGGTTCCGACTGGAGCCCGACCTCGGGCTCGACCGGCTCCGGCACGCCGACACCGTGATCGTCCCCGCCTGGGCCGACGTCGACGAGGACCCGCCGGCCGAGCTGGTCGACGCGGTGCGCGCGGCCCACCAGGCGGGTGCGCGCGTGGCCTCCCTCTGCACGGGCGCGTTCGTCCTGGCCGCAGCCGGCCTGCTGGACGGCAGGCGCGCGACCACGCACTGGGCGCACACCGACGCGCTGGCCGCCCGCTACCCCCGGGTGGAGGTCGACCCGGACGTGCTCTACGTCGACAACGGCAGCGTGCTCACCTCCGCGGGCAAGGCCGCCGCGCTGGACCTGTGCCTGCACCTCGTCCGCCTCGACCACGGCTCGTCGATCGCCAACGCCGTCGCCCGCCGCCTGGTCGTCCCGCCGCTCCGGGCCGGCGGCCAGGCCCAGTTCCTCACCACCCCGGTGCCCGCCCAGGACGACCACCCGCTCGCCGCACTGCTCCCCTGGGTGATCCAACGCCTCGACCGGCCGCTGACCGTGGAGGACCTGGCACGCCGGGCACGGATGAGCTCACGCAACCTCGGCCGCCACTTCAGGACGGCGACCGGCACCACGCCACTGCAATGGCTGCTCACCCAACGGATCCGCCGCGCCCAGGAGTTGCTGGAGAACACCGACCTCAGCGTCGACGCCATCGCGGCGGCCACCGGCATGGGCACCGCCACCACACTGCGCCGGCACTTCAACCGGACCGTCGGCGTACCCCCGGACACCTACCGCCGCGCCTTCCGCGCACGCCCCCGCGCCGACCCGGACGACAGCGGGCAACCCCGGCCGCACTGAGATCCGGGCCCTGCGGCGGCCCGGATGCGTGAGGGGCCACAGGTGGCCCCCGGTGACCCGCGAGGCTCGCAACGCCAGGCACCTGCGCCGCGGTGCCATCGATCGCCGTGACCATCGAGGCGCCCGGCTATCCGCGATCCGAACCCGGCGTGGCAGGGCCACGCGAGGTCGTTTCGGGCTTCGTGTGGAGAATCTCGCGGGCCTGCTCCGCGGCGCGGGTGATGCTCTCGGAGACGAAGTCGAGGAAGCGGGCGATGTTCTCCAGGCGGGCGGCGGCCGGGGTGTCGGGGCCGAGGACGGCGACGCCCTGCCGTGCGGTCTCGACGAGCTGGGCGGTGGCACGGGCGCTGGCGATCATCGACTGGTACCAGACATCGTCGTCGACCACGTAGCGCTCGCGGCGGCGTTCGTCCTGTTCCCGGCGGACGAGGCCCTGGCTCTCCAGGAACGTGATCGCCTTGGAGACGGACGCCGGGCTGACCT